>CBDUSP010000047.1:0-12685 GCA_965370365.1 uncultured bacterium | reverse complement strand
TCCAAAGAATCTAGATACATGGTATGAGGTTGCATACCAGAGTGGAGTTCCTCTACGTTTGGGGATGAGTGGCTCTGCAATTATTTGTCTTCGAACCGCAGAAAGGCTCTTGAAAAACCATTTGCAAAAACCAGTAGATAAAAAGGATTTGAACTTAATAGCTGCGATGCTTATGGCAACATATCATCGAGCAGGCTTTCACTCTATAGCGGAAGTGTTAGTGGCATATCATCACTATCAGGAAATAAGGCAACTGGGTGGCATATTAGAGCGAGACGATCCGGACACTATCGCTAGACTGTCTCCAAAACCAGCTCTAGAAAACGGATTCCGACTTATGGAACATGCTACAAAAGAAAACTATCAACCGTCCATGCGGGTAATCGCCAACGAATATCTCAAAAATTGCCACAACATTGTATATCACCTCAAAAAGCGCCCAAACGTGTTATATGAATTTCCAGAGGCTACTCAATCACCCACAACAGCGGGAGAATTCATGGATTCCGAAGAAAATTCCCTCAGTAACTTTACTCTAAGCACTGCCTCCCGCACCAATTCTGAAGCAAATTTCGGCAATAACAATGTAAATGCCTCTGAGGACGAAGAAAACTGACTTATGATATAGAGGCCTCTGCCGAAGAAATTAGGAGAGCCTTCCCAGATCAGGGCAAAAACGGCTGATCTGCAGCAACATATGCAGAAATTCGGGAACAAGCAATTTTGATACAGCCTGTCCTTTGCCAGATTTTTAGCAAAAATCCACCGAAAAAGATTAATTTCTTTTTTACAATAACTTGACAAAACTAATTTGTAAGCCATAATTAATTCGAGTGAGTTAATGGAGTTTTGGGAATTAGATTTTTCGGTGAATTTTGGCCGAAGAGAGGGCGAATGAGTGGCCGAATTGTCTCCTAAATGGTAGAATGAAAACATCCTAAAGTCTAAAACAATAAGGAAATTATTTATGTCACCTCTGGGTAATCCTACTTTTGTGAGCCAGGCTACATATCCTACACAGAGAAGCAACCCTTCGAATTTTATAAGCGCATGTGCATC
Organism: uncultured bacterium; assembly: GCA_965370365.1. Lineage (GTDB taxonomy): Bacteria > Chlamydiota > Chlamydiia > Chlamydiales > SM23-39 > DAIDHZ01. Next base: position 11,626 of record CBDUSP010000047.1, on the reverse strand, counting down.
ACCTGCTGAGAGCACCGGACCCATGTTTACGACTGTCCCTATTGAAGAAACCCCAAGTGAATGTAGTGCAAATGTTTTGTTTGGAAATAACTCGAACACGTCTTGCATACCTGTAGAACAAATCCTCTTAGATTTACAGAAACTGAGGTGTACCAACGTGGGTCCACGTTGGTACACCCCATTTGGACAGATTCTTGATCCCGAAAAACTGGGGCGTTTAGTGACTCGCTGTTTGCTAAATTCTCAACAGCCATTGCAGCGAATTCACTCTGATACTACTCCATCTCGAGAAGCAGATCTTCCAGGTTTGTATGCTTTGTTGGTAGATGAAAAACGGTGCCAGCAGTCAGAAGATGATGACACCTTAGACACGCTCAGTATGATGTGTATGGATGGCTTTAGCACAGAACAAGCTGTAACAGGGAACCAGAAGCCAGAAGTGAGCGACGCTCTCAGCACGACTAATGCGTCTTCCCAGAAAGGAAAACTAAATAAAAACAGCGACAGGCTGAAAACAACGTGCGACAAGCTCTTAGACGCATGCTACGCGACGGATACGCTTGTCCGGGGACTAATACTACGGGGGATGGTACATCATCCACAAACCGCTATGCACATAGCACTGGAAATTGCTCACTCTCTTTCTGCAAATGAGCAAGACCGAATAAACTACGTTGTATCTCTGAGACGCCCAAAAAAAGATCAAGACTGTCATCGACAAATGATTGTGAACGAACTCCTCGAGATTGCTGAAAAGGCTTCAGAAGAATGCAAATCCAAATGCCTTAACATTATATTTAATAATTACAAAAGTTACGTAGGTAATGAAGAAATAGCTAAAAAAATGGCCAATGTTGCTGCCTCGATGGGGAAAGACTCACGCAACTCGTGGTTTGATAAGATAAAAACGCTGTGCCCCAACATTACTCTTCCTTGTTCAACACTCGAAGTGCTGTGTTTGATGGCATGACACCAGAGCTGTATATCCAAATTAACTCCAAGTTTTGAGCCTTGATCAAAAGGAATCGCTGAATCTGCAATTGCCTGATTTATTTAATCATGCTATTGCATGATTCATGCGCCTATTAAGAAAAAGCCTCCTTTGTACCCTAACCTTTATATGCTTTCTTTTAGCACTACACTTTAAAACAGCCCCCCCATCGGATCGGATGGAGCCTGGATGCATTTATCACTCCGTTTTAGATCGAGCCCTTTATTTTGGAGCAGGCGCCTCTCTTGGAGCCTGCGCGCTTTCCTCCAAAATTGCCTGGGCTTTTCTCTATGACTCGTCTTTAAACAAAGACTTCAAAACCTTTAGCGATCTTTGCGCGTTTGCGTCCTTTTCTTGCTTAAAGCATATGATCGAGGATTCCCCGTCATGGGTACGTGCATCAAATGGCAAGTGGATTCCCTTCTCTCATAAGTCTTGGTACGAAAACCATGAAATGCTCTCAAAAATCCCATGCGTAGGTGAGAAAGGGGGAGAGCTTCTTTCCTTCTTAGAAAAAAGATGGCTTGCAAAAGCAAACGGCTTTTTTCCCCTCGAAATCAACTATATTTCCCCTTGTTTTGGATTCCAGATCCAAGTCTCTCCAGAGACAAGAAATAGCTACGCACGGGACCCCTTTAGCCAGCCCTCCCAAGTCTATGAAAATCGAATTGCTGCATGGAAACAAAAACTCCCCCACCCAGAATCCTATCCGTTACTTTTGATGCGCTCTGACTCTTTCGAGAAATATCTCCCCTCTTATTCAAATGTGATGGACTCTCTTCGTAAAGACAAAAAAAACATTCTCGATCTTACAAACGCATTTTCAACATCTTGGGAAGACTATCGCCCTCTTCTCATCAAAAAATGTAACGAGCAGAACATCGATTTAGAAAGCCTTATTTGCATCGAGTGCATCAAAGAAAAAGAAGGATCTGGAATTCGCATCCTTCCTTGGAACGATGATTGTATTGAGGAGGACCATAACTTCCTGCTTGGATGGATTTCCTCTTTCGGGATTACCGCAAATCCTATAGAACTCGATCGCATAGGGACTTCCTCTTTCGAAAGAAGAGTTTCTAGTATGCCTCCAAAAGTAGATCTGAATCCTTTAAAAGAGGAAATACAAAACACCCGTTCTATAGAGCATTCTGTAGAAAGAAAAATCATGGTCGAGGGCTTTTTAAAAAACTTTGAAGCACTTCTATCACGTATAGAAGAGTCTACTTGTCCAACAAAAACCTCTATCGTACGTAATTCCCTTTCCAACATCCAAAAAGAGCTCCACAAGATAAGACAACCAAACCTCTCCTTTTTGGAACTCACTTCTCACATAGAACAGGCTCATCTAAATCTCCTTCCTCTTCTTGAAATCGCATCTCCCTTTTCCTTTGATGATTTTTCAAACGCTTATGCGCGCATCATTAATCCCCCAACTGCATTAAAACCGCTTACCTCTTACGGCCTTTTAGCATCTGGGATGAGCGCGCTTGCGGGTGTTTTTAAAGCCGTTGAGCTGCCAAATCATCCTACCCACACAATCTATGGGAAAAATACCTACTTTGAATGCATGCACGCAGCAAGCAAAGTCTCAAAGGCCCTCTCAGAAAGTGAAGCAAGCGATGGGGATTGGGAAAATGCCGATCTATTTATCGCACAGTTTAACCCTGTCCTTAGGCGAGACAATCCGATCAGCGAAAACTATGCAGTCGAAGACATCTCAGGCAACTTAAAAAAAGCCCTTCCAAAAAACAGAACAAAAAAACTCACTCTCGCGCTCGATCTCACAATCGAATATCTCCATTCTGAAAGAGTCCAAACGCTGCTTGAAGAGTTTCAAGAGGAAATCGCACAGGGGACTCTTTGCATCGTCTGTTTTCGCAGTGGTCTAAAGTTCGATCTTTTTGGAATGGATAACTATGCAGGGGCCCCCTGTTTTGTAATCCACAATCAAGATCCCGCCTGGCTCCCTTTTCAAGAGATCTTGACAGATAGAGCCTTACAAACTGATCATTTAAGCCTGCAGTGGTTTTGCCTGGCCTTTGAAAATACGCCTGATCTTCTCGATCTCTATCGCAAACAGATTTTTGACAACACAAGAGCTGTTCTTACATCTCTTCCAGATTCGTTTTATGAAAAAAAGAGACCTATCCGCGCAATTGCAGCAGAAAAAGATGTCGATCTTTCCTTTATCGATATCAAAGTATCAGGACCTTTGCACACAGAGCGTGTTTCTGCTGTTGCGGGTCTTTCTCTCTATCTTCACTGCATGAAAGAAAAACAGCCCATTTTTCTTCGAAGAAGTTTTGGCTTTTATCACACGAATTTCGGAATGCTGTTTACGCCAGATGAGTGCACGATCCGCCTTACAATTGGTCTTGATCCTTCTCAAGTGGAGGGGATTGCTCACTGCCTTGAGAAACTGTAAAACCTCTTAACCCAAAACAAAGAACAAACGTCATACAGAGTAAAAGGACAAAGCTCACTGGCATCAAAAGCTCTACATCAAGAGAAGAGAATCTGATGCTAAACATAAAAATAGCTGCTGTGCTTAAGGAGACAAAGTGTAAAATCGCAGAGCCATTTGCTTTGTCTTGCGCTCTTGCAAGCCCAAAAGAAGAGATGTTTGAAAAAATAACAGAATCGATCATGTAAATTAAAAACATCGGGAGAAAAAGCGAAGCAACACTTCCCATCTCGCTTGCAAAAAGCAAAAGCATAAAAAGAGCCCCGCTTAAAGAAACAATGCTTCCAATTAACAACACCCGAATCAAAGAACGACTTCCCGCAAGTCGATGCGATAAAAAAGATCCCACAAGCATCCCCAAAAGAGGAATCAGACTGTACATTCCAAACATGTCTGGAGAAAGCCCAAGAAGATTAATGGCAATGAATGGTGCTTTTGCATTAAAAATGTAAGAAATTGCTGTTCCAAGCCCAATAATAAGCCCGCTAAACATCAGAGGTTTGTTTTTACATGCAGCTGTATACCCCTCAATAATTTTGGGAATACGAAGTGCATCTCGGGTTAATTTCTTACTCGTTTCTGGCAATTGCATAGAGAGCCATAAGACAACGCCTCCAAAAATAGCGAGAAAATAAAAACAGCTCTCCCAAGCGTAATTTTTCGTTAAATACCCTCCAATCATCATAGCAATTGCAGGAACAATGGCAAACCCCGTCCCTAAAAGGGAAATCATCTTCGCTCCTTTCATCTCATCATAAGAGTCTGCAATCATCGTAAAGCTCACTTTCAAGCCTACACAAGCACCTAAGGCCTGCAAAAACCTAGCAAAAACAAGAAGAGGAAAAGATACAAAAAATGAAGATGCCGCGCAAAGTAAACACCCAACAATTGAAATACTAAGCCCTATGTATAGCGTCTTTTTTCTTCCAAAGCGATTTGCAAGAGGCCCATATGGAAGTTGCCCAAGCGCATATCCGATCAGATATGTAGAAAGGGTCAAATCTGACTGCGCAGAAGACAACTGAAAAAAAGAGACAATCGACGGAAGAGCCGGAGTGAAAAGAACGGCACTTGCCGAGGGAAATGAAAGCAATAAGAAGAGGATTGCAAAGCTTAGGCGTTGATTCATTCGTTCAATCGTATTTATAACCAATAACTTATGTCAGTGAAGAATTTCAACTTTTCCATCGAGGAGTTGATAGTATCCCCCAACAACATCGACCTTTCCTTCGCTTTGCATTTTCTGAATTAAGGGGGTCTTTTCTAGATGATCTACGACATAGTGGACGTTGTCTTTCACAGCTTGCTCAACTGACTTGTCTTTATCTAAGGCAATCGCCGGCCGAATGAGATTTGCAATCTCTTCAATATCTTCTGTTTTTCCATCTAAAACAGCAGTGACAGCGCCGCAGGACTGATGTCCAAGAATAAAGACTAAGGAGGCCCCAAGATACTTGAGCCCATATTCAATTGTATCAAGCTCAATTGGCCCCACAACTTGTCCAGCAACGCGCACGACAAACAAATCGCCAAGACCCTGATCAAAAATAATTTCTGGGGGAACGCGAGAATCAGAGCACCCTACAACAACTGCAAAAGGCGTTTGTTCCTTAGAGACTTCCATGCGACGCATCGATGCTCGATCTGGACTTTCAAACTCATTTGTAGCGTAGCGCTGATTGCCTTCAATCAATCGCTCTAGAACTTCCTTTGGAGATCTCCCAAAAGGCAAGGTGGCTGTTTTTGATTTCTTAAAAAAGAAATAGGCTCCCGCAAAAAGAGCAGCTAAAGATAAGCAAATTAGAAGATACTTCTTCATAGAAGTAGACATAGCACTAACAGAGTGCTATGTCCAAAAGAATCTTAGGAAGCCTCGAAGTGCTCTAGAGCCTTTTTATTTTTCCCTTGAGCTTCGTACATCGCCCCAAGTCGATCATGACATACTTTCGTTTCCTCACCTCTTTCAGGGAGCTCCGCATTCAAAACAACAGCTTTTTCGAAGTGCCCTATTGCCTCATCAAGCTTGTTTCCCTTCTGGAAAACGTCCCCCAGGGCATAGTGCGTATTTGCAAGATTTGTTTGATAAGTGACTAGATATTCAGGGTTCGTTTCCTGTGAAGATTGAATCGCCTCCTCATAGTGCTTCAAAGCGTCTTCATATTCTCCCTTGTTGAAACTAAGAGTCCCTGCATTATTGGAGAGAACTCCAAGAGAAGCGCTTTCCGAGGCAACCTTCCCGAGATACACTTTCGCATTAACAAGATCTCCTTGTGCTTCGTATATACAACCAAGCTGCTTGTTACACGCGTTGATAGCATCTTGCCCTGCACTACATTGCTCTCTCAAGGTAAGCGCTTCTTTGATATGCTTTATTGCCCCTTCAAAGTCTTTGTTCTCTTGGGCAACGACTCCCTGGGCAAATTTCGTATTTGCAAGATTTGTGCGGTAAGTAACGAGATTCTCACTCTTTGCATCTTGCTTCTTTTGAACTTGAATCGCTTTTCTATAAGACTTCGCAGCCGCTTCGTAGTTTTTTGTCTCGTAATAAAGAGTCCCTAGATTGTTGTAAGATACCGGTAGAGAAGAACTTTCTGGGGAAACCGCTTCTTGAACTTTGATCGCTTGTTCACGCATCTCTATCGCTGCGTCAGGATTCCCGTCCTTCTCATACACGCGTGCCATATTGGTATAGCGAGTAGCATCTACAGAAGAATCTTGAGAATGAAACCGCATAGAAGAGAGAATGGTACTCACAATTCCCAAGTGATGATTAGAGGTTCTTTTTCCAAAGCTCGGCATAACAAAACGGCAAATTCCGGGGAGGGTGCAAATACGATTCATAAATCTTCCTTTTTTAAATATTCTTCAATTTTTCGCCGCGGAGCTTATACCAGAAAAAGATTCCTTGCAATAGGAAACACCTCACATTGACGAATAGAGAGCTATAGTATAAAATTACCCATTGCTTATGGCGGTCGTAGCTCAGTTGGTTAGAGCGTTGGATTGTGATTCCAAAAGTCGCGGGTTCGAGCCCCGTCGATCGCCCCATTTTTCAAAAGAGTGAGTTCCTTGAATTTGAGGAAAGTGAACCCAAAACTCAGCTTTTTATCCTGCCACCTAAGTCAGCGGTGATCCTGCCGGCGTAGCCGATCCTGCAAGCGAAGCGGATCCTGTTAAATTTTTTGAATGCCCTCTCATCCAAAAACCGGCGAGGTAAAGGTTTTTCTCTCCATGACGTATTTACAAGCACTGATTTTGGGAATCGTTCAAGGAATCACTGAGTTTTTCCCAGTAAGTTCCTCTGCCCATTTGCGCCTTTTTAAAAAACTCCTTTCCATTCCTGATGGAGAGCATCTGCTCTATTTCGATCTTCTCTGCCACGCAGGCACGCTTCTCGCTTTGATCTTTTACTTGAGAAAAGAGGTTTTAGGCGTCCTTTTAAGTTTTCGGAAAATGGCCTTCTTTGCTTTGGCTATTTTGCCCCTTGTCCCTGCCTACTTCTTTCTAAAACCCGTTCGCATTGCGCTTTCTACCCCAAAGTTTACGGGATACGCGCTCATCATCACATCCTTGATTCTCTTTGCAGCCTCTATGAAAAAGAAGGTCATCCCCACCGAGAACAAAAAATGGAGTGATGTGCTATGGATAGGGATGGCACAGTCAGCAGCTCTCATTCCCGGAATCTCGCGAAGTGGATCGACAATTGGAGCCGCCAGGTTTTGTGGCTGGAGCCTCAAAGAAGGAGCCCTCTTTTCCTTTCTTTTGGCAGTGCCAACGATTTTGGGAGGAGAGATTTTAGAAACGATGAAATTAATTCGAGGAACCTCTGATGCCGTAAGCGAGGTCCCCAACATGTCCTATGCAATTGGGTTCACAAGTTCTTTTCTCGTTGGACTTTTCTCCGTGCGCGCAGTATTCTGGGCTTACGCAAGGAGCATTATTCGGCCGTTTGCGTGGTATTGCTTAACAATTGGACTCATTGCACTGATCATTTTTCATGGCTAAAAGAAAAAAAATTAAACCCATTAAAAAAGTTAAAAAAAAGCCCCCGCCATCAACGGATGCAAAGGCGATCATTTTCATCGTCACGAGCATTTTAGGCTTTTTATCGCTCTATAGCTTCGTCTTTTTGCAACCCTCCCAAAACTTTCTTGGCTTTGTTGGCTATGTAGTGAGTTTGGGAAGTCTCTATCTTTTTGGCCTTGCATCGTATCTTCTCCCCACCTATCTCTTTTGGCTTGGGGTGAGGACGCTGACTAAAAAAAAGGACCCCTACTCAGGATATGATCACCTCTACTTTTCGATTCTCCTCGTCTCCTGCTCACTTTTACTCACCGTTTTTGCAGATAGCTACCCCGACGCTGCAGGAAAATGGAACGGGTCGATCATCTCTGAGTCCGTGACCTTTTATATCCCCTATGCACATACGGTAACGCGTTATAATCTCGGAGGAATCCCCTTTTACTTCCTCTATGCAGACATGCCGCTTGTCCACCTTCAAAAAGTGCTCAACCCAACAGGCTGCGCGCTCATCTTCTCATCACTGGGCTTGGTCTCCTTTCTCTTTTTAACAGGAGCGCCTCTTCTTCCTATTTTACAAGCAATTGGAAGGGGGATTAGCTCCTCTATTCGTATGTTTGGAAAACTTGGGAAGTTTTTTAAAAAAAGAGCAACGCCTCCCCAGAAGCAACCAGCACCTCCTACTAAAAGCTTAAAAATCAACCTCCCCGAAGAAAAACTAAACCCTATTCTCGCCGCAAGAAAAGAGAGAACTCCAAAAATCATCAGGCCCAAGGCAGCCGAAATTGCCGCGATCCTCCCAAAAAATCTCGTCCTTCCAACACAGGGCTCCTACAAAGCACCTCCAGCCGATTTGCTCTCCCCTCCAGATGCGCAAATGGACCAGCCAACACTCAAAAAAGACCTCATGCACCAGGCATCTACCTTGGAAGAGACGCTTAAAAGCTTTGGCATTGCAGCAACTGTTGGAGAAATCAACAGCGGACCTACCATCACCTCCTTTGAGGTGCATCCGCCCGTCGGCGTCAAAGTCCAAAAAATCAAAGCCCTTGAAAATGATATCGCCCTCAACATGCAGGCAAAATCGATCCGCATTGTCGCTCCAATCCCTGGTAAGGCCGCCGTTGGCGTCGAGATTCCCGCAATCCATCGCCAAGAAGTGAATTTCCGGGACATGCTGCTTCATTACAAGCAAAAGGGAAAGAAGATGCACATTCCCATTTTGCTTGGGAAAGCAATCAATGGAGAGTGGGTCTTTTCTGACCTTGCAAAAATGCCTCACCTCCTTATCGCTGGAGCAACAGGCTCTGGAAAATCAGTTTGCGTAAACACAATTGTCATGTCGATTTTGATGAATTCCGAGCCAGAACAGGTCAAATTCCTCATGATCGATCCGAAAAAAGTGGAGCTCACCCAATACTCAAAACTTCCCCATATGATCGCACCTGTAATCACAGAGTCCCACGGTGCCTATGCAGCGCTTCAATGGCTTGTTAAGGAAATGCAGGTGCGCTACGAAATTTTAAAGCAGCTGGGATTGAGAAACATTTCCTCGTTCAATAGCCGCAAAATCAATAAAGATCTTGAAAGTTCCTTAAATGTTGCGGTCCCAGAGCATATGCCTTACATCGTTGCGATGGTCGACGAGTTTGCTGATCTTATGATGGTTTCAAGCGCAGATATCGAGACGCCAATTGCGCGGATTGCGCAGATGGCACGGGCAGTTGGCATTCACCTGATTTTGGCCACGCAAAGACCATCGCGCGAAGTCATCACTGGTATTATCAAGGCGAACATCCCAACAAGAATCTCCTTTAAGGTTGCAAGCAGGATCAACTCGCAAATTATCTTGGATGATGTCGGCGCAGAAAGTCTTCTTGGCAACGGGGATTTGCTCTTCCTTCCACCTGGATCTTCGCAGTTAACGAGAGCGCAAGGGGCCTATATCAGCGACGAAAACATCAACCAAGTCATCCAGCATATTACTAAATTCCACGAGCCAAACTATCTCATCCCCTCATTTGACGCTTTCCAGTCTCTAGAGACTCTATCGGGTGCGAAAGGAAAAGATGCGCTCTATGATCAGGCGCTTGATACTGTCTTGAACTCGAAAAGCGCATCGACAACCTATTTGCAAAGGAAACTCAAAATCGGCTATGCAAGGGCAGCAGGGCTGATGGATGAACTCGAGGAAAATGGGATCATCGGCCCGCAAGAAGGCGCAAAACCTAGACGTGTCCTTTCACGAGGAGGACTGTCCGCAAGTGATGATGAAGATTTATAAACTGTTCTTACTTTTCGCGTGCTTTGCCATCCATGCAGAGAATATCGCTTCTCTCTACACCACCCTTGATCCTACATCTGTTGCGCAGCACCTTGCATTTTACGAGCTATATCCAAAAACCCAAGAGGGAAAAGCATCTTTACGCCATGCGTGGGATCTTTTAAGTGGGGGCCACACCGACTATGACCCGGCGCCGATCCTTCCCACGTTAAACATCTCTCCTATGATCGCTCTTGTCAATCGATCGTCCCAGGAACAAACTCCTGTTTTGAATGAAGAGCAACTTTTCGTAATTGAAAAACTCGGTCGCCACTTAAAAAATCGCTCTTTACAAGGTTTTGGACTGTGGGATCAAAATCAGATTCTTGCAATCGACCCTGAGCAAATCGATCTTGCAAGAGGACTTCTTTTAGCTGAAATGGGTCCCAGTGAAAAAGACAAAATCCGCAGTTATGAAGCGAGCATTGATCTCATGGCGCTCCAGATCTTAGCGCGCCTTCCAGAAAACGCAACGCCTCCACAGAAAATTCGAGCGATTAATGATTATATCTTTTCTGAAATGCACTTTCGCTTCCCTCCACACTCGCTCCACGCAAAAGATATCGATCTATATACCTTTTTACCGTCTGTCTTAGATGGAAGAAAGGGGGTCTGCTTGGGCGTGTCCATCCTTTTCCATTGTTTAGCTCAAAGACTCGACCTTGCTCTAGAATCTGTAACGCCGCCGGGACACATCTACGTCCGCCATGTAAAAGACGATGGAGATGTGATCAATATTGAAACCACTGCTAGAGGGATTGATCTCCCATCAGAAGTGTTTTTGGGAGTGGAGACAAAAGCCCTTCAAACGAGAAATCTCCGTGAAGTCATTGGTCTGGCCTTCATGAACCAAGCAGCTGTGAAATGGCATAAAGAAGACCCTGTTACGGCTGTAACGCTCTATGAAAAGGCAAGGCCGTTTATGGGGGATGATTATCTCCTTAATATGTTCCTTGGGTTTAACTATCTTTTTACTGATAGGCCGAAGGAAGGAAAAGCGCTTCTTGAAAAGGTGCGGGGGGTAACTCCCGATTATGCTGTCTGTCCCGATACGATTTCTGAAGATTATCTTTTGGGAAGGACCGATGTAGAAGGGATCCAAGCGGTATTTTCGGAGGTTGATGAAACGCGAGAATCGATCCTAAAAAAAAGAGAGCGCCTCGAAAAAGTAGTTAAAAAATATCCGAAATTTCGCCAAGGGATCTTGCACCTAGCGATCACCTATTTGCAGCTGGGAAGAGAAAAAGATGCCCTCCCCTTTCTCAAAAAATACATAAAACTCCATCCAAAAGATCCAACAGTAAATTATTATTTGTCAGCGATTCACTTCCAGCGCCATAACTGGAATGAGAGCTGGAAGTACCTCCTGGTAGCTGAAGAGACTATTCTCAAAGCGGATCATAAACCCCGCGCGCTTGCCCAATTGCGCAAAAGCCTTGAAAGAGTCTGTCCAAAATAATCAGGGGCGTCTCATTTAAAATTCTCCGCTAAAATTTAACAGGATACGCTTCGCTGCAGGATCGGCTACGCCGGCAGGATACGCGCTTCGCGCTTGCAGGATCAGTCTTGAACGAAAACAAGCTTGGGAAGCAAAACTCTACGCTAAAATTTAACAAGATACGCTTCGCTTACAGGATCGCAGCTGACGCTGTGGCAGATAGATGAATTCACCTGAAAATCTACAGATTTTTTATGGATGGGGTTACGGAAAAGTGTGCATGTTTTTGACCGAAACATTGTATCCTGCAGCAAAGCATATCCTGTTAAATACGACGGGCAGGGGGGGGGGGGGGGCGGGGGGGGTGGGGGGGGGGGGGGGGGGGGGGGG
>CBDUSP010000046.1:0-12862 GCA_965370365.1 uncultured bacterium | reverse complement strand
GGGGGTTTTGGTGAGGGAAGTTTGAAGGCGTGGAACGCCGCCTGTACTGCGTACTAGCAAGTGAACACAACTTCAAAATTCCCCACCAAAATGCTCGGACTCGCTCCGGGGGTTTTGGTGAGGGAAGTTTGAAGGCGTGGAACGCCGCCTGTACTGCGTACTGGCAAGTGAACACAACTTCAAAATTCCCCACCAAAATGCTCGGAGGGGGACTCGAACCCCCACGCTGTTACCAGCAAGGGATTTTAAGTCCCCAGTGTCTACCATTCCACCATCCAAGCGATGACGCCCTCGATTTTAATCAAAGAGAGCGGTTCCGTTCAAGAACTACTCTTCTGCGTCTGGATTGTCCTTAGGAAGAGTATCAGGAGGAGTTTGCTCCTCTATCTTGCCAAGATCTTGATCGCTTTCAGACGACGTTTCACTTTCCTCAATTTGGGAAAGATCCTCTGGTGCCGGGGCATCGGTCTTATACTTTCCAAGCGTCTCTCTGATGAGTGTTGTAGGAGGAGGAAAGAGCTTTGAAATAAACGATGGTGCCTTTGTTTCTTCGGAGCCTTGACTCTCTGTCTGAACAGCCTCCGCTGAACCCTCTGTTTTTTGAGCAGGAGTCTCACTGCGGTCTTTGCTCTTTCTCGAGCGCCGTCGCTTTGGTTTTTTATCCCCACTTTCAGAAGATTCTTCACTCTTTGCAGATTCTCGAGAAGGACGGGAAGATTCCCTTCCTCCGCCGATCTTGATGGAGCGCTCAGAACTTGCATTCTTTAAGATAAGTTTTGTCTCTTTTGCCTCAAAAACCTCATAGTCACTGATAGGGACCAAAAAGGATTTTGGGCGCTCTATAGAGCGAAAGAAAAAAGAGTGTCCAAAAGAAACAACCTCTACAGCATCAACAAGATACTCCTCTTGTTTTGCTCCTTTTGAACTGCGAATAACTAATTTGCACCCCTCCCGAGGTGTGATCACCGTTTCGATGATAGGATCTCGTGTAAAATTCACTGAATATTCCGTAATTTAATGGTTTCATAAATGGAGTACCCTCTAAAGAAACACGGATTAAAAATCTGTTTGTCAAAGCGAAAAAACCTCTAGCTTTCTTTAGATGCAATATACTCCAGCAGGTCGACAGTCCGATGAGAATACCCCATCTCATTGTCATACCATGCGATTAACTTATAAAATCGAGGACTCATTGCGGTTCCCGCCAATTTATCGTAAATGCACGAAAAATGGCTACCGATAAAATCTGAAGAAACAACTGCCTCGTCAGTCGTATCCAAAACTCCTTTCAACTGGTTTTTTGCAGCTCTATCCATTGCTTCACATATCTCTTCGTACGTCGTATCTTTTTCCAAACGAACAGAAAGATCGACTACGGACACATCTGCAGTGGGAACGCGAAAGGCCATTCCCGTTAACTTATTCTTCAATTCAGGCAAACAAAGGGACACGGCTTTTGCCGCCCCAGTCGTTGCTGGAATAATATTAAATCCTGCGGCCCTTCCCATACGCCAATCCCTTTTGGATGGGCTATCCACAGTGGACTGTGAAATGGTCAAAGAGTGAACTGTCGTCATCAGCCCTTCCTCGATGCCAAAATTATCCAAAAGGACACGGCAGAGCGGAGCTAAACAGTTTGTCGTACAGGACGCATTGCTAATAATATAATCTTTTTGGGGATCGTATTTCGTATGGTTGACTCCCATTACAAATGTCGGGATCCCGTCTTTGCAAGGAGCTGTCATAATGACACGCTTTGCCCCCGCTTTTTTGTGCTTTTCAGCCTCTCCTACGCGTGTGAAATAACCCGTTGATTCAATCACGTAGTCAATATCGTATTCTTTCCAAGGGAGTTTTGCAGGATCTTTTTCTGAAAGAGCCGCGATCTTACGACCGTCAACGATAAGAAAACCGTCTTCATGCGACACAGACCCAGAGTAAGCCCCGTGAATCGAGTCGTGCTTGAAAAGATAGGCCAAATTATCTGCAGGGACTAAGTCATTGATTGCAACGAGCTGAATGTCAGGCCGCTGTAAAGCAACCCTCGCAACCATTCGTCCAATCCGTCCAAAACCATTAATCGCAACGCGATACGCCATTGATACCCTCATTCACGAGTACACACTACACGGATGCAGCTTAAAACTCTAAAAATTTCTTAAAAAGACGGGCAAGAGTTATGAGAGATACTCAATGAAGCAAGTCGATGCATTGTCACCAACACGATTGCCAGAGCGGATAATGCGAGTATATCCCCCATTACGGCTTGTGAATCGCTCGCGAAGCTCTCCGAAGAGCTTATTGATTACAATACGATCTTTACCATAGGCGCTCGTGTCACCTTCTTTTGCTTTTCTTGCTTCTTTTGGCGTGAGCGGATTAAATGTTACTCTCAAGTCCGCGATCGCCTTACGTCTTGCCGCAAGGGTATTTTTCTTGGCAAGCGTAATCAAACGATCCGCATGCCTTCTTAATTCCTTTGCCTTAACAATCGTCGTTGAAATGCGCCCGCTTTCGACTAATGACTTAAGCATGTTTGCAATCATTGCGCGACGATGAGATCCTGTTCTACCGACTTTAAATGTGTGCTTCTGATGTCTCATACTTCTTGAGCTCCTGCTCTTTCTTGAAGATGCGTTGTAATCATCTGTTTGATGTTATCGCGCGTAATCCCGTATTTTGCGAGATCCATGCCAAGCGACAGCTCAAGCTCATCTAACTTTTGCTTAATCTCCGTTAGCGACTTCTTGCCGAAATTGCGGAAACGAAGCATTTCTATTTCAGGCATTATGACAAGCTCACCAATTGTCTCAATACTTGCATTTGCAAGACAGTTTGTAGAGCGCACAGAGAGCTCAATCTCATCAATTTTTAGGGCAAGTTTCTGGAGCAACTCTTCCCGATCCCGGTTCACCAACATTTCCCCTTTGTCAAAATAAAGGGCGTGCGTCTTCAAAGCCTCAAAGGACTGAAAGTGAAGGATCCCGATCTGCGCAGCAAAATTCAAAGCCTCTGCAGGAGCCACACGACCATCAGTTGTTATCTCGAGGATCAATCGATCATAATCGGTATCTTGACCAACACGCGTATTTTCAACGGAATAGTTCACCAGTCTCACAGGGGAAAACGCAGAGTCTATGACAATCTCATCTACCTGACGATCGAATCCCGCTTGCCTTTCTGACGGTACATATCCTCGCCCGTTGCCGATGCGAAGATCAACCTTTCTTGTCATGGGTTTTGTCACCGTAAAGATGTGAAGATCTGGATTTACAAGCTCGTAATCCGTTTTCTCAAGAAGTTCCTTGAGAAGAACTTTGTGCTCTCCTCCTCCGTTTTCGATCATCTCATCAGTAATATCCAGTACGACTGTAATCTGCTGGATTTCACGAGGATGACTATTCTCTCCCACAGAGAGATAGCGGAGAAGAGCTCCTTTTAGAGCAAGCACGATATGGGTCATATCCTGGACGATTCCATCAATTGCCATATATTCGTGAGGGACTCCTTCAATTCGAACAGACACGATCGCAGGGGCTTCTAGAGAAGCGAGCATAATCCTTCGAAGAGCATTCCCTACAGTATGTCCAAACCCTCTTTCGAAAGGTTCCACGACAAAACGACCAAACAAAGGCGTTTGACTCGCTTCATCCAATTTAATTTCTTCCGGCATTTCAAATCTGCCATACTTAACGGGCATGTTCTTTCTCCTAAATTTGCAACCACTTTCTCTTAGACACGACGACGCTTACGCGGTCTGCAACCATTGTGAGGGACTGGTGTCTTATCACGGATAATACTAATAGAGAGACCTGCACTTTGCAAACCTCGAACAGAGGATTCTCTGCCCGCTCCTGGTCCCTTTAGATTTACTTCACACTCTTTCATTCCTAATGCAATCGCATCTCTTGCAGCATTTTTCGCAGCACTCGTTGCCGCAAATGCCGAAGACTTCCGAGAACCCGAAAAATTTGCCTTTCCTGCAGAGCTCGAAGCAACCACATTTCCCGCAAGATCCGTAATCGAAACAATCGTGTTGTTAAATGTCGCTATAACATGAGCAATCCCCGCTGGAATCGTGCGAGTAATTTTCTTTTTTACACGGACTCCTGTTTTCTTCTTTTGAGATGCTTTTTTATCTTGCTTTGCCAAGGATAACCCCTCTCTAATTAGATTTTCTTATTCGCCATTGTCTTGCGCTTGCCCTTGCGCGTCCGTGCGTTTGTTTTCGTTCTCTGACCTCTCACAGGAAGACCAATACGGTGTCTCTGACCACGGTAACAGTGGACTGAAATGAGGCGCTTGATATTGTTTTGCACCTGCCGTCGCAAATCCCCTTCAACGACAAACTCGGAAGAGAGAATCGCATTCAACTGAGCAATCTGATCTTCAGTAAGTTCTCGGGCGTGCATATCCTTATTCAAACCCAACTTTTCAATCACATCATTTGAAAGTTTTCTTCCTATCCCATAAATATAGGTAAGGCTGATTTCAAGGCGCTTTCTATCTGGAATGTCAATTCCTATCACTCTAGGCATAATTTTCTAAAATCCTCGCTGATAAAGTAACATATAACCTGGTTAATTTACAACGACTTATCGACCTCGGAGGCGACCCCGCGTCATAAATCCTTCATATCTCTTCATAAGTAAGTGAGACTCAATCTGTTTCGTCGTATCCAAAATCACTCCGACGAGAATCAGGAGAGACGTCCCTCCAAAAAATTGACTTATAGTTCCATCAACTCCCATGACTCTACCAACAATCGATGGAAGAATCGCAATGGTTGCAAGGAAGATAGCTCCCGCAAGAGTGATGCGACTCATTGTTTTTTGTAAAAAATCTTGTGTAGGTTTCCCTTGGCGAACTCCCGGAACGAAGGCCCCATTTCTCTTCATATCTGAGGCAATTTGCTCAGGTTTAAATTGAGTCGCTGTCCAAAAATAGGTGAAAAATAAGATAAGGAGGACATAAACGGCCATGTACACCCAGGATCCTGGCGAAAGATAAACAGAGAGGCGTCCAAGCCAAGAAGCTTTACCGACAAACTGTCCAAGCGTCGCTGGAAACATCAAAAAGGATGAGGCAAAAATCACAGGAATCACACCCGCATAATTCACTTTTAGAGGGATATGAGAATTCCCCCCTTGCACTTCATGTCTTCCAACAATCCGTCTAGCGTACTGCAGGGGAATCTTCCTTTGTCCTTGAATAACTAAAATCGTTCCAATCGTGATTAAGACAAATAAAATACAAAGAACGATGAGACTTGAAAACGTGAGCTGTCCTGCCCCTTGCGACTCCAGATTCAACTGCTTAATCATCGAACCGATAGTCGACGGGAAAGAAGACAAAATTCCAAGAGAGATGATCAAACTAATTCCATTACCTACACCTTTTTCAGTGATTTGTTCTCCAATCCACATGAGAAGCAAAGACCCGGCTGTCATTGTAGCCATGGCGATAAGGTAAAAGAGCCAAGGAATTCCAAACATTTGAATATCAATTATTTCAGAAACAATAATCCCGGGACTCGACTGATTCATACGAAGAGCAAAGCTCACAAAGAGACAGGACTGTAAAAGGGAAAACAAGAGAGTTGCCGTCCGTGTCCAGCGAGACATTTTGCGTCTTCCCTGATCTGGGCTTTCTCGAATCTCTCTCTGCATCGAAGGAACAAGAGCGATAAGCAGCTGTAACACAATTGACGCTTGGATGTATGGCATAACGCCGAGAGCAAAGACAGTCATCTTTGCAAAAGCTCCGCCTGAGAAGATGTCAACGAGTTGAAAGAGGTTTTGGCTCCCCCCTGTCGCAGACTTAAAGAGACTGACTGCCATGTCGGCGTTGATTCCCGGAATGGAGATGTAGGCCCCGACGCGGCAAACAGCGAGAAGGACAAGAGTATATAAAATTTTTACTCTAAGCTCCGGAATCATGAATATCCGCCGAATCGATTCAATCATAATCTACCAAATTTCAAGAAACAACAGTGTGTTCGATTTTCTTTTCTTCAAGCCATGCTTTTGCTGTGCCAGAAAAAGCATGCGCTTCGATTTTCAATTTTTTTGTCAGCTCTCCAGCAAGAATCTTAATTCCTCCAGGAAGTTTTCGTGGAATAAGTCCTTTTTCTCGAAGCGTTTCGAAATTCACGATCTCTCCATCACTGAACTTCTTGTCGAGTGTTGTCAAAGAAATTGCAATTGATGGTTTTACAAAAGTCCCTCGCGTAAATCCTCTAACGGGAAGCTTTCTATATAGGGGGACTTGTCCTCCTTCATAGCCAAATCGTCTGCGATATCCCTGACGCGAGCCATCACCTTTTTCTCCGCGTCCAGCCGTTTTTCCTCGCTTTGATCCAACACCTCTTCCTAAACGGCGAAACTTGCGTCGTGGGCGAGATGTGTCTTTTAAATTCGATAGGTTAAACATAAATCTAGCTCCTCTCTCGCCTAGCAAAGTATTTTTGTCGATTCTTCATTGTCAAAAGCGCTTTAAACGTAGCCTTAACCTGATTGAGCGGGTTGCTAGAACCAAGGTTTTTCGCAATCACATCCTTAATTCCTGCAAGCTCAAGAACCGAACGAACTTTTGATCCTGCAACAACACCGGTTCCTGAGGGAGCGGGTTTTAGTAAGACTTCTGCACCATCCCAAACAACGCGGGCTTCGTGTGGAATGCTTGTTCCTTCCATCTCGATTTCAAAAACGTTTTTGCGAGCGGCTTCCGATCCTTTGCGAATGGCATCAGAAACTTCGTTTGCTTTTGCAAAACCGTAGCCAACGCGGCCTTGGCTATCCCCAACGAGAATTAGGGCTGAAAAGCTAAACTTACGGCCCCCTTTTACTACCTTGGAGCATCGGTTGATATAAAGAACCTTCTCCTCGAACTCCGTTCCAAAATCTTCTTGATGTCTTTTCTGAGGGTCTCTTGTCATATTCCTTTCCTATGAGGGTGCTTAATCATCAAACACTCTCTCTTTAAAACCGTAACCCAGCTTCGCGAGCACCTTCTGCCAGCTCCGCTATAACGCCATGAAACTTAAAGCGACCTCGATCAAAGACCACCGCCTCAATGTTTTTTTTCTTTGCCATTTCAGCGATCTGCTTTCCAATGCTTCTTGCTGATTCCTTTGACTTGCGAGCAGCAGCTCCTCCCTTATTCTCTTTGGAAAGAGTCCCGATCCCTGCAAGCGTAACCCCAGCAGAATCATCGATCAGCTGCGCATAAACATGTTTGTTTGTCTTTGAAACAGTAAGCCTTGGACGGATGTCTGTCCCTCGCACTTTCTTCCGAACGCGAAACACTCTACGCGCTCTTGACTTTTGTCGCTTGGTTTTAGAATTATCCATATCTTACGCCTTCTTTTTCCCTTCTTTTCTGCGGACATATTCGCCCTTATAGTGAATCCCCTTCCCCTTATAAGGCTCCGGAGGTCGAATCGCACGAATGTTTGCCGCAAATTGTCCCACTTTCTGCTTATCTATTCCCTTAACAAGAATGGTTGTTCCTTTTTCAACAACGACCTCAATTGACTTAGGGATCTCGAGGAGCGTCGGATGAGAAAATCCAATCTGAAGATCTAGTTTTTCTCCCTGAACTTTTGCTCGATAACCAACTCCGATTAGAGAAAGGATAACTTCATATCCAGTAGAAATACCCACGACAATGTTTTTGAGTAAAGACCGGTATAAGCCGTGAACAGCTCCATCAGAGCAAATAGATTCATCCCTCTCTAAAAAGGCCAGTTTCCCATCAATCTTGAGCTTAATCCCTTTGGGAAGCGTGAGTTTTAAAGCTCCCTTTTTCCCTTTAACTTCTAGATTACCATCTCCAGATTCTTTAATCTCGACATCATCCGGAAGAGGGATCGCTATTTTTCCTAGTCTTGACATATTCTTACCACACTGTGCAGAGAAGCTCTCCGCCCTTTTTCAATTTCTTAGCAGTCGCACCATCGACGACGCCTTGTGAAGTGCTTAGGATCGCAATCCCCATCCCATTAAAAACTCTTGGAATATCCTGATATCCTAAATATCTGCGACATCCGCACTTGGACTCTCTCTTTAGACCTAAAATCACAGATCCGCGATCTTTAGTGTAACGAAGAAAAATACGCATTCTGTATCTTTGCTTATCCACTAAGAAGTTGTCGATAAATCCGTGATCTTTAAGAAGATTCAAGATTTCCACCTTCATTTTACTTAAGCTCATATCGACAAACCGATGCTGCGCATCTTTCGCATTGCGAATCTTCGTTAAAAGCTCTGCAATCGGATCATTAAAAGACATTCTATTCTCCTACTTGTACGGGAAACCTAAAAGGGACAATAATTCGATACAATCATCATTACAACAAGCTGTTGTAACGATGGTAATATTCATCCCTTGTGTTCTTTTCACTTTATCTAAATTAATCTCTGGAAAAACTTGCTGGTCTTGAATACCAAAGCTGTAACTGCCTCTTCCATCTCCCTTCTTACTAAACCCACGAAAGTCGTGTATCCGAGGAGATACGACATGGCAAAAGCGATCCAAAAAGTCATACATCCTTTTTCCGCGAAGCGTAACCATCAAACCAACAGGCTGCTCTTCTCTGAGCTTAAAATTTGAAATCGCCTTCTTCGCACGAGTTACAACAGGCTTTTGCCCAGACAATAGCTTTAATTCTTCGCTGTGTTCTTGAAGAGCATTTTTATCCTTCAACGCCTTGGCAAGCCCCATGCTAATCACAATCTTCTTAAGCACAGGAAGCTCCATCACTCCACGATCAGGATGCTTTTTCTTTAATTCAGGAATAATTTCTTCCTTAAATTTTTTGTACAGTCTTGACATGTTCTATCCTATTTAACCGAACGGAGTACGGTCTCCTTGCCTTTTGCTCCAAAAATGAGCTCTTTTGAACCTTCCTTGTCAATGCGACACCGGATCTTCAACGCCTTTCCGTCTTGATCACAGATACATACATTGGAAATATGCATCGGCATTTCCATCTCGATAATCCTTCCACCTTGAGACTCTTGTGTCTTTTTCATATGCTTCTTTCGCATATTCACATCTTGAATGACAACACGATCCCCTTTTCTAGAAACGACTTCCCCTGACTTTCCCTTGCTGTTCCCAGCAATGACCAGAACACGGTCGCCTTTTCGAATCCACTTACTCATCAAATCACCTCGGGTGCTAAAGAACTGATCTTAATATAACCACTCTCTCTTACTTCACGAGCAATGGGGCCAAAAATACGCGTCCCACGAGGGTTTTTCTTATCATCGATAATTACGCAGCTATTGTCGTAGAAACGAAGGAGTGATCCATCGGGTCTTCGAATATACCCTTTTGTACGAACAACAACAGCCTTTACGACGTCACCTTTCTTTACTGTGCCTCCGGGCTCAGCCTCTTTGACAGAGCATACGATTATATCACCGACATAGGCGTAGCGTCTTCGGGTTCCCCCAAGAACTCTAAAACACCGTACGCGCTTTGCTCCGGTATTGTCCGCCACTATAAGGTTTGTTTCCTCTTGAATCATAAGTCTAATTCCAGTTTTTAAAGAGCCTCAACCACTCGCCAGCATTTCAGCTTGGAAATAGGCCGTGTTTGCATGATTCGTACCTGCTGTCCACACCCAAGCGAATTGGACTCATCATGCGCATAGTATTTATTTGATCTTTCGATTACTTTTTTGTACCTGGGATGTCTCACCTTATAGGAGACCTTCACAGTCACCGTCTTATCCATTTTACTAGAGACGACAACACCCGTGAGTTCTTTTCGATTTTTTCTTGTCTGTTGCGTCATGTAGCAGTTCCTTCTCTTTGTTTTTGGGCAAGTAAAGTAAGTACACGCGCTCTTTCTTTCCGTGCAACTTTAAGCAAGTGAGGCTTTTCCAGTCTGCGCTGGATAGAGAGTGCGTTTCTCATCTCGAAAATGTCATGCCCTAAGGTCTGACTCTTTGCTTGAAGTTCCGAAACAGAGAGATTTATCAAATCAGTTTTCTTCTTCTTTGCCATATTTATACCATCTCCACTCGTTCAACAAACTTTGTTCGAATGGGCAATTTTGCAGCCGCCAGTCTGAGAGCAGACTGCGCTTCTTCTTTTGTAATCCCACCAACTTCAAACAAAACGCGTCCGGGGCGAACGGTCGCAACGTAATGATCTGTTCCGCCTTTCCCTTTTCCCATCCGCGTTTCTGCGGGCTTTTTCGTAACAGGCTTATCTGGGAAAATGCGAATCCAAACCTGTCCTTTTCTTTTAAAGAATCGAGTAATCGTAACGCGGCACGCTTCAATCTGCTGCGCCGTAATCCATGTGCGATCAAGCGATTGCATCCCAAATTCACCGAAAGTAACAAAGCAGCCCCCTTTGGTGAGGCCTTTCATCTGCCCTTTCTGTTGCTTTCTAAACTTTGTTTTCTTAGGTCCTGTTGCCATGACTAGCTCCCCGCCTGAGAAGGTTTAGGGCGAGGCTTCTTTTCCTCTCCCCTATTGATCCAAACTTTTACGCCAATCGAACCATAGGTAGTTTCCGCACGTCCTGTAGAATAATCAATATCTGCACGAAGTGTGTGCAGAGGAATTCGACCCTCTTTATACCACTCGACACGTGCAATCTCGGCTCCACCAACACGTCCTGAAATCTGAACCTTAATCCCAACAGCACCTGCATCCATAGAAGTCCGGAGCGCTTTTTTCAAAGCTCTGCGGAAGGGGATCCTTCTCTCAAGCTGCTTTGCAATTCCATCGGCAACAAGCTTTGCTTCTAGATCGGGACGTTTTATTTCTTCAACTTCAATCCAAACCTCTTCGCCAGTAAGAGCTCTTAACTCTTTTTTCAAGATCTCGATCTCAACGCCCTTTTTCCCAATAGCAAGACCAGGCCTTGCAGTTACGATTGTTACTTCAATCTTCCCACCCATTCGCTTAATCAGAAAGCGTGAAGCTCCTTGAGCTGCTGGCTTCTTCGAAAGGTAGTCGCGAATCTTGTGATCTTCTCCAATTAAAGTCCCAAATTCTTGGTTGTTCGCAAACCACGTTGATAGCCACTTCTTGCGAACGACAAGCCGAAATCCTGTTGGTGATACTTTCTGTCCCATACTGCTCCTAAAGGCCCTCGTTCGTTAGTACAATCGTAAAGTGACTCGTCCGCTTATTTACAGGAACTGACGACCCACGGCTTCGAGGTTTCGATCTACGCAAGATCGGACCTGGATCCACACGAATCTCGCATATTCTTAACGTTTCTCTGCGTGCATCAAGCTGCGTTTCAGCGTTTGCCACCGCGCTATCTAATGTCTTTTTCAAAAGGCGCCCGCCACGAAGGTTTGAATAAAGGAGTTGAAGCAGTGCCTTCTCTACGCTTAAGCCCCGAATCAAATCCGCTGCATACCGCGCTTTTCGCGGGGAAATTCTCACATACTTGGTTTTTGCTTTTGCCAATCCCATATCTTACTTTCCTGCTTTCTTCGGATGTCCTTTAAAAATTCTTGTGGGAGAAAATTCACCTAAACGGTGTCCTACCATATTCTCGGATACATACACGGGAATAAACTTCTTCCCATTGTGGACATCAAATGTGCACCCAATCATCTCAGGGACTATCATCGATCGTCTAGACCAGGTCTTGATCGATTTTTTCGATCCTTCCTGGGCACTTTTCTCTATCTTTGCCATCAAATGGTGGTCTACAAAAGGACCTTTTTTTAATGATCTTCCCATTATCGTTAACTCCTACTGCGCTCTTTTACGATCCACTTCTTTGTCTTCTTGCGCGATCTGGTTCTAAATCCTTTCGTAAACTGTGCCCAAGGAGTTTGCGGATGATTTCCCTTGCTTCGTCCTTCTCCACCACCATGAGGGTGGTCTACTGGGTTCATCGCAACACCTCGTACAGTAGGACGAATCCCAAGCCAACGAGAGCGTCCCGCCTTCCCAAGAACACGCAAATTATGTTCGGAGTTCGAAACAACACCAAAAGTAGCTCTACAGTCTTCTTTAATCAACCGAACTTCTCCGGAAGGAAAGCGCACTGTTGCGTATCCATTTCCCCTCGCAACAAGTCTAGCGGAGAGTCCTGCTGAACGAACCATTTTCGCTCCTTTCCCAGGCTGAAGCTCAATATTGTGGATCACAGAACCAATCGGCATAAACTTGAGTTTCATGCAGTTACCCACACGAAATGGGGGCTCATCGCTTGTTGAAACCATATCCCCTACCTTGATCCCCTGAGGGGCCAAGATGAAGCGCTTTTCTCCATCTACATAGTGAAGAAGAGCAATTAACGCGGATCGATTTGGATCATACTCAACAGAAGCGACTTTCGCCGGAATGTTTTCCTTATCACGCTTGAAGTCGATGAGTCTAAGGCGTCTTTTGTGACCCCCTCCCTTATGACGACACGTGATATGACCACTGTGGTTTCTCCCACTTGTTCGTTTCTTTCCCTTAAGAAGAGACTTCGGAGGGGGTTTGTCAGAAGGATTCAGATCAGTAAGAACCGGAAGAACTAACTTTCGTTGACCAGGTGTTGTGGGTCGAAATGACTTAGGCATTATACTTGCTCCTCAATTTGGTCTCCGGGGCGGAATGTAACAACTGCCTTCTTTACGAAAGCTGTTTTCCCTCGATGCCCTCTAACGCGACGCTTCTTAGGCTTAATCAAAATCGTATTCACGGAGATGACTTTCACTTTCTTATCGGAGTAGATCTCTTCTATCGCCTTTGCAATTTCGGTCTTATTCGCCTTTTTGTGAACATTGAAAACCGCTTTAGGCGCCTCACAACGACTCAAAGAGGGATTACTCTTTGCCTTGTGCAGGTTTTCAAGCACGCGGCTTTTTTCAGTTAAACGGCGGCTTT
>CBDUSP010000045.1:0-12898 GCA_965370365.1 uncultured bacterium | reverse complement strand
GCGGCGATCCTGTTAAATTTTCCCCCGAGACTTCTCCCCCCCAAGCCTGTTTCTTCTCGAGTCTTATCCTGTAAGCGCGAAGCGCGTATCCTGCCGGCGCAGCCGATCCTGCAAGCGAAGCGGATCCTGTTAAATTTTCCCCCAAGACTTCTCCCCCCAAGCCTGTTTCTTCTCGAGCACTATCCTGCAAGCGCGAAGCGCGTATCCTGCCGGCGCAGCCGATCCTGTAGCGAAGCGGATCCTGTTAAATTTTCCCCCAAGACTTCTCCCCCAAACCTGTTTTCGTTCAAGGTTGATCCTGTAGATGACCCTTTTAAAAATTCAGGCGTTTGGCTAAACTTGGAACCCACAAGGAGATTGTTCTATGACGGCTAAAGATATTATTTTTGAAGAAGATGCAAGAAACGCTCTGCGCAAGGGAATTGATGAGCTCGCAGATGTCGTTGCAATCACCTTAGGGCCAACGGGCCGCAATGTGGGACTTCAAGCATCCTTTGGATCCCCTTCAATTACAAGCGATGGAGCAAGCATTGCCCAAGACGTTGAAATCAAAGACCCTGCTCGAAACGCCGGCGCCTCCATGGGAAAAGAAGTCGCTTCCAAGATTAAGGAAGTCTCGGGCGACGGAACGACAACGGGGATTGTTCTCTTACAAGCGCTTGTAAAAGTTGGCATTCGAAACATCGCCTCTGGTGCAAATCCCATCTCTATTAAAAGAGGCATGGATAAAACCCTCGATATGATTTTAAAGCATATCGATGCATCGGCAACTCAAATCAAAACGGCCCAAGACACATGCAATATCGCCACCATTTCCGCATCGAATAACGAAGAGATCGGCGAAATCATTTCGTCGTGCTTTGAAAAAGCAGGAAAGACAGGAATCATTACAATTGAAGAAGGAAAAGGAACGGAGACGGTCATCGAACTTGTTGAAGGAATGCAGCTGGATCGAGGATTTGCAAGTCCGTATTTTGCAACGAACGCTGAAAAAATGACTGTTGAGATGGAAAATCCATATCTTCTCATCACGGACAAAAAAATCTCCTCTGCGCAAGAAATTCTCCCTATTTTACAGCACATTTCAACAACCGGAGCCTCTCTCTTAATCATTGCAGATGACATCGAAGGAGACGCTCTGTCCACGCTTGTTGTAAACAAGCTTAAAGGAATTTTAAAAGTCGCAGCGATTAAAGCTCCTGGCTTTGGAGAATCGCGCAAAGCAATGCTTGAAGATCTTGCTGTTTTAACAGGGTCTACTCTTGTAACTGAGGAGCAGGGACTTCTTCTTCGCGATGCAGGTCCTGAGATTCTCGGAGGGTCCGACCAAATCACCATCTCTAAAGACAAATCGACAATTGTCGGAGGAAAAGGGAAAAGAGAACAAATCAAGGCCAGAATTGCGCAGATTAATGGAGAAATTGAAAGAGCTTCTTCAACATATGACAAAGATAAATTACAGACACGCAAAGCAAAACTCGAAGGTGGTGTTGCTGTGATCAAAGTGGGCGCGATGACCGAATCGGAAATGAAGAAAAAAAAGCAGCTCTTTGAAGATAGTTTAAACGCCACACGCGCTGCGCTAGAGGATGGGATCGTTCCCGGTGGCGGCGTGATGCTCGTGCAAGCTGCAAAGAATGTGAAAAAGCAAACTTTGAACAAGCAAGAAGCCGTTGGCGCTGAAATCCTCCTTAAAGCTTGTGAGGCACCCTTTCGCCAGATCGTGAGAAATAGCGGCTTTGACCCATCGATTGCGATTGAAGAGGCTTTAAGGCTCGGAAAAACATTTGGATTCAATGCGGTCTCCGAGAAAGTGGAAGACCTCGTAAAGGTAGGCGTTGTCGACCCTGCAAAAGTCATTAAAACATCACTTATGCATGCAGTTTCCATGGCAGGTGTTGTGCTACTTACTGAAAGCATCATTACCCCAGAGTCTGAATAAGATGGACCTTTTTCTTTTTTTTATCGGAGTGATTTAAGAGATGGATCTTTTTCTTTTTCTTAAAGGCGCTCTTCTTGGATTTGCGATCGCGGCCCCCGTTGGCCCGATCGGGATTCTCTGTATTCGGAGAACCATCCAGTACGGCAGGCTATCTGGGCTCTTTTCTGGCTTCGGAGCTGCCTGCGCAGACACGCTCTACGGGCTGTTTGCAGCCTTAAGCCTTACCTTTGTTTCGGACTTTCTCAGAGAGCAGCGCTTTTGGCTCCACATCATCGGGGGCTTCTTTCTGCTGTTTTTAGGAACAAAGACCTTTTTTTCCGGGGGAACAAAGCACACGAACGGGAAAATCACCCACTTTTCGCTGATTTCAGATATCATCTCAACGTTCTTTTTAACCCTTTCAAACCCCCTAACAATCATCTCGTTTATCGCCATCTTTGCAAGTCTTGGGCTAACCCACGTCTCTGAAAAGGCAGTAAATACTGCGATACTCGTTACGGGAATCTTTACAGGCTCTTGTGGATGGTGGATCCTTCTTAGCGAAGGTGTGACACTCTTTCGAAGAAAAGTTGAGCAAAAGACGATGTCCTGGATCAACAGAATCGCCGGGCTCATTATCGTCACCTTTGGTTTTGTGGCCCTCTTCACCATTTTCCATTAAACTGAACAACTCATTTATCAGCTATTCGGCCAATCAATGCATTAGCCACGGGTTATTGATGCCAAAATCTATATGAATTTTTCAACCACAGAGAGCACAGAGGACACAGAGAAAAAGGAAAATGTATGTCGTCTGAAGGAAGGAATCCGTCGTCTGAAATCTTAATTTTCTCTGTGTCCTCTGTGCTCTCTGTGGTAGATTTTTTGAGCTGAATAAATCTGTGGAATCAACATTCCTACCCGAAAAGATTTAATGCGCTAGCCCTAGGGCAAAGCAGTTATTCAGTGTTTCACTGAACAACTCATTTATCAGCTATTCGGCCAATCAATGCATTAGCCACGGGTTATTGATGCCAAAATCTATATGAATTTTTCAACCACAGAGAGCACAGAGGACACAGAGAAAAAGGAAAATGTATGTCGTCTGAAGGAAGGAATCCGTCGTCTGAAATCTTAATTTTCTCTGTGTCCTCTGTGCTCTCTGTGGTAGATTTTTTGAGCTGAATAAATCTGTGGAATCAACATTCCTACCCGAAAAGATTTAATGCGCTAGCCCTAGGGCAAAGCAGTTATTCAGTGTTTCCTTGACATCTCGCCCCCGTTTTTATATCTCCTGAAGTCATGGGATATCTTCTTTCTTTTATTCTCTTTGCATCTGTAGATGAAACAATGCTCTCCCAAGCGCAAAAAATCTCTTCAACGTACGCGCAAGAAATTGCAAAAGCAACACCCCCTAAGTCGCATCCCCTCCCAGATGAAGCTCTCGATGTCGGATCTGTCTGGTTTGAGATTGAAAAACAAGATGCAGACAACTTTCTTATCCGTGAAAGTGCATGGAGTCTTTTAAGAGATCTTGGGGCAGAATCCATCCAAATTAAAAACATCCGTAAAAAAGGACACCTTGGACTCAATCCCGCCTTAGAAAGTTCCTGGCAACAGATGACAAAACGCGCAAAAAAGTCCTCTCTTTCTTTAATTGGAAAAGTCCTTGGAAGCGCAAGTAGTGCTGGCAGCGATTTTAAGCAAGCGCTTGAAAACAGCCCCTCCTATCAAAACCTCTATCATCTTGTAGAAATTGACAAATCTGACTGGAAATTCCTCCCCAAAATCCCCGTTGGGTCAACCCAAACAAATATCCCTTGGCTTGATCTCCAAAATCTCTACCACAAAGGCTATGTTCCTGAAAAATTTGCGCCGTATATCAAAGAAACAAGCTGGGATGCAACAGATATCATTACCGGACAAGATGGGAAGACAAGACGGTGGATCTATCTCAAACAAGGAGCAAACCTCCCTGTTTTTGACTTCCTCTCCCCCTCCTTTGGAGCGTACCAAATCCTTACTGCCGATGCTCTTAAATGGTATAAAGAGTTTGGAACAAAGCTTCTTGAAATAGATGGAAGCCTTCCATTAGAGACTCAAAAAATGCTCTCTTTATGGATCCGCAAAATCGGTGGATATAGCGCATCGAAGACAGACGGAACTCTTAGCTCGTTGCAAAAAACGCCCGCCGATCTTACCTACGATGTAGCAACAAGGCCCGCTCTTCTTCATGCGCTCTTGACCCAAGATGCGGAAGCACTTCGAATGATGTACCGCCTTTTCCTGCAGGCTAAAATTGATACCAAAAGACTTGTCCACGTTCTGCAACCCTTTGATGAGCATGTATGTGATTGGAACGAGCTTACAAAATCTCCCAAACACAAATTCCTCTACCATGAAGAGCAAGTTACAGGGGAAATCCTTAAAAAAAGACTCTTAAAAGAAGATGTGCTTCGTTTAGGACAAAATCCATCTTCTTGGGTGGAATCCTGCGCAAGAGCGCTTAAAATCAAAGATTTTACAAAGCACAAACAAGAGATTAAACAAGCGCATCTTCTTCTTGTATTTACCTATGCAATGCAGCCCGGCGTCTTCTCGTTTTCCTATGACGATCTTTTAGGAACCTTGCCCCAAAGCCAAGACGGGCCAGAGTACCTCTATAGCGATTTATCCTTTCAAATGAAAAACCCTCGCTCATTTGCTCTTCAGCTTCAAAAGATCTTGCAAGCAAGAAGTGAGTCCAACATCAAACAAGGAGAACTCATCGATATTCTCCCCTCCCGCAATCCAGGTACTCTTCTTCTTCTCTATCGCCTTCCTATCACTCGGCATGTCCAACTGCTCGCGGTCAATTTTGCGCATAAAGAAACGGATGAATCGATTGAACGAAGCGAAATGATTAGAACAAACGCCATCGATCTCATGACAAGTCTCATGGAAGAAAAAGTCTTTCCATCGAACCATTTTTCATTTACCCTTCCTCCCATATCTGGAAGAGCGTTTCTCTTTCAGTCCAGGGAATATGACTAAAAAAATAGCCGTTGTTACAGCTAATGGAATCGGTGATGGCCTCATCATGCACATCGCATCCCATAATCTTGCTAAAAGCTTTCAAGTCACCACATTCAATGACCATCTTCCTGGATTTGGGAAATGGCTTGATGGCTATACGCTTGAAAAGCAACCAGATAGCGAAGCCCTCGATTCCTTTGATGCCATTCTTCTCCAGCATGACAACAGCCCCAAAGCAAAGGCGATCAAAGCCCTGAACAAACCCATCTATACTCTCTATGGAAGCCATAGAATCTCAAAACACGGGGCTTTGGAACCTCTTGATTTCGTATGCGATCGGACAAAGCCCATGGGCAATAATGTCCAAGACGCGATGACAAAATGGTTTGGACCCTGCTCACTAGATAATGGAATGTACCCACCTCCCGACCTGATTCACAGAAAATACCCCTCAAGAATCGCCATTGCCCCCAAAAGCCAAGACCCTCAAAAAAACTGGCCAATAAAACGCTTTGAGAAGATCGCAACCTTCTTAAAATCAAAGGGTTACGATCCCGTATTCATAGAAAAAGAAAAGCACCTCTTTCCATCGCTTGAAGAGTTGGCTTCTTTTCTCTATGAATCGGGCGGCTTTATCGGAAACGACTCAGGGCCCGGACATTTGGCCTCTTGCCTTGGAATCCAATCACTGATTATTGGACCTAACTATCGAGACCTTCTCCTCTGGCAACCTGCCTGGACTCTCTCAACTATCATCACCCCTCCTCGATGGGCATCCCACTTTAGGTGGGCACGAAACAACTGGAAGTCCTTCATTCCCACCACAATAGTGAAAAAATCGATACAGCTACTTTTTTAGGAGCCACTGATTCATTGCTTTGCCGAAGATTTTCGATGGTTTTTAGGGCAGATTTTGATTTTTTCGAACGAATCTAAACTTTTGTAAGTTAGTGAGTTCGAAAAAGTCAAAAGCTGTCAAAAAGCGCGGAAAGATTCGGTAAATGAATTGATCAGTGGTTCCTTTACGACACAAAATAGCCATTTTTGTCGCAAAACATGTCGTAAAATGTCGTAAAAAATTGGAGAGCATCATCACCCCTCTTCCCCTTAAAAACTGGAAGTCGTTCATTCCCACCACAATAGTGAAAAAATCCGCAATAAATACACTATTAATTTAAAATTTAATAAAATAAACACAAAGGGAGGAAAGATGAAAGATCTGCCGCATCATATCAAAAAGCTCAACCGCCAGGTTGTTCGCTCGGAACATAGAGATGAAATGGAAGAGGAAGCCTATAGTGGAGAGGTCTTAAAAGCCCCTGCCCAGGAACAGACCCCTCGCCAAGTAAAGAAACAAGCAAAACAAAGGAAAGCAAAAGAGAATGCATCAAGAGTCCATAATGCCCTCACTCCAGAAGAAAAAAACAAGAAAATGGCAAAAAGGGTTCCCAATATCGAGAGCAATAAGGCAAAAACCCCGACCACGCGACCGACGAGAAAAAAAACCCCTCGCATTTGAGAGATAAATATAGGTATAATACCTGCCGCTTCAGCGCAGGTATTTGCCTTTTATGCGAATTATTCACATCTCTGATTTTCACTTTACGAAGCTGACAGCCAATCCGTTACGACTTTTTCCTAAAAGAATTTTTAGTCATTTGAATTGGCTCCTTCGTCGCAAAAAAGAATTTGACGAAACACAAGTTGAGAATCTCCCCGCTCTTTTCGAAGATCTAAACGTCGATCTGGTTCTCTTTGGAGGCGATTTTAGCTCCTCCTCGATGCCCGAAGAGTTTAAACAAGCAAAGACCTTCGTCCAAAGAATTAAATCTCCTTGGATTGCAATCCCCGGCAATCACGATCAATATACAGTGCGTAGCTACCAGAAAAAGCGCTTTTTTGAGTCTTTCGCAAATAAGAAACCGGACCTTGCTTCTCTAAAAAAAGAGGGGGTGGAAGCGCACAAAATAAGCAAGCGATGGTGGGTCGTTGCAATGGACACTGCAAAACCTACATGCATTACCTCTTCAGAAGGGACTTTTTCAAAAGCATTGGAAGCTCAATTAGAGCATCTTCTCGGCCAGATTCCAAAAGATGATAAAATCATCCTTCTCAATCACTATCCATTTTTCGCGCAAGAAGATCCAAAGAAAGCCTTAAAAAGAGGGGAGCATCTAGAAAAACTCCTAAGACGCCATTCCAATATTTCCCTCTATCTTCATGGACACACACACCGCCACTCGATCGCCGATCTTCGTCCTGATGGTTTGCCAATTGTTTTAGATAGCGGGAGCTGCTCTTTAAAAAATAAAGGAACCTGGAATCTCATCGACCTTGAGCCTGCAGGATGCACCGTATCCACATACCACTTAAAAGGGTCTTGGGAAAAGGAAAACACACAGGAATTTGCATGGAAGACGAAGTAAAAAGCCCTTGGTTTGAAGACGGCCTTCGCTTTAAGTGCACCGAGTGTGGGGGCTGCTGCACAGGATCGGATGGCTATGTTTTTCTTGGAAAAAGTGATGTGGATCGTCTTGCAAAGCATTTTAATCTTTCCCCAGAGGCCTTTTCTAAAAAGTACACAAGGAAAGAGGACAACAAGCTCGCCCTCATTGATCAAGACACTTCGGGCGATTGCATATTTTTAGAGGACAACAAATGCAAAGTCTATGAAGCAAGGCCTGTTCAATGTCGTACCTTTCCTTGGTGGCTTCACAATCTTGAAAAACCTGAAGACTGGGAAAACGCTGCAAAGCATTGCGAAGGGATCAATCATCCAGATGCTCCCGTTGTCTCTTCTTTGCATATCCAAAAAGAATGCCTGACCTATCTCGATAATCTTCTCGAGCAAAATTTTCTTGTCTGATATAAAAAACTCTTATGAACGATCTCCCCCCCGCAATCCGCAGCCGCATCGATGCATGGCTTACAGGCCCTTACGATGACAAAACAAAAAGCGAAATCCAAAAACTTCTAAAAGAAAACCCACAAGCTCTCTCCGATGCATTTTTTAAAGATCTGTCCTTTGGAACAGGAGGAATGCGCGGCATTATGGGTGTTGGGACAAATCGAATGAATATCTATACCGTTCGAAAGGCAAGCCAAGGTCTTGCAAATTACTTAAAAAACATGGGAAGTGTGTTTATTGGATATGATGTTCGAAACCACTCGAAAGAGTTTGCAATAACTACTGCGCGTGTTCTTGCAGCAAATGGGATCAAGGTCTTTCTTACAAAAGACATTTGCCCAACGCCTATGGTTTCTTTTGGATGCAGGCACTTTAAATGCAAGAGTGCTGTGATGATCACAGCATCGCATAATCCCCCTGAATACAACGGCTACAAAGTCTATTGGGAAGATGGCGCGCAAATCACACCTCCTCATGATCAAGGCATTATCGATGAGGTGCACCGCGTAGACAAAGTCCCTGCCCTTGCACCAAAAGACAGTCCTCTGATCCAACTCGTTGGAGATGAGTTTGATGCGATTTATCTCGAAGAAATAAAAAAATTACAGCTCCTCCCAGAGCTTAAAAAGATCAAGATTATCTACAGCCCCCTGCACGGAACAGGCATTCGCATCCTCCCCGAAGCTCTTAAAAGCTGGGGATACAAGGATATTCACATTGTGGAAGAGCAAAGATCTCTAGATGGCAATTTTTCCTCCGCGCCAAGTCCCAATCCAGAAGAAAAAGCAGCTCTTGAACTTGGAACAAAACAGCTCATTTCCGAAGAGGGGGACTTGCTCATCGCAACAGATCCCGATGCAGATCGAATCGGTGTTGTCTCTAAGGGACCTCATCAATTAAGCGGTAACCAAGTGGCTTGCCTTCTTCTCGATCATATTTGTATTTCTTCCAAACTCCCTCCAAAAGCAACCTTTGTAAAGACAATTGTTACGAGCGAACTTTTCTGCAAAATTGCCAAAAACTATGGAGGCATGTGCGTTGATGTTTTAACGGGATTTAAATACATCGGTGCAAAAATGGCCGAATGGGAAAAAGACAAAACACACACATATGTTTTTGGTGCTGAGGAATCCTGCGGCTATCTTTTTGGGGACTTTGTGCGCGATAAAGATGCGATTTCCTCTGCATGCCTGATCACAGAGGCTGCAGCAAAAGCGAAAGCACATGGAAAAACACTTCATGATCTGCTCTATGATCTTTACCGAAAATATGGAGTCCATCGCGAGCACCTGATTAGTCTTAAATTCTCGGACAGTGAAAAGAGCATGAGACAGATGCAAGAAAAGATGCAAAATCTTCGGCGAAATCCCCCGCAAGAGATCAATGGAAAAAAAGTCTCTAAAGTCGAAGACTTTCTTCCCGGATCTGCTGAATTCCCCCCGTCTAATGTCGTGCGGCTTTGGCTTGAAGATGAAACAAAAATCGTCGTCAGACCCTCTGGTACAGAGCCCAAAATCAAAATCTACATCGAGGTTGTAGAGGCTCTATCACCTGATATAGAGGGCAAGCTTAAGGCTTGCAATGAGCGCATCCAAAGCATCGGGAATTTCTTGAAAAAAGAATTCGAGTAAACATCCAAAAAATTTCGCAATCTTTTACTGCCTGGCGGCTTCCTTCTCGAAGCTATCTACATAATGCAGAGACAAGATGATGGGGTCGCAAGCACCATCAAAAAGAGCTACAATAAAAGCAATAGTTTACTTTATTTTTTTACCGCGATTTTAATTAAAACAAAAAACACTATTTATCTTAATGCGCTTTTATACTAAAATCCTCCCGTCTTCAAGAGAAATTTATGACTTTAGCCCATACCGCACCCAAAAATCCAAAGCCAAACGCTTGGCTAGATCCCACTCCAGAAACATGGAAGCAACAACTCATTCCTGCAGTCGTAAAGGAAGTCTCACCTGCATATACATATCACATATCCTCATCCGATGAGTGCGTGATCTGCAAGGAGACACTCGAAAATAGTGTTTTTGCCCATCGCCCGCCTCAAGGAAAAGACCCTCACTGCATGCACTTCGAATGCTTTGAAAAGTGGAAGAATTCCCTGAATAAGGAACAAATGAAGGACCCCTGTCCATTACGCTGTGGATATCAGCTCAAGAAGGAAGAAGAGCTAACTCCTGATATGAAACGAAAAAATAAAATTAAAGAGGTGACCGCGGATATCTTCGGCGAAATTCTTGGCACCGTCGTTCATCAATCCTTGTCCGATGCTGGCCATTCCACAGTCACGGCTTTTATCGCATACCTGATTGTTCAGGATTCCACCTCAGCGTCGTTGAGAAAACTACTAAAGTTCAAACCCGAGGAAAAGCCCCATCGAGAGGTTTCAAAAGCAATTGAAGACTTATCTCGAGCCACTTTAATCTTTTGGGGCTGCCGCTATGTCGTTAACAAGACCGTTGCAGCAACCACCCTCCCTTCCTATTCCTATATCGAGCCACTTTCAAACACCACATCTCCCAATCAACTAAATAAAAGGATAGAAGTCGCCGTTACGGCATCAATTGCTAAAAGCGTCCTAGAAAATACTTGCGACGCATTCCTTCCAGAGTTGCATCTACCTCCAGGGTGGTTTGCATCTTTTGGACAATGGCTCAATCGCTAATCTCTCTCAGGATATTTGATGCGAACGTGGTGACTTAAGAGGAGCGCTTGGACAAGCGCTTTTTTGATACGACCAAGGTCTTCAAAGGTAAGCTGACTCGCATCGAGCTGCCCATCCTCTGCTTTCTCTCTAATCACGCGGTTGACCACCTCTCTCAGAGCCTCTTCTGTTGGATCATCAACAGAGCGAGATGCCGCCTCCACACTATCGCATATCATAATAATTGCAGCTTCTTTTGAGCGGGGCTTTGGCCCAGGATAGCGAAAATCTCTCTCCGATACCGCTTCCTTATCTCCACCCTGTTTCTCGAGCTCTTGATGGTAAAAATAGTAAACAAGCGTCGTTCCATGATGCTCCCGGATGATTTCAATGAACGACTCCGGTAAATGGTACTTACGTGCAAGCTGCACCCCATCAATTACATGCGCAATAATGACCCTTGCCGATTCTACTGGAGTCAACAACTGATGCATATTCACAAGATCTTGCTGATTCTCTGTGAAAAACTGCGGGTTTTTCATCTTGCCGATATCGTGATAAAGCGTCGCCGATTTACAAAAAAGACCGTTTGCACCAATTGCGCGTGCACAGCTTTCTGCTAAATTGCCAAGCACAAGAGAGTGCTGATAGGTCCCAGGAACTGCTGCTGCAAACTCGCGCAATAAATCACTATTCGGATCCATGAATTCAACAAGACTCATATCTGTTAGAATGCCAAAGAGCGTTTCAAGCGCTGGCAAAATCCCAACAACAAGAACTGCGATGACCAAGAAAAAAACAAATGAAGATGCAACATCTGCTAAAAAGGAAGTGCTCCAAAAATGGTTTTCTCCAAGCGTAAACGCATATAAAACAGGAATGGCACTCAATGCCCCTTTAAGACAAACCGTAAACACTTCTTTTCTCTTGCGAATCCCCTGAGAGCAAATAATAATCGCAATCGAAGTGACAAGATTTAAAATCAAAAACCTTCCGTGATCAACAGCTAAACTTACTGATAAAATAATCGATAAAAAGGTCGCTCCAAAAAGTGCCGTCCTTGGAGAGAGCAAAATGCAAATCAAAAGCGTTGCAAAGGGCGCTAAGATGGGATAGCGAACCTCCGCAATGATTGGCGATGTCCCTTTTAGTAAAATGTACTCAGTAAGCTTGGATAGAAGCAGCGTGACAATCACGATGCAAACAAAAAGACTAATACGCCTTAAAGAGCGAACAAATGCTACCTGGCTAATGCGAAAATAAAGAGCGCTGATTGTCACAAAAATCAGAGAGATCAAAAAGCTTGCGATCCACGTCAAAGGATCGCTCAAGTGACGACTCTCCGAGAGAGCCTGCTTCATTGCTTGCATCATGACTAAATGATGCGAGGTGATTTTTTCTCCCTGGTTGACGAGCCTCTGCCCTGCATGAACTTTGGTCATTTTCTGAGGGACCTGTTCCCCCACCCGATTGCGCAAGGCATCTTCAAGGGAAACATCCTGAACAAGAACCCAGTGCACTTTCTGAAAGGCCCCAACAACATATCGAATCGTTTCAGCATGAAAAAAGCCGCTCTGCGCAATTTGGTGCTCAATCCCCTGCCAAAATTCTTCAGGCAATTGCACCGGACTCTTTTCATCCTCAAAAAGAATCTCGTAATAAGAGGCGCTGGATGATGAAATCTCTTTAATTTTTTGGATCGTTCTTGGATCCGTAAAGCGCGCTTCAAGAAGGAGCGTCTCGATCTCATCTGCCGCTTTGTACATCTCATCAAAGGTACTCTTCGGAGCAACCTGTCTCCATTTCCTACTGTGGGCAAGAAGATCCGCTAGATGATCTCTTGCTGCACGGATTTGCTTATCTTCGAGTTGGTAGATTCTCCCAACATCCTGCATCGCCTGCTGCTTTAAAAGAACCGTCGCCTCATAGTCAGGAAACTCAAAATCCACTTGAGCAACAACATATCGACTCGCTGTTGTATTGAGCTCTAAAACTTTTAAACGAACTTCCCTGAAGTGAAGAAAAACAGCAAGACAGACAACACAGATAAGCCCCACGAGAATACGCCAGCCCCTTGAATTCGAAGAGAGCCAGTTAAGCCAGTTTTCTCGGAGGAGATCCCGTTTCATACATCCAGTCTAACTTAAAGGTTTAAGAAATGTAAAGGGGCGCGCTTTTAAGGAGACACTGATCAATTGCTTTATCGAAGGTTTTCGATGGTTTTTAGGGCAGATTTTGATTTTTTCGAACGAATCTAAACTTTTGTAAGTTAGTGAGTTCGAAAAAGTCAAAAGCTGTCAAAAAGCGCGGAAAGATTCGGTAAATGAATTGATCAGTGGTTCCTTAAGGAGACACTGATTAATTGCTTTGCCGGGGATTCGCGCCAAAAACGCCGAAA
>CBDUSP010000044.1:0-13340 GCA_965370365.1 uncultured bacterium | reverse complement strand
GTGCTTCAAGGAGACATCTTTTGTTGTATTCATCAGTGAATTCTTTAGCGATTTGAAATATCTCTTGGAGGTCCTTTTGAGAAGCGTTTGGATTTTTTGCAAGTACTTCAAGGAGACATTGTTTGTTGAATCCCTCAGGGAGCTTTTTAGCGATTTGCAATACCTTTTGGAGGTCCTCTTGAGAAGCGTTTGGATTTTTTGCAAGTGCTTCAAGGAGACATCTTTTGTTGTATTCATCAGTGAATTCTTTAGCGATTTGCAATACCTCTGAGAGTTGCTCTTTAGAAAAGCTGGGGTTTTGTGCAAGTGCTACAAGGAGATATCTTTTGCTGAATTCAGTAGTGCGGTTTTTAGCGATTTGAAATATTTCTAAGATGTGAGCTTGAGAAGCGTTTGGATTTTTTGCAAGTGCTTCAAGGAGAGATTGTTTATCGAATCCCTCAAGGAGTTTTTTAGCGATTTGAAATATCTCTTGGAGGTCCTCTTGAGAAGCGTTTGGATTTTTTGCAAGTGCTACAAGGAGACATCTTTTATCGGATCCCTCAGGGAGTTTTTTAGCGATTTGAAATATCTCTTGGAGGTCCTCCTCTTGAGAAGCGTTTGGATTTTTTGCAAGTGCTACAAGGAGACCTCTTTTGTTGTCTTCATCAGTGAATTCTTTAGCGATTTGAAATGCCTCTGAGAGGTGATTTTGAGAAGAGTTTGGGTTTTGTGCAAGTGCTGTAAGGAGATGGGTTTTATTGCATGCATCAGTGAATTCTTTAGCGATTTGAAATGCCTCTTGGAGGTTCTCTTTAGGAGAGTTTGGGTTGTGTGCAAGTACTGCAAGGAGAAGGGTTTTGTGGAGTTCACGAGTGAGATTTTTAGCGATTTGAAAGACCTCTTGGAGGTTCTCTTTAGGAGAGTTTGGGTTATGTGCAAGTGCTTCAAGGAGCCTTGTTTTGTTGTCTTCATCAGTGCAGTGTTTAGCGATTTCAATAGCTTCGTTGATAGGCGTCTCGATGTCTTTTGCGAGCTGACATAGTGTTGAATCCCTTGCGTCTCCTTGAGCATTTATGATTATTTTGAGTCTTTCTATGTAAGAAAGAGAGAATACCTCTAGAGAGTGAAGAGCTGGCTCTTGCGAAGGTGTTTGGTTAATCTCTAGTGCGAATTGCAAAATTTTCATCTTTACTTCTGGCAAAGACCTCTCCTCAATAATGGTCTCTTTATCAACAGTCGTCTCTTTCTCCAGAAAATTCTTTGAGAATGCGCTGAAATCTGCTGTATATCCCAGAGATTGCAAATCCTTATACACCCGAGCTGGGAGAATGGATGGCACGTGATTTTCACTTGTAGCAAACCATAGTTTGCCAGTCTCTTGGGGGCAAAAATTAAAGAGTCTCGACTGCACATTGATAAACGTTAATGGATTCATCTTTTGCTCTTGGACCTTGGAAGAAACAGACGGATTGTTTAAAGAAGCGGGGATATGTTGATTGTGGGTCACTGTCATAATGTCTCCGACCTAAAAACTCGTAATGTAAAATTGTAACAAATTATATTGTCTTTTGTAAAGACTTGATAAGCAATAAGCAGAAATGTCCTCTTTCTGGTAATTATAAGTTATTGATGGCCAGCGGGATGTGGCTTGGTTAGAGAGCGTATTGCTCTGAGTGCACAGGAGTTGGGTTGGCAAAGGAGTTGTTAGCCAAAATTAACGAGGGGTTTTTTAAGCTTTGGGTTCTCTTTTTCGAAGAGAGACTCTCCCAAGAAAAGAAACAAGGGTATTTGGAGCCTCTAATCTGAACTCATTTTTCAGCGATTTCAGCCATTTGTGATCTATGAATTGGGGAAAGATTGGGGATTTTTGCAATTGCGTCAAGGACACTTTTTCTATCGTGAATAAGGAGGTTTTTAGTGGCTTCAATCACTTGTGAGATATCCTCTGAAGAAAGATCGGCTCTTTTTGTAATTGCTTCAAGGCCTTTTTTTCTGAAGACGCTAATAGGGTTGTTTTTAGTGACTTCAATGGCTTGATCGGTAGGCATCTTGGGTTGGAATTGTCTATCATATTCCCTTGTGAGATCGTAGAGTGTTTCTTCTCTTGTGGCTCCTTGCGCATTTAGGACTGCTTTGATTCTTTCCCTATAAGAAGGTGAGAACATCTCTAGAGAGTGAGGAGGGGTCTTTAGAGATATTATCTCCATTTTATAGCGAGAGGACGCGAAAGAGAAAAGAGCGTGGTTCCTTCTCCTAGGGGACATTTCCCATTTGATCTTTAGTGCGAATTGCAAAATGTTCATCTCTAGCTTTTCTCTAGAGTCACTACAGAACTCCTCTCTAAACTGTTCATACGATCCTTCATATCCCAGAGAAGATTGAAAACTTTCATAAAGTTTGTAAGGGAGGATATATGGAGCAAGGCTTATACTTGTAGAACAAGAGAGCCGGACAAAAGCGTCAGGGAAAAAGCCAGAGATACGCTTTTGTACGTCGATAAATGTTAATGGATTAGCTTCTGGGACTTCGGAAGAAGCTGTTCTCTGTCTAATAAGTGGAGATGCTGAAAGGCCTGTCATAATAGACTCAAGTTAAAGGTGTAATGCGCATTATTATAGTATATTGCATTCCTTTTGTCAATGCTTAATATGTCCTTGTTAGCGATGAGTTATTGATGGCCGGCGGGGGCGCTCGGTTGGGAAGCGTATTGCTTTGCCAAGGATTCGCGCCAAAAACTCCGAAAAAGTTAATTTGGAGATCGGAATAAACTTGGCCAAGTTATTGCAGATCGAAAATTAACTTTTTCGGTGAATTTTGGTCGAAGAGCTGGCGAATGAATTGATCAGTGTCTCCTTAAGGAGAGGCTTTTTAAGCTTCGGGTTCTCTTTTTCAAAGAGAGACTCTCCCAGGAAAGAGACAATTGTACTTGGGGCTTCTAGGAGGAGCTCTTTCACGGCATTTGCAACATCTTTTTTGGTCGTGTTTAAGATTTTTTCTCGAAACGCTTGTCGATCTTGAATCGTTCTTCCCGATCTTTTCCAGGAGTAGGCAACAATTGCCCTTGATCCTGGAGATACGGGAGCGTCAAGGCTTTGGATTGCCCCAAACTTTGCCTCTTCAAGCTCTTGCTCACTAAACTGTCCAGATGCGATTTTTTCAAGCGCCTTTTGAAACTCGCCAACTGTTCTTGCAAGTTGAGGATCTCTATACGCGTAAAAGTGGAAATTCCCCGTTTGTGGGGAATACGATGCTCCGCCTCCGTAGGCGCCGCCTTTTTCCCGGATTTCTCTATGCAAGTGGCAGTTTTCAAGAAGCTCCGTCGAAAGGAGGAGGGACGCAGATCTTGGATCTTGATAGGAAACGGTGTTTTGGCCTCTTGCAGTGAATGCAACGGGCGCAGGGATTAGGTAAGCAAAGGCCTTTTCTTTAGGCAGAGAGTAATCGCCCGCCCAAGCATTGATCGGATGTTTTGGAAGTTTAAGTGGTTTGATGCAATCAAAAAGCTCTTTTTCACAAGAAATGACAAGGTGGGAGTTTCCTCTTCCTAAAATCATCTCTTGAATGCGGATAAGTTCATCTGCAAGCATTTCTGGATTTTCTTTGAAACGAAGGACAAATTCATAGTAGGAAAGTCCGTACCATTCATCGGATATGAAAGAGGTGAGAGACTTATCTTTTAAGGAGGACTGGATGGCGTAGCGAAGCGCATTTCTAACAAGTCCATTTTCTAAAGAGGTCATATGCTGCATGAAGAGCTCTTTTACACGGGCTTTATCATCGCAGTGCGCACCGTGTGCAAAATCAGCAAGGATTGAGAGGAATTTTTCGCTGTTGCGAGCAAGCGCTTTTCCTCGAATCGAAAAAGTTGGATGGCAAATAGTTGGGTCCTTTGCTGAAATATGCAAAGAGCAGGCCGCACTTAAATCTCCCGTATACGCATGCTGATATGCGAGGTTTTGCTGGTAATCTCTGGTCGAGCACCCAAGCTCTGTCATAAATCTAGCGTAAAGAGAAACAAGAGGAAGATCTTCCTGTGGCACGTGAGGAAGATCAAAAACAAGATCAGCATAGAGGATTTTATTTGTAAAGCACTCGTGGTAAAAGACTTGTGTGTCTCCTATTTTCGTCTCTAGAAGAGAAAAGTCTTTTGCCTTTGGAGGGATGTCTTTTAGGGAGAGTTTAGGAAGGCATTCTAAGTTTTGAGTCTCCACCGATTCCTGATAAGAGGTGAGTTTTTCAGATTGCTCGATTAAGGCATCTTTATTTATAGAAGCGCTTAAATTCTCAAGTCTTTGCTCCTCTTCCTTTTGCTCATTTGCCTCGAGATTTGGATCCGGAGAGAAGGTGAGCATTACATAGTGGGGATTGTCTATAAGATACTTTGCTAAAAGGTTAGAAAGAAATTCTGGGTTTTTAAGCCTCTCTCTTAAGTCTTGAAAGAGCGTGTGGATAAGGAGTGCATTTTCAGGTTCGCTTCCATGTTGTTTAATCAGTCCTGCTCTAAAGAAAAGCTCGAGTCCAAAGGGAGTCCCTCCAGAGCCGATCTCTTTCCGATCAAATTCAAGCTGATGTAAGGAGGCCCGAATTTGCTCTTCAGTGAATGTGCAGGTCTTTAGCGTATCGAAGAGAACTTTTTTGAGCTTTTCGGCATCTTCTTTCTCACACCCTTTGCACACAATCGTCATGGGTGCCTCGCTCATCTCAATATCGATAGACGATCCTGCCTGGGAACAGAATCCCGATTTTAGGAGCGCCTTTTTTAAGACAGAGGCGTCTGTGTCCATAAGAAGGCTGTCGAGAAGGCACAGGGCCAGAATTTCTTCTTGATGCGTCAGTTGCGCTGTCAAAAAGGAAAAAACGATCCAGGTTTTCTTCTCAAGGGCCTCTGATGCATGGATCGGGAAGCTTGCATGCGCAGTAACGGGTGCGGAAAAGCGCTTTTGAAGAGGAAGGGGCGGAAGCGGAGCCTCTTTTTGAAAGCCTGAGAGTGTTTTTTCCTCAAAAAAGTCGAGGTGCTTGGACAGGGGGAGGTTGCCATATGAGAAAAAGATACACCTGGAAGGGTGATAGAAAGTTTTATGAAACTCTTTTAACTCTTCATAGGTAAGATTGGGGATTTCTTTTGGATTTCCTCCAGAATTTACCGCGTAAGGAAGATCGGGAGTCAAGTGCTTTAGAAGGGCTTCCCAGAGACGCGATTCAGGGGAAGAAAGAGCTCCTTTCATCTCATTGTAGACGACTCCTTGAAATTGCAAAGGACTTGCCTCAAGACGGTGTCCTTCTTGTAAAAAGCTCATTTTTTTGAGCTCCGGATGGAAGACCGCATCGAGATAGACCTCGAGAAGATTGTAAAAGTCCTTTTCCACCTGAGAGCTTGCTGGATAGCAGGTAAAATCTTGTCCAGTGAGCGCGTTCATATACGTATTTAGACTCCGACGCGTCATGGAGAAAAAGGGGTCTTTGATAGGGAACTTTTTTGAGCCACAAAGCACAATATGCTCTAGGATATGAGGAACACCATTTGAACTAGAGGGGAGTGTCTGGAAAGAAAGACAAAATACGTTTTCCGGATCGTCATTTGCAATGTGCATGATTTTAGCGCCTGTCGGCTCATGCACCGCCTCAATGAGTGTGCTTTGCAACTCATCCAAGGGAAGCGATTTTGTAATAAGAAAAGATTTGTACGTGTCTCCTGGCCTCATAAGAAACCAGTTTAGCGCATCCTTCCTTTTTTGGCTTTAGCAGAAAGTTTCATGCACTCGCGTGTCATGTAATTGCACTCACCAAGAAGCAGTAGGAGATGATTTTTGTTCTGAATGAGAACATCCGGAGATGATTTTCTTTTCACATCCGCTTGAAGGTTTTTCCAGGCCGTATCGATTTGCTTTTGAAGCTCTCTATAAGCCTTCCAGTGAGCTCTTTTATTGGCTTGTAAAGACTTGTCGGTAGGCGCTCTTTTTCGAGCCGTTTTCTTCGTTGCGGTCTTTTTCCGAGCTGTCGTTTTTCTC
Organism: uncultured bacterium; assembly: GCA_965370365.1. GTDB lineage: Bacteria > Chlamydiota > Chlamydiia > Chlamydiales > SM23-39 > DAIDHZ01. The sequence goes on along the minus strand of CBDUSP010000044.1, from coordinate 7,350 downwards.
GCAGTCTTCTTTCTTGCTGTTTTTTTTACTCGGCTTGCCATAGCACTCTCCTCGAGATGACCTCTGTGTAATTATGATATTACAAAAACGGGGATATAATTTCAAATTAGTTATATAATTACAGGGGTAATCACGACCTATCTTGTTTATTTTTATTTAGTTAAGAATGGCGAAGGGACTTCGTCCCTTGAACCCTAGTATACCCAAGTAAACTCAAAACTTGGAGTTAGGCGGTAGGGAAAGCGCCGCATTTGGACGATCGCAAGTGCCTTAGTATTAACAATACAAAGGCACTTGCGATCGTTCAAATTCGGCAGCTTTGAACCCGCCTAACTCCAAGTTTTGAGATTACTTGGGTATAAAGGGGCAAGCCCCTTTACAATCCCCTGTTCTTTAGCGGTTGGTAAAAAAAGTCTTTTTTTGTAGACTCCTGCCCATCTTTTCAAAATTTAACTTAACAGGAGAGTATTATGATGAAGCGCTTTATGTTAGCGGTTCTTGCAACGAGTTTTGTCGGCCTTTCAGCTGATCAAGAAGACTACGACCATGAGCAGTCCCCAGAAGAACAGTTTGGTGCGGTGAGGGATTTTGAAGCTGCGGATATCGCTAACGAGAAAGAACCTGAGTGCTCAGGTCCTGCATGTGATTCCGAGTAAACACTCAAGTTTTCTGGATACCCCTTTTCAGGGGGTATCCCTTTTAGGAACACTCCCTAATTCCAGCTAAGATTTGAAGAGGACTGATACTCAGTTACTCGCGTCTCAAAGAAGTTCTTCTCTTTTGCAAGGTCAATTGTCTCTGACATCCATGGGAATGGATTTTTAGACCCATAAATTGCTTTGAGTCCGATTCTCTCAAAACGGCGGTCTGCGATGTGCTGGACGTACTCTCTAAACATAGGGGCCGTTAGCCCGAGAATTCCCGTTGGAAGACAATCCTCTGCATAGCGGATCTCGAGCTCAACGGCTTGTTTGATCTTTTTGACGATAGTTTCTTGGAATTCTGGAGTCCAAAGGGCAGGATTTTCCGCTTTGATTCCATTGATAAGGTCGATACCGAAGTTTAGGTGGATAGTCTCATCGCGCAAAATATACTGGAACTGCTCCCCAATTCCGACCATTTTGTTCTGGCGGAGGAAAGAGAGGATCATCACAAAGCCGCTGTAGAAGAAAATTCCCTCCATGATGATGTAATATCCAATGAGGTTTTCGAGGAAGGTTTGAGCATCCTCTTTGGTCTCTGTGGAAAAGCCAGGCTGTAAGATAGCCTCTGTCATCTCCATTTCGAATCGATCCTTCTCTTCAATCGTGCTGATCTCATTGTACATGTTGAAGATTTCCCCCTGATCAAGTCCCAAAGACTCAACGATATAGAGAAAGGTATGTGAGTGAACGGCTTCTTCAAAGGCCTGACGGAGTAAGTATTGACGCGCCTCTGGATTTGTTACATGGCGGAAAATGGCAAGAACGATGTTATTTCCAACTAAGCTCTCAGCTGTCGAGAAAAAGCCAAGAGTGCGGAGGATAACGCGTCTTTCGGCGTCTGAAAGTTTATTGGATTTCCAAAGTTCGATGTCTTTTGCCATCGGCACTTCGGTGGGCATCCAGTTATTGGAGCAACCATTGATATAATGCTCCCAAGCCCACTTGTACTTGAGGGGCATGAGTTGGTTTACATCGACTGTATGGCAGTTGATGAGTCTTTTGTCTTTTACATTCACGCGTTTTTCTACGGATTCTTTCATATTACTGACAGCTTTCGCATCCCTCTTCTAGGTTACATACTGTGGGTTTATTCTCTGTTCTATCTACTGCAACGTTGCTTGATGCGGATTTGTTTTTCATCCAGCGTGGTTGCAGGCCTCTTTTGTTAATATCAAGAGAGGATTTCTCAATTTGTGTTGCTCCAAGTGTTCTGAGATAGTAGGTGGTTTTGAGCCCTTTATCCCAGGCGAGCATATACATCTGATGGAGCTTCTTTCCGCTTGGCTCTGCAAGGAAGAGATTGAGTGATTGTCCCATATCAAGCCACTTCTGCCTGCGGGCTCCGCATTCGATAATCCACTCAGGCTCAATTTCAAAGGCTGTGAGGAAGCGGTTTTTAACATCGCTTGGGATCCGTTCGACCTCTCGGATAGATCCATCAAAGTATTTGAGATCGTCAATCATCTCATCATCCCAGAGATCCCGTTTTTTGAGCTCATCAACTAAATAAGGATTCACAATTGTAAACTCTCCGGAGAGATTGGACTTTACAAAGAGGTGCTTGTAGACGGGCTCATTTGAAGGTGTTACCCCCGTGATATTGGCAATGGTTGCAGTCGGCGCAATTGCCATGGTATTGGAGTTGCGCATTCCGTGTTTTTTAACGGCGGCTCTAACAACATCCCAGTCCATTGTTGAGGATCTATAGAGATCAATTTTCGATCCGCGCTCTTTTTCCAAAAGATCAATTGTGTCAATTGGAAAAAGACCGCGGTCCCACTTAGATCCTTTGTATGAGGAATAGGTTCCCTTCTCTTTTGCAAGCTCTGTAGAGGCCAAAATTGCATGGTAGGAGATTGTTTCCATGCTTTCATCTGCAAATTTAACGGCCGCGTGAGATGCATAGCTGATATCTTGTATGTAGAGAGCGTCTTGGAATCCCATGATGCCAAGGCCAATGGGTCTATGACGGGAGTTCGACGTTTTTGCTTCTTCTGTTGGGTAAAAATTGATGTCGATTACGTTATCGAGCATGCGAATTGCTGTCTGAATGGTTTTTGCAAGCTGTTTTTCATCAAGCCCTTTTGGTCCTGTATGTTTTGGCAGATTAATCGAGCCAAGATTACAGACAGCCGTTTCTTCTTTAGAGGAGTTTAAAAGGATCTCCGTACATAAGTTAGAAGAGTGGACAACGCCTACGTGATCTTGTGATGAACGAATGTTTGATGGGTCTTTAAACGTGATCCAAGGATGGCCTGTTTCAAAGAGCATGCTTAGCATCTTTCTCCAGAGCTGAATCGCCTCTATTTTCTTATAGAGCTTGATCTTTCCTTCTTCTGCCATCTTTTCATATTCTGCGTATCTCTTTGCAAATGCCTGCCCATAAAGATCATGGAGATCGGGCGTGTCATTTGGGCTAAAGAGTGTCCACATTCCACTGTCACGAACTCTTTGCATGAAAAGATCGGGAATCCAGTTTGCTGAATTCATATCGTGAGCTCTGCGTCTCTCATCGCCTGTGTTTTTGCGCAACTCCAAAAATTCTTCAATATCAAGGTGCCAGGTTTCTAGATAAGCGCACATTGCGCCTTTTCTTTTCCCACCTTGATTGACAGCAACTGCGGTATCATTTGCGACTTTTAAGAAGGGGATTACTCCCTGAGAAGTTCCGTTAGTGCCCTTGATTTTCGCTCCTGTTGCGCGGACATTTGTCCAGTCATTGCCAATTCCGCCTGCCCATTTAGAGAGCTGAGCGTCGTCTGCAATGACTTTGAAGATATGATGGAGATCATCTTCGATTGTTGAGAGATAGCAAGAGGAGAGCTGAGAGTGCATCGTGCCCGCGTTAAAGAGCGTTGGTGTGCTTGATGTGAAGTAAAACTGAGAGAGAATGTTATAAAATTCGATGGCGCGTTTGTTTTTTTGCTCACCCTCATTTAGGGAGAGTCCCATAGCAACTCTCATCCAGAAAATTTGCGGGGTTTCAAGGCGTCTTTCTTCATGGTGAATGAAATAGCGATCGTAGAGCGTTTGCAAACCAATATAGGAAAAGAGATCGTCTCGAGAAAGATCCATTGTCTTGCCAAGCTCGTCGAGATCAAAGTCGAGAAGTTTTGGAGAGACTCTTTTATAGGAGATGGCTCGCTTGATGTATTTTTTGAAGTATTGTCTGTGTGTTTTTGGCAGAGATGCTTCTGTTGCAGAAACATCCATTGTTTCGCGATAGACCATATCGAGAAGAAGGCGAGAGGCGACTTGGGCATATGCAGGATCTTTTTCGACCTTTGATTTAGCAGAAAAAATGTTTGCAAGGTCCACTTCATGTTCTTGCATGCCAGCGTAGTATTGCAAAATAGCGGTCTCGAGTAGCTCACTTTCAGAGACCTCTTCAAGGCCTTTGCATGCAAAGCCGAATTTGCTGCGAAGCATGTTCTCGTTGATTGTGAGGCGTGTTTGATCTTTTGTGATAATTTCAAACTGGCGCAAGGTCCCACTTACATCAACCAAATCAGATGCATGGTGAGAAGAGCTATTCTCTTTTTCAGCGCGGTAGAGAATGTAATACTTGGCTGCGTCAAAAATCTTTGCGCTCATGAAGGTATGTTCAATGAGATCTTCAATCATATCCAGATAGATGACATTTTCCTTGGCAGCGAGTCTAACAACGTCGCTAACAATACTTTGCGTGAGAAGGTTTACCTGTTCGACGATATCATTTGGTGTTTGTTCCTCAATTTTTCTTGAATCTCGGAACGTTCTTTCAATAGAAGATGCGATTTTCATCGGATTGAATCGAACGGGCGTTGTTTTGTCTCTGCGATAGATTTTTAAGTGAATAGGGGAGTCGTCTCTCTTTGCCTTTCTGCTATCGCGATAGACAATATAATCTCTAGCAACATCGTGATGATTGTTCTTCATGAGAGTCACTTCGACAACATCTTGGATCCCCTCGACGGTGAGAGAGGCTCCCTTAGCAGCAAGGCGAATCAGCTGTTTTTCAACGATATCTGTAATGCGGCTGACATTGCTTGATACGTCTTCTTCAAGAGGAGTCGAGATGAGGATTCTTTTCGTGTCTCTAAAGGCAGCTTCAAGCGCTTTTAAAATGCGCTCCCGATTGAAAGGGACGAGAGTCCCATTTCTTTTTACCACCGCATATCCTGTTTTTGTGACAGAATCTTTGTTCTTGCGTTCGAGAAAAGAAGTTGTGTTTTCGCCTGGTTTTTTCATGCGCCGCCTTTATTATTTTGCCTAAGAGGAAACTGACCTGCCTACAACATGTTGTAGATGTCCGCGTCTTTTATACACTGTATATTGTAGTTTTGAATTTTGAGTCCAGAAAAAAAGGTTTACATTTTGGACGAAAATCGTGAGTCCCTAAATAGAAAAGGGATGTGAAAATTTTTTGGGAAAAATTAGGGAGTGTTCCTAAAAGAGGTTCTGTCGATTTTCGGGTTCTTTTGAGCCTCTTTTTAATTTTCTTGAAGGGGGTAATATACGTGTATATGACCCCCTTCAAGAAAATTAAAATGCGGCCAAAATAATCCCAAAAAGCGACGAATCCTCTTTTAGGAACACTCCCTAGATCAGTTCTGATGCGACAGTGTCGTAAAAAAGGAGTCCCTTTTCAGAAAGAGAAACTTTGGATCCGTTTTTTACGAGAAGGTCTTGGCTGGTGAGTTTTTCGATGGACAAGAGCATTTCTTTTGGAAATGATGTGTCGATTTCAGCGCCTTCCAACAGTCTTAAGTGAACTGCAAAACGCTCTTTCAGGTTTTGAGGGAAAGGGAGCTGTTCTTCAAAATCTACGGGAGAATCTCCAGCCTTCAAAGATCGCACATATCTTTGGAGGTTTGCGATATTGCGAAATCGCTTCTCTTCCCAAAAACTAAAGGCCGATGGGCCAAATCCCAAAAAAGGTCGTCCTGTCCAGTAGCCAAGATTGTGCCTTGATTCAAACCCTTCTTTTGCAAAGGCGGAGATCTCATATCTTTCAAGTCCAATCGATTCGAATTTTTGCACTGCGCTCCTCAGAAAATAAAGGCTTGTATCTTGGTCGGGTAGGGAAAGCGTTTTTCTTCTCTTGTGAAAAGACGTATGGGGTTCGATTGTGAGATTGTATAGAGAAAGGTGCTCAATTGGGATTTCTGAGACTCTCGAGAGGGTGTAATCCCAGCTGGCTTTAGTTTGATCGGGTAGATCGTACATTAAATCGATGCTGATGTTTTCAAAACCGGCCGCTCTTGCAGCAAAAATCGTTTCTTGCGCCTTTTTAGCCGTATGAATTCGTTCGAGGGTTTGTAGGGATCGATCATCGAGCGATTGGACGCCGAGACTCAAGCGATTAACCCCCATCTCTACAAGAGCCTTAAAAAGCGTATGAGATCCTTCTTCTGGATTGGCCTCGATTGTGATTTCACAAGCAGAGGAAAGAGTCCCAGACTCCTTTACTTTCTCAAGAATTTTTTTGATTCCATGGGGAGCAAATAGCGAGGGAGTTCCCCCTCCAAAATAGATCGAAACAATCTCCTTGTCCGCAATCAAAGGGGACCTGCGATCTATTTCAAGGAGAAGCCCCTCCTCTAATAGATCATGAAATGGGGGTCTGTTTGGAATGACGTAGAAGTGGCAATAGGGGCATTTTTTCGTGCAAAAAGGGATGTGGAAATAGAGGCTAACAGGTGGTTTGTCTACCAATTATCCGCTTCCGGATCTTCTAAAATCCCTCGTTTCCAGCGATTTTTATCAGAAAAGGGGTCCTCATCTTCTTCTTCGATGACGGTTCCCTCATGATCGGTCGTTGCAGATCCAGCCTCTGTGTCCTCGTCGGAGACTGTTTCCATATCGTAGCTTTCGGTTTCCATATCGAGACCAGCATCGGTCATATTATCACCACCGTCCGCTCCGGGGAGCGTATGGGGTTCGGCATAGGCCTGCCTACCGGGGTTTTTTTTAGGAGTTACATACTCCTCAAGCTCGCCGTTTTCCTTCATGAATCGAAGTCTTTCTTTTTCCTCTCCGATTTTCGCATTTAACAAGCGGATCTCTTCTTGGTGCTTTTCGGCGTCCTTTTTTGGGACGAGACCGAGGGTCATCCACTGCTCGAGGTCCTGGAGTTCTGTCTCTAGTTTTTTTAATCGTTCACTTTTGATGTTCATGGCGCGTAGTTTACCTTAAACCTGAAGTTCTTGCAAGGAGCTGGTTTCCTTTAAAATCTTTAATAATCCTCCGCATAACTTGTGGGCACAGAATTTTTCAAGTACAAACAAGAATTAGCGAGGATCTTCCCTGGGGAGCCACTGATCAATTCATTCGCTAGCTATTCGACCAAAATTCACCGAAAAAGTTAATTTTCTTTTCTGCAATAACTCACCCGAGTTTATTCCGATCTCCAAATTAACTTTTTCGGCGCTTTTGGCGCGAATCCTTGGCAAAGCAATGAATCAATATCTCCCTGGACAGCGGTTATATCTTGATGTTGGGATTTTGGTAAATCATTTTTTTAAAGGAGCCACTGAACAACTGCTTTGCCAAAGATTTAGGCCCCCAAAGTATACCGCTCGTAATTCAAAAGTTGGTTTTCGCAGCATTGACTTTTCCTCGAAATGATCCTCCTCACTCATGCCTTGCCTCTCGGCAATGGTCA
>CBDUSP010000043.1:0-13412 GCA_965370365.1 uncultured bacterium | reverse complement strand
AAAGAGGGATTACTCTTTGCAGTGTGCAGGTTTTCAACCACGCGGATTTTTTCAGTTACACGGCGGCTTTTAATAAGTTCATACGGATTCATAATTACCCCAACATCGCTAAAAATTCATCCAGCGCAGACTCTAAAACAACCAAGTCCTTTGCCAAGAGAAGAGAGTATCCATTTACTTGAGGAACAAGCGAGTACTGCTTCTTTTGAAGATTCCGCAGACTCTTTGTGAAATTCTCGTGAGGATTTCCCATTTGATCACTTGTTGCTTTACTCTCACCTAACACTAAAATGCGACGGCTACTTGCATCTAATTTATCGAAAAACTGAGCAAGTGTTTTTGTCTTCGGTGCCGTCATATCCGCACCTGAGAGGACATGGACTCGATTCTCTTTAATTTTCTCGGCAATGATTGCACGAATTGCAGCTCTACGCTCTTTTTTATTGATCCGAACATGCATGTTAAACTTTGGCTGCGGACCGAAAACAATCCCTCCACCCTTATATTGAGGTGCAGCGAGGTCCCCTTGACGAGATCTTCCCTGCCCTTTCTGCGGGTGAGGCTTTCTTCCTGTTCTTCCGAGTTGCGCCCGTGTCTTTGTATTTGCAGACCACTGACGCGCATTCTTGCGAATCGCAACAAGGTAATCTTTTACAGACTGGGGGTGAGCTTTCGACTCTAACATCGCATCATCAACCTGGTGCTCGCCTACTTCCTTCCCTTCTAGATCGTATTTCTTAAGTGTTGCCACAGTCTTAACCCTTTTTTGATCCAAGTTTTTTCGATTTTCTGATGTACACAATCCCGCTTCGCGCTCCAGGAACCGCACCTTCAACAAGAAGAACATTTCCTTTCACCGCGACAACGCGTAAATTCTGCACAGTTACACGATCACCACCCATTCGAGAAGCTCTCTTTCCACCCGGAAAACAACGGCCCGGTGTTGATCTCATCCCCGTTGAACCCATGTGCCTATGAAACCCAGAACCGTGAGCCGCAGGCCCTCCGGACATATTGTAGAGCTTCATCACCCCTTGATAGCCTTTCCCTTTAGAAACACCTTCTATATCGACATACATTCCATCAGAAAAAAGACTTGTATCTAATTTTTGTCCCACTTCAAAAGACTCTTCAGAGCTAACTCTTGACTCACGAACAACGCGACATGGCTCAGATCCAGCCTTAGCAAAGTGACCCTTCATAGACTTCGTAACGCGAGGCTGCTTCGTGCTCCCATAGGAAACACCACCAACCTGCACACTGTTATACCCATCTTTTTCCTCGCTCTTCACCATAAGAATAGTGTTCGGCTCGGCCAAAATGACAGTACACACAATGAGCTTACCCTTATCATCAAAAACTTGGGTCATTCCTTTTTTTCGGCCAATTAAAGTCAGCGACATAGACTTCCTCTTTCACAAAAATTGATCCCTAAAAAATCGAGCGGTTGAAAAAATAGATAAACAGACCTGTTTTCTATCAACGCGCTTAACCCTTCGAGGGTGGCATACGTAAAGCCCGCTCTGTTGAACGAACTCATTAATATTGGCTGCACATAATAGGCAATGCGCGAATTTCCACGCAAGTCTTTCCTTTTAAACAAAAGGTTCTCTCTCAACAAAAAAAGACATAACGCCATGACTTTCAGCAGGTTGGAGACCACACATCTTCTCTTTTCGAAATAAATCTCCCGACTCTACAGAAGAGCGTCCGGCATTAATCTTTCCTATAAGAATAACGGCTCCTAGAAAAAGAGCTAAAGTAGCTAGAAAAATCCATTCTCGATTCATTAGACCTCTTGAGACCGCCCAAAAAGACGGTCCCAAGAAAAGTATTTACGCAGTCTGTGATTCAGACTGAGCCAACGAAGGGTTCGTCGACGAAATAGTAAACTCCCACTTCCTCGATTCTTTATAAAGAGTTGCGCTAAGTCCACACACAGCACCTACAAGAGAAATCACAACAGTCCCAACTGCATAGGCTGGAGACCAAGCGAGCCCAGCTGACACAACGCCAAGACCTAAGATAAACCCAGCTACAGAACAAATGGACTTTGTCAAGTTGAGCTCATTTAAAACGCAAGCCTCTTCATATCCTTCTTTGAATCCAAGACCTCCCGCCTCTACGTCTTTCACTGAAACGCTTCTCAACTTCCAAAAATCGTGCCCATTCTTCATAACATCACATGTATCTGCAACTGCTTTTAGCGCACCTGCACCAGCAAATACTTTCCCAGCAACTTCGGCAGTTTTTGTAGAAAGCTGAAGGAAAGGAAACGATGAATAGCCAACAGTAGAGGCCAAGTGCGCAACCTCTTTGATCACTACAATCAGCCGCCTAACAAGATCCCCTGGTAAATCCTTTGCGCTGTTAAAAAGTCCCTTAACCGCATCACACGCAATTACAGTTGCCCTAGGAATGTAGTTAATTCCCATCGGAATCATCCCAGCCTGAAAAATTTTCCCCGCATCTTTAAAGAGTTGCGTATACTCTGTTACCGTCGCGAGCACTCTGCAAAGCTTCTCGTTAAGTTGCGTGAACTGAAACCCTCCGTATGATAAATCCGTCTGCGCAAGCATTATAGAACCCAAACCTCGCGGAGCGTGGTCCCCATTTTCCCACTGCTTAGCGTTTGTCCGAAGAGAAACTCTGTAATTACCACTTGTTATACTCTCTGCCACTGCCATACTACCTTCCTTTCGTTAGAATCCCTTCTCAATGTCTCTATCGAGAACGGTTTGATTATCAAAGCGGGGAAATTGTAAAAAAATCAGCTGTTAATGAAAAGAAAATTTTTCAGGAAAACTGAGAGAATTTAAGAGCGCCTCGGAACCAGTCACTCCAAGACATCGCTTTTTTTCCTTCTGGTTGAACTTCTAAAATCTGTAAAGCTCCCTTACCACAAGCAACGATGCCCTCTTTGGAAAGAATTGTTCCCGGAAGGTCTCCTCGGTGCTCCACTTCTCGGGAGGCTAAGATTTTCATCTTCTTTACGGGCTTTTCAAGCCATGTCCAGGCTCCAGGACGCGGAGAAAAACCCCGAATTTGGTTATGAATTTTTTCTGCAGAATCATCCCATTGAATTTCACCGTCCACAGGATTGATTTTTGCGGCGTAGGTAACCCGGGTGTGGTCCTGCGGTTTCGCTTCAGGAATCCCAGCACTATAATCCTCAATTACCTTAAGAAGGAGTGGCTTTGAAAGCTCACATAATGCGGTTTCAAGCTCTTTAAAAATCATCTCCCTCGGGATTTGCATTTTCGCGGTTGCAATAACATCCCCCGCATCCAGCGCTTTAACCATTTTTTGAATCGAAACACCTGTTTCTGCTTCTCCATCAAGCAAACAACGCTGAATTGGAGCGGCTCCCCGATATTTAGGAAGAAGACTTGTATGAACGTTAATACACCCTTTTGGGGAAATCGAAAGAAGCTTTTCAGTTAAAATTTGGCCAAAAGCAACAACTACAAATAGGTCTGCTTGCAGTGCTTTTAGCTGTTCTAAAAACTCCTCATTTGAGGCTTTTTCTGGCTGCAACAAAGGAACATGAGAAAAACACTCTTCTGCGACTTGTTTTACAGGAGAAGGCTGTGGTTTTGTTGATCTTCCTCGAGGCCGGTCAGGTTGTGTGACAATCCCCACAACGGACACACCTTTACTTTTGAGATAGCGAAGAACTTGAGCAGAAAAATGAGGAGTCCCAAAGTAAGCAATGCGAACATTACCCTTCAAGAACTTGCTCTGCGGTTGCGTCTTCTTCTGTCAAAGGCTTTGTAACCCCTTCAAGACCGATCAATCCCCGCTTAGAGCTCTTACAAAACTCAATCCAGTGATCTACTTCCTTACAAGGCTCTACTTCTTTTTGAATTTTCTCAATAGCCTCTTCAAGGTGCAAACCAGACCTATAGGTAATCCGAAAGGCTTTACTTAAAGAAGACCGAACATCAAGGGAGAACTGATGCCTCTTTAAACCAACGATATTGATTCCCCCAAACTTGTATGGGAATCCTCCCCCAAGTGTATATGGAGGGATATCTCTCGGAACACGGCTAAACCCACCAACCATCGCATAGCTTCCAATCCGAGAAAACTGATGTACAGGAGTCATTCCTCCGATGATCGCATGGTCTCCAATAGTAACATGCCCTGCAAGCATTGAATTATTAGACATTATAACGTAATTTCCAACTTCACAATTATGAGCGACATGACAGTAAGCCATAATTAAACAGTTATCGCCAATACGGACTGTTGAGTTTTCCTGACACGAGGAATTAATTGTGACAAACTCACGGATTTCGCAATGCTTTCCGATCACAACATAGGTTTTCTCACCGCGAAATTTTAGATCCTGCGTCTTTGTCCCGATACTTGCGCCCGGCCAAATAATTGTCCCCTCACCGATCGTCGTATTTCCATCGATGTATGCGTGGGATTTGATAACGACATTATCGCCAAGTGTAACCGTCCCCTTAACAACAGCAAAGGGCTCGACCGTTACATTTTTTCCGAGTTTTGCTCCAGGCTCGACAACAGCTTGAGGATGAATATTCGACATGTATTTCCGCTTATAATTTATCTTTATCAACGAGCGCAAAGCTCATTGTTGCTTCAGCAGCAACGAAATCGCCTAACATTGCCTTGGCTCCCATTCTGCCTCCCGTTCTACTGATATGCGCCGCCTTTACTTGAAGGTGAAGAACATCTCCAGGGAGAACAGTTCTGCGGAATTTTGCATCAGTGATGTTTAAAAGGACAGCAATTTTCTTATCATACCCTTTTTGATGAACCAGGATTCCTCCCGTCTGGGCAAGCGCCTCCAAAATCAAAACTCCCGGCATAACCGGAGCCTGGGGGAAGTGCCCTTGAAAAAAGGGCTCATTCACCGTAATATTTTTTAAGCCAGTAACCTCATTTGCTTCCAAGTCCAGATGAATAACTGCATCAACCAAAAGAAACGGATACCTGTGAGGTAAAATCTCCTTAATTTGCTTTGCGTTTAAAACAAAAGGACGATTAGTCATCAATAACTCCTCGCTGGAAGTGCATTTAAAAGAGTTTTTGCAAATGCGATATTTGAAGCATGTCCGGAACAAATCGCAATGATATGAGCGCGGATTCTAGACCCTACTAAAGAAAGATCCCCAATAAGGTCTAAGACTTTATGGCGAACCATTTCATTTGGGAAGCGCGTGCCTTCGGGATTAACAATTTTATCTTCTTTAATAACGACTGCGTTTGCCAAAGCACCCCCCTTGATCAAACCCTTCTCAAGAAGAGGAATAATCTCTTCATACAAAGAAAAGGTACGGCACGGAGCAATTTCCTGTCGATATCGATCTGGGCTTAGGACAAGAGAGTAGTACTGAGAGCCCAAGAGTTTCGATTGCGGGTAGTGCATCGTATAGCTGAGCTTAAATTCTTTTGAGGGAATAGCGATAAGATGTATAGATCCTTGAGACCAGGAAACGGTCTGTTCTATCTCAATCAGGTTCGCTGGTTTGTCCTGAGGCTGTACCCCTACCTCGTTAAAAAGATTTACAAAGGCAAGAGAGCTCCCATCAGAACCTGGAATCTCGGGACCCTTTACCTCAATTAGCGCATTATCGATTTCACAGGCGTAAAGGGCAGACACAAGATGCTCTACCATGGTAATACTTACCCCTTGAGATCCAATTCGGGTGCATCGAGAGGACTCTTGAACAAAGTCTACGTGTGCAGGAATGTCCGGGGAATTTTCCAGATCAACGCGTCTAAAAACAATTCCCGTATCTACAGGTGCCGGATGAATTGTAACAGAGACCTCTTCCCCAGAGAAAATTCCGATTCCAGAAACAGTTACGGCTTTTTTTAAACTGTTTTGCATTTCGAGAGAATCGACCAATCTGCACTCCTATACTTCCACAGGGAAGTATACATTTATCCAGAAGATGATTCAAGAGAGGTTTTTCGACGAAAAGAAAAAAGGACAAAGAGAGCGCTTAAGACAAGGATCATCGAGTCCCCCCAAAATGTATATAAAGTCGAAAACGATCGGACAGGAACAGAAAGAAAAAGCACATCAACTTTTTCCTCTGAAGGATCGAGAGTTCCAAGCACCTTTCCACAGCAATCGATAGCAGATGTTACCCCTGTATTGCACGCACGCAGGGAGCACACTCCATTTTCAGCAGAGCGCATGCAGCCATGTTGAAAGTGTTGCCAGGGCAAGTGAGATCCGGGAAACCAAACGTCATTTGTGATGTTCACAAAAAGGCGAGCTCCCTGAAGTTTAAGATCGCGAATTAAGTGACTATACGTTTCCTCAGCACAAATGGAAATGCCAACAGGAAACGTGCAAGAAAAAACCTTTGCATCTGTCCCTACACTGAAAGAATCTCCAATTCCAAACTGCTCGGAGAGGAAGTTAGAAACCCAAGCACTTTGTTTCATAGGAACATATTCCCCGATTGGGACTAAAACTCGCTTCTCATAGCGATCCCAATCCAAGCTATAAGGAGTAAGATCAAAGGCCGCATTGTATTCGCAAGAAGCATCTCGATCGACAAATCCAGCAATCACGCGAGCATTAAAGTGGTTTGCAAGGGCCTGAGAAATAAAAAGATTTGTGACGCGCCATCCCTTTTCTTGCACTATTTTGGCAAACGGCGCCTGTAGTGGAGGGAAAGCATCAATAGAAGCCTCCCCAAAATAGTCTGCCCAAATTATTTCGACCATCTCGAGCGGATAAACATACTGATTCGCTCTCATAGCAACAGCGGTCTCAGGAAGGACGATCAGATCCATTTCTTGAGCCTCCCTTAACACCGACCAAATCCTTTCCCATTGATTTAAGGGAGGAATATAGGATTCCATTTGATGAGGGAAACGATCCTTTTGCTCTGGCAATATCCCCGTTTGGACAAGCGCAACGGAAATGTTTTTTTCAAGAGGAACGTTTTGCTCCACTAAAGCTTGCTGCGCAAGCCCATAAAGATAGGGTGTGCAGGCGAGACATGCCCAAACAGCACCTCTTTTCCAAGATTTCAAAGCATACAAGGCAAACGCGTTGACAAAGATCACCCAAAACGAGAGGCCGTAAACTCCAAAGAGCGCTGCAAACTGTATCGCTACCTCATTTGATGCAAGCGCAAGACCCGCTGGATTCCAGGGAAATCCCGTAAAGAGAAAAAGCCGCGTCCACTCAAGGAGCGCCCACGCTCCTGCAATCGCGAAACAATTTCTTAGCGAAATCCACTCACTTTTCGACCGCTTAAAAAAGAAAGAAAGACATCCAAATTGGAGAGCAAGGAGGAACACGACAAATACGTAGACAACTAAAATCCCGGAGCCCATGTACTTTGTCGAGCAAAACCAAGAAAGCTGGATCCCTTGAACAAGGGCATACCAACTAACAGAAAGCCAAAACCGCTCTTTTTTCCCTTGAAATTTGCTCAAAAGGGCAAACCAAAAAAGGGCATAGCCAACGGATGCTGCGCCAATGCCCAAAAAAGAAACAAAGGAACTTTGTCCAAAGGCAACAAGAAGAAGACTTACAAAAAGGAGAACCAGAGACTTCACTAAAATCTCATCGAAGAAATGGAATCACCCATGCTTGAAGCGGATTGTTCAGCAGAGTCACGAAAGAGGAGTTTGAGCAGGCAGCCTAAAATCGCAAGATTTTTCAAAAACATTGCCGATTCCATCTCATAAAAGGGGCCCTCAACCCACCAAAACGGATGATATAAAATCGTCGCGGGAACTAAAAAAATCGCAAGCAAAGAAAGCCCGAACCTTTCTTTGACACCCATTAAAACAAAAATTCCCCCAAGAAGCATCACACCTGTTGCAATAAGAAGAAGAACAGAGCTCCAAGAAATCATGAAAGCAAAAAAAGCCTGCACCTCTTGGGAATACGCAAAGTTGGCCTGCCAGTCGGAAAGAGCGTCAATGAGACCTCTCTCCGTCTCTTCCCAAGAAAAAATATTTTTTAAAGCGCCAGCAAGAAACACTGCGCTAATAAAAAATCGAGAAAGAGGCAAAACGGCTAAGCGAACAAAACTCATACTTCTTTCGACGATAGCAAATGGGGAAATATTCTGGCCAGTTATTCGGCGCTTCCGAACGTCCCGTACCTATCCTCATTAAGGAGAAGCTCACTCCCCTCGCTCTCGCCAGCATCATTACGAAAACGATTACTACTTCCTGGATCGGGAAGGACTCCGGATGTGCGCGTTCCAAAAAAGTCGCTTACCGCTTGACGAATCTCTTTCTTCAATTCAAGAATTGTAGCGTTATAAGGGCCAAAGTTTGCCTCACAGCAGTCCATGAAATGCTCGACACCTTTTTTCTTTAATTCTCCCCCGTCCATGCCCTTAGCAACAACAAATCCCTTAAAGCTCGCCCAACAACATCCCCCCTCCTCGTAAAGCTCAGAAATATCTCGATCCGAAACCCTCGTTTCAGAGATCTCTCTCTTAAAACGCTGAACGCATTCCCCCCGACAGTTTTGAAGTTCTACTGTTTGCGCTCGATTAATCGGAAGACTCACACTGACTCCATTAAAAAGGGCGCTACTTTATCAGAAAAATTTCTTAAGTAGCAATTTTTCTGTGAACCTTGCCCACAACCCCGTAGAGGTATAGAATAGGCGCATGCAATCCGAATTTATTGATCGACACATCTTTATTTTTTTAACGGCTTTTTCAAAAACAAATAAGCCTTTAGATCTCGCTCTGGGCCAGTACTTCCGCTCCCATAAAAGCCTTGGATCCAAAGATCGCAAGATCATGGGAGACACCATCTACGGCATGGCCAGATGGAAATCTTTGCTTGATCACTTTTCCCCAAACAATCCCGTTTCTTTCTACCGCAACATCGATTGGGAAAGAATTGCCCAAAACCCATCGATCCCAGAACATGCAAAGTTGGGCCTATCTAAATTTTTATATGATGAACTCTGCTTAGGATTTGGAGTCAAAGAAGCCACTCGGCTCGGGAAAATACTCAATGAATCTGCGCCAATGACCATTCGCGCGAATCTGCTTAAAACAACTCGGGATCAACTTCTAAAGCGCTTTGAAAAAATGTTTACTATCTCCCCATGCAAAAAAGCTCCAGAAGGAATTCAATTTAAAAAAAGGGAACCCCTATTTTCTCTTCCAGAATTTAAAGAGGGTCTTTTTGAAGTCCAAGATGAGGGGAGCCAGCTCGTAGCTGAGATGGTGCAGGCAAAACCGGGAGATCTTGTTCTCGACTACTGTAGCGGCTCAGGAGGAAAAAGCCTTGCGTTTGCACACCAAATGCAGGGCTCTGGACAAATTTATCTTCACGATATTCGTGAAAAAGCCCTTTTAGAGGCGCGTCAAAGACTTAAAAGAGCGGGCATCCAAAACGCCCAAAGACTCCTCCCAAATCACCCCCAACTAAAAAAACTTATCGGTAAGTGCGATTGGGTTCTTGTTGACGCTCCTTGCACAGGAACGGGAACGCTTAGGCGAAACCCTGATCAGAAGTGGAAAATCGATGCCGCGATGCTCGAAAGCCTTGTCCAAAAACAAAGGGAAATTGTTGGGAAGGCTCTGCAATACGTAAAACCAGGGGGAACGCTCGTCTATGTAACCTGTAGTCTACTTCCCCAAGAAAACCAAACCCAAATCAAGTATATCCTTGAAACGTTCCCCCTAAAGCTTGAAAAAGAACCCCTTCTTCTTCTCCCTGAATCTGGGGGTATGGATGGGTTTTTCTCTGCTTCCTTTAGGAGACACTGAACAACTCATTCGCCTGGCCTTCAGCCAAAACTCACCAAAAAAGTTAATTCTCGATCTGCAATAACTAACCCTAGTTTATTCCGATCTCCGAATTAACTTTTTCGGCGCTTTTGGCGCGAATCCCTGGTAAAGCAATGAATCAGTATCTCCTTTAAAAAATAAACCTCCTCTGTTACACTCATCCGTATTATGTTCAGATATTTTCTTTATTTATTCACACTCAGTGCGTTCGCATCGCCTCCTCCGGTCGATCTTGCAGATGATCATAAGATTGCAGTCCAAAACTCGATCCTTGCAAAAGTGAATGGGAATACCATTTCCGTCATGGACGTAAAGAAAAAAATGGATCTTGCCTTCCATAAGAATTATTCACATCTCGAAGACTCCAACCAAGCAAGACACCAGTTTTATGAAGGAAGTTGGCGCCATGTCTTGAGAGATCTCGTCGATCAACAATTAATGCTGACCAAAGCAGATGAAATGCAGATCCCTCTAAGCGATGGAGATGTCCGCAGTGAAATTGAGATGCGCTTTGGCCCTAACATCATGATCACTCTTGATAGGATCGGTCTTTCCTATGATGAGGCATCCAAAATGATTCGCGATGAGATGATCGTCCAGAGAATGACCTGGTGGTTCGTCCACTCAAAAGCGATGAGCCAGGTAACTCCGCAAGATATCCGCCAGGCTTTCCAAAAACACGTTAAAGAAAATCCTGCTTTTGAAGAGAAAAAATACCACGTCATTGTCATTCGCGGAAAAACTCCTGAAGAGACTGCAAAAAAAGCGCATGCCCTTTTGATTGAAAAGAACGTATCACCTGAGGAAGCGCGCTCTTCTCTTCTCGAGATCGATCCCTCAATCCAAATCTCAGCAGAATACACTGCCGTCGACAAAGAATTATCAGAAAACCACAAAGCCGCTTTATCCGGTTTAACGCCTGGAGCATATAGCTCTCCCGTTCTCCAAAAAAACAAGGCTGATAATCACACTGTTTCCCGCATTTTCTTTCTAGCTGAAAATACATCCCACCCAGCTCCTCAGTTTGAAAATCTCGTCTACGATTTGCGCAACGAGCTTGTCCAAAAGGCAATTACCCAAGAGTCTGAAAGCTATCTTGCGAAACTACGCAAAGATTACCCTCTCTATGAAAATAGCTCTGAAGACCTTCATCCCTTTATTCTTAAGTGACTTACAACGAGTTGATTAGGTTTTTAGGGGAAATTGGCGCATCTCCCCAAAAAAGGCTTTCGCAGAACTTTCTCATCGATCAGAACGTCGTCCAAAAAATTGTCCAGGTAGCAGATGTACGACCAGGAGATGTTGTCCTAGAGATCGGGCCAGGGCCTGGAGCGCTGACCTCGGTTCTCTTGGAAAAAGGGGCGATTGTCCATGCAATTGAAAAAGATCCTCTCTTTGCAAAAGCATTGACTCGTCTTCAAACGAAAGATGCACGCTTAAACGTTTACCTATCTGATGCTCTTGAATTTCCATTTAAGAACATTCCCTTCCAAAAAGTGATTGCAAATCTTCCCTATCACATCACAACGCCTCTTCTAGAAAAATGCTTTAACTCTTCTTTTTCTTCGATTACCGTAATGGTTCAAAAAGAGGTGGCCGATCGCATTTTTGCACGCGAGGGGACCAAAACTTTTGGGTCTCTTTCTCTCTTTACTAGATACTATGCACGGCTAGAGAGTCAATTTACTGTCTCGCCCAACTGTTTCTATCCAAAACCCTCTGTTGCGTCCTCGGTAATCCATCTTTGCTCCTACCCTCTTCCCGAAGTTTCTCCCTCTCGTTTTTTTCCGATGATGCGACACGCATTTACACAGAGGCGAAAATGTTTAAGCACTTCTTTAAAAGAATTTGCCCCAACAGATGTGATTAAAAAAGTTCTCCGATCGATTTGCGTAAGAGAAGATGCCAGAGCTGAGATGCTTTCACTTGATAATTGGCTCTTATTAACCCGAGCTATAAATAGGTGGCAAGAAGCTTGCTACGGCTTTGCAAAATCCGATTTTCAAATTGCAGGCCGTATTGAAAATACTGTCCTGCAATCTGAAAACTGATTTTGCTTTGCCTCGCTCGCGCTCTTTGCCATCTATTTATAGCTCGGGCTAATATTCGTAAAAAACATGCCTTTTTGATATATGTCAAAGGATGTATCTCTTTGCCTCTAAACTCGACTGTTTAAAAGCGCCATCTGTTCTTGAGCTCGAACGTTTACAGATCAGTCCTTTTCATATCGTCTCAGCGATTATTTTTTTCTGCGCAATCATTCATACCCTTTCATCGTATCGATTGCAAAGCTTCGCTGAAAGGTTGGAAAAAAGGGCTCACAAAAGAACAGTTCCACTTCACCTGCTCTTTTTCGTTTCACAAGTAGAGGTTATTTTCATTCTCTGGGTAATCCCTCTTTTCATCGCAATGTCCTCATTTTATGATATGTCGACCGCGCTTGAATATATCAACACAAGAAACTACACAGAGCCTTTATTTGTCGTTGTGATTTTATCTTTGAGCGCATCTAGGCCCATTGTTCATATCGCAGAAAGGGCAATGAACCGATGTGCAAAAGCCTTAGGTGGAGCGCTTTCCTCTTGGTGGTTTGTCGTTTTAACAATTGGTCCCCTTCTTGGCTCTTTAATTACAGAAGCTGGGGCCATGGCTCTCTGCGCCCTTCTCCTCGATAGACACTTTTACAACTATGGGCCTAGTAAAAAACTTGCCTACGCCACAATCGGTCTTTTGTTTGTAAACATTTCTGTCGGGGGAGTTCTCACAAACTTTGCATCGCCAGCTGTTCTCGTTTTATCTCACGCTTGGAATTGGACAAGTCTGGATATGCTGTTTACCTTCGGAGGCAAGGCAGCTCTCGGAATCTTCCTATCGACTTTTTTTTACTGGTTCATGTTCCGCAAAGAAATTACGAAAATGGAGCAAAATTACGTTCAAACTCCATCCAAAGAACCAAACGTTCCCTTATGGATTACCAGCATTCATGTGATATTTATCATCTGGACTGTGATGGTCTCCCACTACCCCGCAGTCTTTGTTGCGAGTTTTCTTTTCTATCTTGGTTTCCATCAACTTACACGCAACCACCAATATCCGATCCGCGTCCGCCCTCCCATGCTCATCGGGCTTTTCCTCGCAGGACTTTTGATCCACGGCGAACTACAAGGGTGGTGGGTTGTCGATCTCCTCTACGGGAAATCCCCTCTTTCTGTCATGGGGGTAGCAATTGGACTTGCCGCATTCAATGACAATACGGCTGTCTCCTATTTGGCGTCGCTCGTTCCTAACTGGGGGAAAGTCTTTGAATATGCGATTTTTACTGGGGTCATCGCAGGGGGAGGGCTTACCGTAATTGCAAACGCGCCAAATCCAGCAGGATATGCGATTTTAAAGCATCACTTTAAAGATGGAATCAGCTCGCTAAGCCTCTTTTTAGCAGCGCTTATTCCCACACTTGTGCTCTATGCAATCTTCTACTTCCTGGGACCTCTTTTTTAAGGAGACACTGATTAATTGCTTTGCCGGGGATTCGCGCCAAAAACGCCGAAAAAGTTAATTTGGAGATCGGAATAAACTAGGGTTAGTTGTTGCAGATCGAAAATTAACTTTTTCGGTGAATTTTGGTCGAATAGCTGGCGAATG
>CBDUSP010000042.1:0-13880 GCA_965370365.1 uncultured bacterium | reverse complement strand
TGCTTCCCCAAAATTCCCGCTCCCCTCACCTCACCCTTGCAAAAAAATATTGGAAAGAACACCTCAATCCCGGAGATGTTGCCATCGATGCAACGTGTGGCAATGGTCATGACACGCTTTTTTTATGCCAGCTGCAGGGAAAGGTTTTTTCTTTAGATATTCAAGATGCGGCGCTCGAAAAGGCAAAAAACTTAGTTCACGAGTTTGAGCATGTGCATCTCCTTAAAAAGTCCCATGCGCTTATTCATGAGATTCCCCTTCCAAAGCCCCCACGGCTGATTGTTTACAACTTGGGGTACCTTCCTGGGGGAGATAAGTCCATTACCACGCAGACGCAAACCACTCTTCAAAGTATCGAATCAAGTCTCGGAATTATTGCATCCGATGGCGCAATTTCAATTACTTGTTACCCAGGACATGAGGAAGGCGCTTGCGAGGAAAAAGCTATTATCGACTTTCTATCAAACTTGCCCAAGAAGTGGGTTGTTTGTTTTCATCGGTATTTAAATCGTCCTAGATCCCCTACTCTGATTTGGATGACAAAAGCTCCATAAACGTCGCTTCATCTACCCAAGAGCATCCAAGAGAAACTTGGGGCTTGAAAGCCCCGTGATAATCAGATCCACCCGTCGCGATCCACTTCTTTTGCTTTGCAATGTCGAGAAAACGTTTTTCATCATAGGAATTGAGCGTCCCGTAAAAGCACTCGATCCCATCGAAGGGAAGGGCAAGGAGAGATCTTAACAGGCCTTTCCGAGTAAAGTGAGGATGTGCCAAGACAGCTTTCCCATTTGCCTTGCGGATGGCTTCGATCGCATCCATTGGGCCTGCTTTAAAACCAGAAACATAACAGCTAGCCCCCTCTTTTAAATACAGATTAAACGCGTCCCTAAAAGAGGAAACATATCCCTTTTCTACCAAGGCTTGAGCAATGTGGGGCCTTCCAATTGTTTTTTCTTCAGAAAGAAACTCTTCTTCCGGCAGGAGCATCTTTTTTTCTCTTAGCTTTTGGAAAATCGCCTGATTACGGATCCTTCGTTTTTTTTGGATGTCTTGAATAAACACGTTAAGACTGTCTGAGTGTAGATCAAACCCATAACCTAAGATATGAACGGGCATCTTATGAAGAGTCGTTGATAGTTCAATTCCTGTAAGGAGGTGAAGGTTTAAAGCTTTGGCTTTCTTCAGCAGTTCTGGTGTGTACGCAGAAATCGTATCGTGATCTGTAATTGAGATCCCTGAAAGGCCACATTCCTTTGCCTTTTCTAAGAGAATAGAAGGATCATCCGATCCATCAGAATGATTCGAATGACAATGAAGATCTGCCCGGAATTCTGTCATGGGATAAGCCTTACTTCAGTAGCGAGCTTAACACCTGTTTTCTCGCGGACTTTGTCTTGAATTTCTCGGATTAACTCAGTCACCTCTTGGGAGCTCGCCTTTCCGGTATTGATGATAAAATTTGCGTGGGTCTCAGACACTTTTGCCCCTCCCCTTCTCAGTCCTTTAAGCTCACATTGCTGAATTAAGGATCCTGCACTTTGAGAGGGAGGATTTCGGAAAATACAGCCAATGCTCTTTTCTTTTAGAGGCTGCGTTTTTTTTCTGTAGTCGATCATTTCAAGCTGTTTTTGACGTGCTTGGGCTCCCTTTTCAGAAAAGGCAAAGGTGACGGCTAAGATCGCACCAGACATCGAGTGAAAGCTTGAATGGCGATAGCTAAACTCCAGATCTTTTTTGTCATACTCTTGGATGCTTCCATCTGGATGGATAAAGGTAACGCTTTTTAATAAATCACACGTCTCTGTTCCATTTGCACCTGCATTCATAAAGACGGCGCCACCCACGCTTGCGGGAATCCCTGATGCAAACTCAAGTCCACAAAACCCTTTGCGCGCGCTTTGTGATCCCAAAAGAGAAAAACTAAAGCCTGCTCCTGCCTGAACTGAATTTTCTTCCCAATTGCAAAAGTCGATTTTGTTTAGCAAAACAACGCCGGAAAATCCTTGATCGCTAAAGAGACAATTTGATCCTTTGCCTAAGATAAAAAATGGCAACGATTGCTTCGAAGCAAAAAGGAGACCTTCGCGCATTTGCTCGAAACTTTTTACTTCTAGAAAAAAGCCAATAGGGCCTCCGACTCCAAGAGTCGAAAATTCTGCAAGCGTCCTCTTTGTATTAAATGTTAGACTAGGCAAGCATTTCCCGTGTGGATACGATCTAAAATTGCGTTTACAAACTGAGCACTCTCTTTTGTGCCGAATTTTTTTGTAAGACGAGAAGCTTCTGCAAAGGCAACTTGGGATGGAAGCGATGCGTCAAAAAGCAGCTCATACGCAGCGAGACGTAGAATTGTCTTCTCAACGCGAGAAATCCTCTCGAACGTATAGTTATCAGAGAGCTTCTCAATTTTCTGATCGATCTCAGGAAGCTTTAGAGAGATTTCCTTTGCCTTTTCCTTGGCTTGCATGACTGCTTTTTTAGTGACTTTGAGCTCTTTCATAAGCATCGAAATGATCTCCTCTTCCTGTGAAAAGGGAAAACTCTCGATATAGAGAATCTGAAAAACAATCTCACGAAATTTTTGAGGAGGTAGCGCCATAGCAGAAATTGTATCACAGATTTAGAAGAAATACAAAACGATTGCGCTCATCGCTTATAATTGATACTTTAAAACGTATGCTTGGTATTTTTCTCGACTCAGAAACCAACGGCTTAAATCCTAAAATCCATAGGATTGTTGAAATCGCCTTCGATATTGTGGACCTCTCCACAGGTATCTCTCTGCTTAAATACCAAGCCCTTATCAATCAAGATGTTACGGACTGGGAAAAAAGTGACAAGGAAAGCCTTAAGATTAATGGGTTTACTTGGGACGAAGTCTCTCAAGGGAAACCCTTAGAAAACGTATCTAAAGAAATTATTGATCATTTTGCGAGCTTTGAAATTCAGCGAAAAAAGGCTGTTTTTATCTGCCAAAACCCCTCTTTTGATCGCGTCTTTTTCTCTCAAGTTATCGATCCAAAGACGCAAGAGCTTTTGAATTGGCCTTATCACTGGCTGGATCTGGCCTCTATGCACTGGGCACTGAGAATTACCCAAGCAAAATCAGGGACAGGTCCCCTTCCCTGGGACACGGGACTTTCAAAGGACAAGATCGCCGACTTTTATAAGCTCCCTCCTGAAGAAAAGCCGCACAGAGCTATGAACGGTGTTTCTCACCTGATTCAGTGTTACAAGGCTGTTGTTGGCTTTCCCAACGGCTTCTAATCCATAATTCCAGAGGCTATTTGGAAATCTTTTTTTACTATCTTGCTGCTATCATATAAATACATAGCGATGTTGCCTACGATTGGCTTGGCAGCAATTATTCCTCTTACCACGTTCGCAATGCCTTGGATAAGGATAAACGACTGTTTATGCCCCGCCATTCTTCCTGCTATTTGTACTGGCAAAAGAACAACCCCTACAGCACTTTGTATTGACCCAAAAAAAGCCCTAGCAGCACCTGAAACCGTGCTAACTAAAGGGATGTAATCTAAAACAGCTAGATGACTAGAAATTGGCTCTTGGGTTAACTGAGATTCATCCAAATCTGATAAAGTAATTGCAGTCATTTTCAAACTCCTGTTTTTAAAAATTGAAGCCAAAAGATACAACTAAAAACAATTAAATACAAGGGATTTCATTCGAAAATGAGTTGTCTTTACCCCTCGAAGGATATTTTTGATCCCCTCTCTGAACAGGAGTGGCTGTGTGGACTTAAACAGTCTTCCACAGAGCTGAAAAGGAAGAACCGCCACTCCAAAAACAATCTGTAATATTCCAAAAATAGACTTTGCAACTCCCTGAATCGTTCCGGCTAGCTTTTTGAGATTGGTTATCCCTTGGCTAATCAGAAGAGGCTTGTTGTGTCTGAAGACGCGTCCACAAAGTTGTAAAGGAAAAACAGCGGTACCCAAGAACACTTGGATGCTTCCAAGCGCGATTTTTGCTAATCCCGAAATCTCTTTTAGTGAAGGAGGCTCTTTAACGACTTCTATAACAAGATCGCCGAGGACAGAATCTGCGACAATACCAATCATTTAGTAACTCGACTTATCAAGTTTTACCTTCCCACGGAAGATATGGTAGACCCAAAATCCATAGGCGAGAACAAGGGGAATTCCAATTGCAACAACCGTCAGGAGCGTCTTTAACGTATTTTGAGTCGAAGACGAGTTGAAAATCGTAAGGCTATTTGTCTCTGGATCAATTGTCGAGGGAACAAGGACTGGGAATGTACCAAGCCCGTAGAGAATGAGCAAAAATGCAATGCTAAGTGCAGATGAGATAAACGCCCATCCATCGTTTTTCTTCTTTACTTGGTAAGGGATGTTTAAAATTGCAAAAACTGAAAGAAGAGGGAAGACGAAGAGCAATGGATTTGCGCGTACCTTTTCTACCATGTGAGGCATGTAAATGATCGTTGCAAATGTCGTTATGGCATACCAAAACAAAAACACGATAATCGACGGGTTAATCCACTTTTGAAGGGTTGCGTGCGTCTCCCCCTCCGTCTTCATGTACAGATAAGTAGCTCCATGCATTGCAAAAAGAGAGGTTGTTGTAATCCCGACAAGAATGCAGTAAGGATGGAGGAAACGAGCAAATGTCCCCACATAATTTTGCTCAGCATCTAGAGGAATCCCCCGAATCATATTAGCAATGAGAACTCCGAGAATAAAAGAGACCAAAATGCTTGAAAAGGAAAAGACGACATCCCAGGTTTTTCGCCAAGCTGGCGACTCTTGTTTACTCCGAAATTCGATAGCAACTGCGCGGAAAATCAGTCCCGCAATCAATCCCATCAGGAGCGTGTAGAATCCAGAAAATACCGTCGCGTACACATTCGGAAAGCCTGCAAACAAAGCTCCCATGATAATCACAAGCCAAACTTCGTTCCCGTCCCAGACAGGACCAATTGCATTTAAAAAAATGCGCCTTTGATGATCGTTGCGAGCAAGAAGATGCCAAGCGCCGACTCCCAGATCAAACCCATCTAAAACGGCGTACATCAAAACAGAAAGGCCAATTACGGCATACCAAATTGTCTCTAATACCATACTCGTGCTCCTTCCCACAAATTCCTGACACTTGGACCTACGTCAAAGCTGTCAAATTTTAAAGATCGTAAAGGGATTGGTATTGATATTAATACCAATCCCTTTACGATCCTTGAAATTTGGTGCTTTCACGTGGTCCAAGTGTCAGGAATTTGTGGGAAGGAGCACTACTTCGTCACATCCCGGTAAACAGCATCCCCATCTTCTTCAGGTCCATGCTTGATTTTTCGATCGAGAAGAAATATGAACAGGGCAAAAAGAAGAAGGTACATCGCAATAAACATGATGATCGAACCAAAGACCTGCGGCCCTGAAATCGCAGTTGAAACGCCATCACTTGTCTTTAAAAGCTTCCACACAATCCACGGCTGACGTCCCATTTCCGTTGAAATCCATCCGCATTGCTGTGCGATATGAGGAAATGCAACGGAGATAATCATTGACCACAGAAGCCAGCGCGTTTTTTCTAAGCGTCCCCGCCACCTGTACCATAGACCAAGAGCTGCGATTAAAAACATAAACCCCCACATGATGACCATGATGTGATAGGTCTGGAAGACGACTGGAACTTTTGGCCATTCATCACGAGGTACTTGGTCGAGCCCTGCAACAGGGGTTTCCAGGTTACGATAGGTTAGAAGACTCAAGCCCCCTGGAATCTTTAGAGAATGAACTTCTTCTGTTTTTGCATCTACCCAGCCAAATACAGAAATCGGTGTTCTTGGTTCTGTTTTGTAGATCCCTTCAAAAGCAGCAAGCTTTGCTGGTTGATATTTAGCAACGAGGCGCGCGCTACGGTCTCCTGAAAACAGTTGCAACACCAAGAAGAACATCGCCATCCAAAGCCCAAGACGCGTCATCGAACGTGCAATGCTTAAGTGACGCTTTCTAAGCATATAGTAAGCACCAACGCTAAGTACGAAAAAGGCGCCCGTAATCCAGCACCCAAGAAGGACGTGACCTAACCGATCCATACTCGATGGGCTAAACACAATCTTCCAAAAGTCTGTTGTAACAGCACGTTCTCCTAAAGACGTTTGTTCAATTGCGTATCCGACAGGAGTTTGCATCCAAGAGTTTGCAATAACAATCCACACCGCACTAAAATGCGCTCCAAGACAGACGCAAATCGTTGAAAAATAGTGGAGTTTTGGGCCCACTCTTTCCCACCCAAAAAGTAAAATCCCTAAAAAACCCGCTTCAAGGAAAAAGGCAAAAATCCCCTCTGAAGCAAGGATGCTTCCAAAAACGTCTCCAACGTAGCGAGAGTAACGAGCCCAGTTTGTCCCAAAGGCAAATACCTGAACAAGTCCCGTCGCAACACCCAAAGCAAAGGTTAAGGCAAAGATTTTGATCCAAAAAGTGGTCATCTCTTTGTACTTTGGATTTTTAGTCTTTAGGTAGAGTCCTTCCATGATTACGAGCATCAACCCCAGTCCAATACTCATCGGAGGATAGAGGTAGTGAAAACAGCTATTTAGTGCAAACTGAATTCGGGAAAGAATAAGGACATCCATAAAATCTCAAAATAGGCATCCTATTTTGAGTAATCTAACATTGCTGTCAAATGAATTTTAGAATACAGTGAGGACATGGGGAACTCTCTAATAAACACCATCCTACTGACTCCTTGTCTTTTATTTGGCGAGTTCTCTCTCTCCAATATTTCTCTTAAAGAAGCTGAAAATATTGCACGGGAGTGCAACAAAGAACTGCTTATTGCGAAAGAGGGCACAAACCAAGCAAAGCAAAGAAAACGCCAAGCTGTCTCTAGATGGTTCCCCTCCCTGAATTACCAGGGACAGTTTCATATGGTTTCAAAGTCAGAGGAATTTTTAAACATTTTCAATGCGAGCGATCCTTTTACATCCTCCCATAGAGGCTATAGAAGTATTTTGCAGTTTGACCAACCCCTTTTCTCCACAGATCTTATTTTCAACCTAAAGTCGAAAAAGCTCGAAGAAGAGGCATTTGATTTTGAAAGGGCAAGCACACTCAACGAACTTCTTTTGGCTGTTCGACAAAGCTATTACTCCGTTGTTGCCTACGAAATATCCCTAGACATCGAAAGAGAAAATATCGAGTTTCTCTCCTACGCGCTTGAGCAAGAACAAAAAAAACTAAATGCCGGAAACGCAACAACTCTCGAAGTCAACCAAAGTAAAGTCGCTGTTGCAAATGCAATTTCTCTTTACTATTCGACACTCAAGCATTTAAAAAATGCAAGAAATGCGTTTATTTTAACGCTTGGCATTGATCCTCTTCTCGAACCAGAGCTTGCTTTAAGCCAAACTCAAATCCCGATTGACTCCACAGCTGAGATTGCAATCAAACTCCAAGAAGTTGAAACCAAATACGATTATTTCGATAAGAGAATACCAAGCACAAAAGACTTTCTAAATCACGTTACCTCCATTGAAAAAGCGAAAAAGCTCACTCTGTTTTCCGAAGAGGAGGTCTTTGATTATTTGGAATTTGCATTTTCTCATCGTCCTGATCTTCGAAAGAGCCAGCTCCAAATTGGCGTTGCGAATCAGAACTTAGGCGAGAAGCAAGGGAAATATCTTCCAAAGGTTGAGGGGTTTGCCAGATATTCATACAATGATGCGTATATCGGACCTCATCCCTTTGGATCCCAAAGTTACAACTGGTCTGGAGGCGTTGTCCTTAAGTGGAATCTTTTTGATGGGCTTCTTCGAGAACATGAAATTAAAGAAGCTCGATCTCTAAAACACTCTTATCAACTCAACTACGACAAGAATTTCCAAAAAGTGGAAGTTGAGATTCGAAATGGTCTTTATGAACTTGAAGAGACAATTATGGCTTATCTCTCCTCTTCTCAGGCAGTTTTACTAGCTGAGCAAGCCCGCTTTCAGTCTGCAGAAAAGCTGGAGTTTGGGCGCATTGCTCCCCTTGAGTACAGAGATAGCGTTAATCTCCTTCTTCAATCGCGCAATCAAAGAACCAGAGCAAGCCTTGATCTAATCGGGGCTTACTATCAGCTTCGCTATGCAACAGGCGCTGATGTTGACTCTTCCAATTCAAAAAATTTCTAATATCAGAACAAAAACAACTTGAATATATAATACATTTCGTGGTATGATGATTACATCATAGAAACAATTTTTATATGGAGTTATTATGACAGTCACAGAAACAGTTAATACCCCCAATCTCCTTGCTAAGGGCACAAATCTCTTTTTAATGGGCTTTGATATGGCAGGAGCGGCTGGTTTCGCGGCTTTCTCCGCTAATCGAGTCTCAAAATTCGCTAAATCATCACTTAGCAAAGAATCCCTTAGAAAATTTCTTCTCCCCTCTATCTGGGCGGGCGGGGTTAGTACTATTTTTGCCAGTTCAGCTGTAATACAGCTTTTCCGTGCTGTTGCTCCTCCCTCTTCCTGAGCAAAGGTTTCATAGCGGCTAGCCACGAAAACTACCTAAGCCTGGCTCTTTTACGCGCTCAAACGCGAAGCTATTTTTGATAAATGGTATAAAGTTCTTCTTGAAAAAATTGCATGATCCGGGGTAAAAGCTGAGGAGGTTTCCTTATGCTTTTTGTAGAAATTTTGATCATTGCGATCATTATCAATTACCTTCTTTCCTTCTTGTGGAACACAAAGTCCATGGACCTTGTGTTTGGGTTCTTCGCATTCTTGCTTATTTTGGGAGCATCAAGCTGGTTTAATCTTCCTGTTCTTCACAGGATCATGATCTTAGTTGGAAATGTTCTTGCGATTGGCGCGATTGTTATCTTTCAGCCGGAATTGAGAATGGCTCTTTCTAAACTTAGCTTGAAAGGGCGCAGATCCAAAGAAGTCTCCTCTCTTGATCGGTTTATCGATCATCTTGCAAACTCTATCTATCGCATGTCGGAGAGAAGAAATGGCGCCTTAGTCGTCTTAGAAAATGAAGACTCTCTGCAAGAGTATGCAAACAAGGCTGTCTTACTCAATGCAGAGTTTTCGTCGGAGCTCATCGAAACCATTTTCTCCTCGAGAACTCCCCTTCATGATGGTGCTGTCATTATTCGCGATCAGATCATTCTTGCAGCAGCTGCCATTCTTCCCCTTGTTGAAGACACCTCTGGAATTGCAAGAGCGATGGGCACGCGCCACAGGGCAGGACTTGGGATGAGCCAGACATCAGACTCTTTAGTTATTGCCGTTTCTGAAGAAACAGGAAAAGTCTCTATTGCTCGCGATGGAATCATGACCCGGGGTGTAAAAATCGATCGATTTAAAGGAATCGTTCGGAGTATCTTTAATCCTCCTGAGAGCATGGGATCTCGAGGCAAGTTTAAAATTACTGAATGGTTTAGAAAGTGATTTCATTTTTCAAACGACTTTTCTTAGATCACTGGCAAAGAAAGTTAATTTCTCTCATTCTTGCGATCATTATCTGGGTTGTTACAAATCACTCTGTCACGGTAAACAAAGAGGTGCCTGGGGTTTCTGCTCGCGTGATTAATCTCCCAAAGGGGAAAACGATCGAGGGAATGCTCGGGAATGGCGTCTTAGAGACAAAGATCTGTCTCAATCTATATGGAAACAAAGAGCGTCTGGAGGAGCTTTCTTCAAAAAACCTCGAAATATTGATCGATGCATCCCAGCAACCCGATCAGTGGATTGCTGTTATTGATAAAAAAAATCTCCACTGCACAAACCCAGAAATCGACTTGGGCAAAACCGTTACAAGGATTGTTCCCCAGGAGATGATTCTAAGACAGACAAAACGGCTCTCTGAAAAAATTCCGGTTCTTATCACAAAACCCATTGGAGAGGCTCCAAAAGGGTACCAGTTTCTAGATATTTGGCCGCATCAACTTTTTTTAACGGTAAACGGGCCTGAAGATGTTGTGAGAAAGGTCAAAAATCGAGGGATAAAGCTTACGTTTAATCTCAATGAAGTTTCCGCATCAGAGTTAGATCACCTCCAAAATAATTGGAAGATGGATGAAATTAGCTTTTCTATTCCAAATTCTTGGAAAAAAGTATCGATTCCTCAGCTCTCTGAACATCCGCTGGAAATTGATGATCCTCAAGCCAAATTCTTAAGACTCGATTTTTCAAGACAAGACTTTCTCCCCATAGACACATTTGTCCCCATTTCAATCTACTTCCCGTCCAAACATAGTCATGTTTTAAATCCAGAAAGCCTCTCTATTTCCACAAATAACTTCATTATCAAAAAAAATGGGGTCAAGGGGATGTCCATTCCCCTTTATGCTCGAGGGGTAAGTCGCGTCTTCTTAGAAACCGTCAAAGACATGATGCAGGTCACCGTTGTTGCCTCCCCAAAATCAGAAAGACAGACCCTTCTTTGGAGCATCCAGTTTATCTACCCTTATGAATTAGAAACGAGGTACGTGGAGAAAGTTGTCAATGGGCTTGAAAAGGACGATTCCTTTGATATTCCCTCACACATGCGCGAAGAGTACCTTCGGAACCGTTTTCGTAAATATATGAACCAATTCCGTCTCTATACGACATCCCACCAGAAGCTCAACCTGCGCATCGAGCTCAAATCCAACTCCATTTCCGTGACCCCTGAAAATGATCTCGGAAGGGAATAATCGCACATCCTGCTGACAATGAACAGGTTAACACCTACACCCCACCCTCGACACACTTTCTAACCTCTTGGATACCAACGGGTTACACGAAACACAATAATATAGTACTCATTGACATAGATAAAGATTTATTATATAATATTAAGTACGACAACCGTTAACCTGGGGGTTTAAAATGAGCGTAGAACCGTTACATGGTAATAAAAGGGATACCTTTTTGAATTACATAGAACATCTTTGCTATAGCGAGCTAGTAAAAGTCGCACGAGTAGTAGCTAACATTAAAAAACGTGTAAACGATAAAATTGATGGGATTTCCTGGACGGAATCGGATGAGAGTTCCACTCTTGATCTTACCAACGTTCAAATCCGCTCCCTGGACAATCTCTCTCTTTCTGATTCCGGCATAACTTCTCTCAACCTTACCGGAAATCAAGCTCTTGAAGAGATTGACTTGAACGATCTTCCTAAATCCTTAAAAAAGATCATTCTTAGAGGCACTGGATTAGAACAATTTGAGGAACGGATTAACAAGCGATTAGCCGTAAAAGTCACGGACAAAAGCATTTCCAGTCAGACTTTTCGAAGAGATAAGCAATATGAGGGAGATCGTAATTGCGCTAGAGAAAATCTCACTGAAGCTCAAGATAACGAACGAGAATTATTGGGCGGTGTAGGTCCCATACATACCATCTTAAAGCAGCTTAAACTTCAGGTTTTCGAAGAAAAGAAAGGCGGATCCTTTCGTTTTTCATAAAAACCCTGTTTTCGAGAAAAGAAACAAGCTGATACACTCTGCCTGATGAAGTCCATTTCTCACGTAGCTCTTCTAAAGACAAAAGCCCAAAATAGCGGGGGGCTTGAAAAGTATGCCTCGCGCATCGCCTCCGCTTTTGTAAAAAAAGGCGCTCGGGTTAGCATTCTGACAACCGGACAAAAGTCCTTTTGTCCCCCATCTGCTCAAATTTCGCTGCATCCCTTTAAAACCATCCATTGGCCCCAATTCATGCGCATGGAGCAATTTGATAGAGGTGTGTCTAGATGGATTCAGGGAAATACGCCGGATCTTATCTTTGGAATGGATCGAAATCGCTTTCAGACCCATTTTAGAGCGGGAAATGGGGTTCATCTCTCCTATTTGAAAAGCAGGATTCTTTCAGAAGGAATGTGGAAGTATCGAACGTGTCTTTTAAATCCCTTGCATA
This sequence comes from uncultured bacterium, assembly GCA_965370365.1. Classification (GTDB taxonomy): domain Bacteria; phylum Chlamydiota; class Chlamydiia; order Chlamydiales; family SM23-39; genus DAIDHZ01. The sequence continues at coordinate 1,995 of CBDUSP010000042.1, read as the reverse complement.
GAAAAATCCTCGCTCTTGAAAAGGAAGCTTTTGAAAATCCAAACTTAGAGAAAATTTTTGCAAATTCTCATATGGTCCGCAAAGAACTGCTCGAGAACTATGCGGTCGATCCAAAGAAAATCGAAGTCGTTCATAACGGTGTTGAGTGGGAAGAAATGCAAGAGCCTTTTTCTAAAAGAGAAGAAGCAAAAGTTCAAGGAATAAAGCAGTTTGGACTTGATCCTGACTGTTTTCACTTTTTGTTCATTGGAAATGGATATTTAAGAAAAGGACTGAGCTCTTTATTAGAGGCTTTGTCTCGAATTAAAACAAAAGACTTTCACTTGTCCGTTGTTGGCAAAGACAATCAAATCGGACGCTTTCAGGCAAAGGCATTTCGCCTTGGGCTTAAAAACAAGGTGCGGTTTTTTGGCCCTCAAGAAGATATCACTCCCTTCTACCAAATAGCAGACGCGCTCGTCATCCCCTCCTTCTATGACCCCTTTGCAAACGTCACCGTAGAGGCGCTTGCTATGGGGCTTTTTGTCGTCTCCTCAAAACAAAATGGGGGGCATGAGATTCTCAATGGATTCAATGGCTCTGTTGTAGAAGACCTCTTAGATATTGACTCCTTTAGCCGGACCTTAAACAACTGTTTGCATCACCCAAAGACACGTACGAGCGCTGAAAAAATCCGAAATAGCGTGGCTCACCTAGATTTCTCAAAACAACTCGACCAACTGATTAATCTCTGTGGATAAAGAATCTTTCTACTATTCCTTGATTCGAGTCGGGACATTCCCCTTTAGCATCATGCCCTATTCATGGATTCGCACAATTGGCAAAGGGATTGGCTGGGCGGCCTTCTATTGTATGCGAGAGTACCGAAAAAGAGCGCTTAGCAATTTGGCACTTGCAACAGATCTTAATCTGGGGAAAAAAGAGCTTTTAAAAATCGCCAAGCAATCGTTTCAAAATCTGGCCATTAACTGTCTTGAGTATCCAAAGCTTAGCAGAGAAAAAGATCTTTCAAGAATTGTTGCCTGCGAAAATCCGACCACTGCAAACTCTCTTTACAACCAAGGCAAAGGAATCATCTTTTTCTGTGGCCATCTATCGAATTGGGAGGTTCTCTTTCTCGATGGGACGATGCGAATGAAAGGAGTTGCGATCGGCAAGACGATCAACAACAAAAAACTCTATGAGTGGATCGTATCGATTCGAGAAAAAAATGGGGGTAAAATCATTTCTCCTCGCAATGCGGTTCGAGAGGGTTTTCGCGCTTTGAAAAAAGGAGCCTTTTTAGGAATCGTTGGAGACCAAGGAATGCCTGATAGTGGATACTCCTTTCCCTTTTTAGGACGAAGAGCCTGGACATCAACAGCGCCCGCTCTTCTTTCTTATAAAACGGGCTGTCCCATTATTCATGCATCCACGCATCGAACAAAAAAAGGGTACCGTATCCACTATTCAGATCCAATCTACCCAGATTTAACAAAACCTCTGGAAACGGCTGTTGTTTTGATGATGGACCAGGTGCTTCGCCTCATGCAGGAGAGCATCAAAAAACATCCCGGAGAGTGGCTCTGGCAACACAACAGGTGGAAGCAACAGTCACTCAAGACACTCTACAAACGGTTTCGTAAAGACAGCATTTGTATTATCCTCCCCAAGGAAAACTCTGAGCTCGACAAAATCCTTCCTCACTTAGCCACACTAAAAACCATCTACTCAGCAGATTTTCTCTCCATCTTAGCACCTGAATCTATAAAAGACTCCATTCAGGCAGATGAGGTTATCTATTATTCAGATCTTCAAGAGACCCTTCTTGAAGACTACCGCTTTAAGTTGGTCTTTAACTTTGCAAACTACAAGCCAGTCAAAAAGCACTATGAAGCTTTAAGCGCTTTTGAAACTGTAGATCTTGAGTTACTAAGAGAGATTGCCTTGCCTCACTTGCCAGATGCTCTGAAAGATGACCCTTCAGAAATTTTTAAACGCGCTCTTTGCAGACCT
>CBDUSP010000041.1:0-14421 GCA_965370365.1 uncultured bacterium | reverse complement strand
CCTGTTCATTTTTAGCGGAGAGTTGTGATGAGGTAATCTTAAACTCAAAAGATCTCTAGACAGTCAGAAATCTCAAAACCACCTGATAAAACAACCCAACGTCCGACAGCCCTACTTATGTTGTTTAAGTAATTGATCATCAGTCTGTTGAGGCCTTATTTTTGGAGTGATAGGGAAGTCGTGGTTGTTGCAATTTGCTGGTCATTAGCAACCTATACAACCCCAAAGCTTCTTGTTCTCGGCTGATAATTAGGTGTTTAGTAAATCAATACACAAACAAAACAATAGATAACGAAAAAGCCTAGAAATTAAATAAACTTCAAGGTATAATTATAACTATACACAATAGTTGAAACAGATTATGTTTTATTTTACCTCTTCCAGATTCTTTTTATCTAGAACTACTCAGTTATTAAGGGCCGGCGTACAGCGTTACTCTTTAAAGAGCATAGATACATTCAAGGATTCTACCGAAGTTGAAAAAGTAAGATTCGTTGCGAATTTCTTATTTGAGAGATTATCGAGACAAGGAAAATTTAGTGATAGAGAACTAATATCTTTGAGAAAAGGACAAAAGACTTTAGAAGGGAATAATGCAATTCATCCGGAATTGCTTTCCTCTACAGTTACAGTTCCACTTTTTGACCAGCAACCTGATGAGTTTATAAACACTCCGGAGGCTGTAGCTCATGCAGCGAATACATTGTACGACATGCTTCCATTTACTAGTGGCTCTGAGAAGATCGAAGATCGAGCTTGTGTAAAATATCTCTTAGAAGAAACCGGCTTGCTAGCGGATGATGACTTGGTTGTAGTTCAAGGGACTACAAATAGTCAAACGGCTTTAGACAGTTATGTTAGCGCAAGAAAAAAGGGATTGCAAGGAGTAACTGTTGTTGGATTAGATCTTAGCTCACACTGCTTACGCTACGGAATAGCGACTACAGAAGCTTTAGGAATTTCCCATGATCAGGTTCAGGCATTTCAAGGGGATGCTTTAGCTCAAAGAGACTGGAAAAGACTTTACCCCAATACAAGGCAAACAAAGTTCTTATCTCTCCTTGGCCCAGTGCTGTCAAAAGGTGAAAATATGGCTGCTCTTCAGAGAACACGAGAAATGATGAGGGAAGAAGATAGGCTTGTTGTAGGCACATATATTGCAGATGATGCATCTCAACACTATAACGAGGTTATCTCATTCAAGGATCAAAAGGTTGTTGACCTTGAGGATTTTGTAGAATGCTATACAAAAATATCAAATACAGGAATACGAATTCTGAATCAGTGTTTTGCAAAAACACCTCAATCCTTCGAAGCTTTGCTTAAAAAGGAGGGATTCAAAGTTGAAAACCATGTTCAATCCCAAGGCGGTTATAGAACAGCGAGAATGTTTGTTGCCAAACTCCGGTAGGGAGAATTAGTCTTTTAAGGAGCTTTTGGTCGAATGGCTGGCGAATGAATTGTTCAGTGTCTCCTTAAGGAGTTCGAATCACCAGTCCTGTGAGCTTAGCCGTAAACTAATCAAGAACATTTTTATTTTGATGAGGAGTTTTTCGAAACAAACTTCTCAACAGCTTTCGACATGGCATCATGTGCCTTGCCACCTCTAACCCAGCATAAGGTTTTTCTTTCTAAAGCAGATGCGCTAGCCTTTTCAACCTGTTTTGTCTGCTCAATCTTCATAACCCCCTTATTTTCAAGGGTCTTAATAACATTGGGCCTTTTATAAACCTTACTGGTAGCAGGATTTCCAAAAATAACTCGACTTACTGAAAACATATTCAGCTCCTCTATGCACGTTTAAGAAAGATACAACCATTGTAACTTTTTTGGATATTTTTTATCAATAGATTCGGTCATTTTAAATGGAGTTATTGTATATCAGTATTATTTTATATTTTATTTAAAAACATTCAAGAATCGGTGTGTGACAGCGTCAATTTTACCTTGGGATTATTGTCCTCACCTCGAGCCTTGCCCTCCCTCCCAGCAGTGCAGAAACCTTTCTCTTAAGCTGATTTGCTTTGGTGGACGAGCTTCGGTGGAGCCTTTCCTTCAACCGCGTCTTTATCGATGATGATCTCTTTGATCGTTGGGTCTGATGGGACATCAAACATAAGATCGCGTAAAAGGCCTTCGGCAATCATGCGGAGAGCTCTTGCTCCCGTGCCTGTCGCTTTCGCCTTTTCGGCCATCGCTTGAAGAGCTTCTTCTGTGAAGTCGAGCTTTACATTTTCTTCCGCAAAAAGAGCGATATACTGCTTGATGATCGCATTTTTGGGACGAATGAGAATATCGACAAGATCCTCTGTTGTCAGCTCGTTGCAATTCGCAATACTGTTAAACCTTCCTACAAACTCAGGGATCATTCCAAAGGAGACGAGATCCTCTGACTCTACTTTTGAGAGGAGGAAGTTCGTCTCATGCGCATCTAAAGAGCGCTTGCTTGACGCATCAAATCCAATCGTGCTTTTCCCAAGTCTTTTTGAAATCATCTTATCGAGGTGCACAAAGGCTCCACCGACAATGAAGAGGATATTTTGCGTATTTACCTTGATATATTCTTGATTGGGGTGCTTGCGGCCTCCTTTTGGAGGAATATTTGCAACTGTCCCCTCAACAATTTTTAGAAGGGCTTGTTGAACACCTTCTCCTGATACATCGCGAGTAATCGATACGTTTGAAGTCGTTTTACGAACCTTATCAATTTCATCGATGTAGATGATGCCATGCTCTGCTTTAGCAATGTCATAATCAGCTGATTGCACAAGGCGGAGAATGATGTTTTCAACATCTTCTCCAACATAGCCAGCTTCCGTGAGTGTTGTCGCATCAGAGATCGCAAAGGGAACCGAGAGAATCTCTGCCAAAGTCCTTGCAATCAGTGTTTTCCCCGACCCTGTAGGTCCGATGAGGAGAACGTTGGACTTGCTGTACTCTATCTCGTTTTGTTTTGACAAAGAACGAATGCGCTTGAAGTGGTTATAGACAGCAACAGCAATTGTTTTTTTTGCCATCACCTGACCTACAATGTATTCGTCTAAATGCTCCTTGATCTCTTTGGGCTTTAAAACCTTCATCTCGTAGGAGGTAGGTTTTTTCTGTACGATGTCAACACAAAGACCGACACATTTGTCGCAAATATAGGCGTTAGGCCCAGAAATGAGTTTCTCAACGGTGTCTTCTGTTCTTCCGCAAAAGGAACAGCTATGGTTTTCAGTTTTTTTATTCATCTACTTATAAGCACTTGTTAAGTTGTTGACTTCGGGTGGGGTCTCTGTTGGCTCTGGAGGCTTTGCAATCTGATCGACAATTCCGTATTTAAGAGCAGATTCCGGGCTCATGTAAAAATCGCGCTCAGAGTCTTCTGTAACTTTTTCAACACTCTGTCCTGTAAAGCGAGACATTAGATCTGCTGTAATTTTTTTTAACTCGAGAATTTCCTGTGCTTGCAAAGCAATATCTTCGGATGTCCCCCCGACTCCACCAAACGGCTGGTGTAGCATGATACGACTGTGGGGAAGAACAAAGCGCTTTCCTTTTGTTCCTGCAGCGATAAGAAGCGCCGCCATCGAGACTGCCTGTCCAATACAATATGTGTTAATTTCGCAGCCCAAAAAGAGCATCGTGTCCAAAATAGCAAGGCCGGCAGGAATGTGTCCGCCTGGAGAGTTGATGTAAAGGTTGATGCTTTTTTTCGGATCTTCCATCTTCAAGAAAAGAAGCTGCGCCACGACTACGTTTGCCACCTGATCTGAGATTTCAGTCCCGATGAAAATAATTCTGTCTTTCAAAAGACGTGAAAAAATATCCATCGAACGCTCACCGCGTCCCGTATCTTCAATTACATAGGGTGTTAACGACATAGCTCAAGCTCCTTATTTCTTCCCAAACGGTACCCAATTAATGCTACTTGGTCAAGTCTTTTGGTTCGAACCATTCCCAATGCGTCTTCCCAGGGAATTTTAAAAAGTTTTGGGATCATTTGCCTCACTTTCAAAAAGCTATATAGACTGCGTATATTGGTCTTTTTGAAAGTGAAGCAAATTCTCTCCAAAATTTTCAAGATTCCCCGGAAGAATCCACATCGGGAATAGCTCGCTTAAGAATAAAATCTTGCGCCTTAGACAAGAAAACGGTCGAGAGCGCAAGCGCATACTCTTCTCTCGAGATTTCATTCCCAAGATTTCGTGCTGCGGGATGCATTTTTCTCTGCTCGACCGCCCGATGGTTAATCTCTTCATTCGTGACGGGAATTTTCCCCTCTTGAACAATTTGCCGCGAAAGATAAAAGAGGCGAAGTGAATGTGTTGTTTCATCCTTCATCCGCGCTTCAATCTTTTCCTTTTCCTCTGGCGACGCTTTTGCCATGTGCGCTTGGAATTCGGAATTTTTCATTGCGCCGTTTAAGCGATGCTTAAACTCTTCTTGTACCAAGGATTTTGGAATATCAAATTCATAGGTTGTGACAAGGAAGTGATTCACCTGCTCTCGAAGATCTTGATTCGCTTTATCTTCGACTTGTTTTTTCAACACGCCCTCGACAAGCGTATTCATTCCTGCAACATCTGGAGCGCCAATTTTTTTTGCAAATTCATCATCCATTTTGGGTAAACTCGCTTTTTCAACCACACGCACATGAAGACGAACTTTCTTCGGAGCAAATTCTTTCTTCTCATCAAGACTTGCAGTGTCATCAGGACGGCTTGTCCCCTCTAAAACATCCCCTGCCTTTGCGTTTGCAACAAGCTCACGCATCCACTGGGCCATGCGCTCTTTTTTCACCTCAAAGCGGACCTGATCAAAAACCCTGTTCGTCTCTTCTCCCTCAAGTGTATCCAAATCGATGACAATAAAATCCCCTTCTTCAATTGGGCGATCCTGAACGGGCTCCCACTTGGCATAGAAAAAGGCCATCTGGCGAATCGCCTCATTGATTTCTGTCTCCCCCACTTCCTTCTTCTCCACAGGTTTTGGAGTAAAAAGCGTAGGATCAACCACTTGTGCTACAGGTTCTGTTTCAAACATATAGTGAAGTTTTGCGCCCTCTTCTTCAAAGCTTTTCATATCGAAGCGAACAGTCGAACTCTGATTTAAAACAGGGATTTTTGCTAAGTTTTGCGCTTCAATAAATGCCAAATCTGCAAGCGACTTATGAAACTTTCTCTCAACATCAGCCGGATAGTTTTTAAGAACTACGTCATTTGGCGCTTTTCCTTTGCGAAAACCGGGCAAAGTGACTTCTTTCGCAACCTGTTTGACAGCATCTAAGCGAGCCTTAGCAATCAGTCCTTTTGAAGCAAAGACGTCGAATTCGACCTCACAGCCCTCTTTTTTTGTAACCAATACGCGGACCTGATCACCCACTAATTCTTCATTCGACGTTTCTTGCACAAAAGACTCCAAAAATTGAAATTAGCGGGCGATGAGGCTCGAACTCACGACCCTCACGTTGGCAACGTGATGCTCTACCACTGAGCTACGCCCGCATATAAAGGACTCAAGTATATTGAGGGAGGAGTTTTGAATCAACGTGAAAAAAGGGACCTTTTTGCTTGATTCCGCCTAACCCCCTCCCCACCAGATAGTTACAACCACCTGACAATAAGCGGGTTACGGTATTAATGCAGATTCCCCCATTATTAACTAACTATAAACCAGATATTAACAGTAAATTTATTAATATATTGTAAATTAAATCGATCAATGATAAGATTGATGTAGAGGCAAAAAAGGTTTTAATTATAATGAACAAAGAAATCATGAAAGAACTCCTAAATAGAGCGAAAGAAGGTGCAAACACCGAGGAGTTAAAGCTATTAGTATCTAATCTTGAGTCATTTATGATGGTTCATGAGCAGAAAGAGCAGGGCCAAGATGTTGAAAAACAGTGGCTTGAAGCCCGTGAAAAGCTGTGGACGACGTTTGAAAAAACAACAGCTGCCTATGGCCTTTCTCCTGAAGAGATCCGAGACACCTTAGGAAACGGGGACCTTTTATCCTCAGAAAACAAAGAGACTCTAGAGTTACTAAATACAGGGGCAAACGAACAACCGGTAAAAAGGTCCCTTAAAAAAGCACTAAAAATAAGGATATAAGCATGGCAGACTCAGAACTAAGTAAATGTTCTCCAAATTTTATAAAAGAATTCAATAAGCTGCATGCGGATGCGCTTGCTTTTAATGCCACTGTAAACGCCGAGGCAAAAGCGAAAGCTGCAATTAAGAAAGAAGTGGACTCCCTTGCGAATAAACATAAAGATTTGACTCCAAACGAACTTCTTATCCTTTTGCTTGTTGAAGTTTTGGGAAGCAAGACAAGTAATGCGTACCAGTTACAGCTTAAAGGACAAGCGGACGCCTTTAATCTCCAGAAAACCCTCACGAATCTATCCAGCGACACCCAGGACCTCACGAACGGGAAAGGTCCAACAACAATGACTGGCAAACCTGGAGGAGGAGTGATTCCTGCTGGACAAAGAATCAAATGGTTAGCTGCTGATACAGACGAAATGCAAAACGCTCTTGGGAAAAACCCATCTTCTACATTCTCTGGAAAAACATGGGCAGGCTATGTGCGGACAGCTTTAGGTACGGAGCCATGTAATATGATGACCAGCAACTTCGCGAACATGAGAAAAGATATTTACTGGGCAGGAGATCCAGAAGCAAAGACTTATAACCCAGGTGCGTACAAAACGGCACCAAGCCCGACAAACGCAGGGAGTTATACGTCCTATCACTTCATGGTTGGAAATGATTTGACCGCTAAAGACAAGAAGGACTTCATAACTAGCTATGCAGAAATGAAGGCAGGTCTTTCTTCACAAAAAGACCCCAAAGGAGCGCAGAATGCAAATAAAATCCTGTTGGACAACTTTAACGAGAACGCTACAACAACGCAGTCCATGGGACAAGCCGCAAACGCAGAGATCGGGATCATCACAAGTGCGATCAAGATGAACACGAATGCCGTGAGTAGTTTTTCACAGGACCTTTTGACAGGTAACAGAACAGCGATAAGAAACCAATTAGCTCAATAATAGAGGATAAAAATGGGATCAAATGGAGAACTCGCCTTAGCATCTGCTTTAGCAGGCCTCGCAAGTGCACACGTAGATGTACAGCTGCTCGTACAAGGCAGTATGTTGGGGACGATGTTTAATTCTATCCGCTTAGATAGAAACTGCTCAAGAGTTTTGGACATCGACCAGGAAAAATGTGCAACCGCTACGGAGAACGCAGTCCCGGGCAACCCCGCGCAAGCTGTGGAAGCCGCAAAATTGCATGCGCAATATCAAATCGACTCCACAGAGATGAATAAGGAGATGGGAAAGCAAAATGCGATGATCAACACAGAAGATCTCATGGAGCACACAGAAGTACAAAACTTAACTCCGGTATATGCAACACTTCAATATACTGCGCTTATTTTTCAGACCACGTCTGGACTAATTAATAACTATAGGGAATAAAACAATGTCAGAAAACGTATTTAATTTAATAGTTCACGATCTCATTGGAATGCAGTTTGCGAGTATGAACACTCAAGCAGCAGTAGCAGCGAGCAACACCTTGCTTACAACTTCAAACCAAGCGCTCACAGAAAACTGGACCTCTTGCGATGAGTCAAATCCAAAAGATCCAGGCTACACTGCATGGTATTATTTACAGATAGCAGCTGGTAAATCTGTGACAGGAAAGCCCAAGCCAGCAAACCCTCCGAGCGGAGCTTCCGGCATAGGAAATGGCGGGATCAACAAGTGGATTACGGTCTTTCTTAAGAGCACTACCAACCACTGTAGTGACTACTCTTCCGCCTTTATGACCCAGGTATACAGTGTCTACGGAGCTTGGAGACAAGCACACCCAAAAAGCAAGCTCCCCAATGAAATTCCTATGATCAGTAACTTTACAAACCTTCTACAGGCCGCCGCGCAAGCAGGGGAACAAACAGGGCAAAACGGGATCACATTGTTAAATAGCCTGGCGCAGCACTTTGAAACCGACCAAGGGCCCGTGAGTCAGGCAACATCAACACTCCTTGACGGGTACAATAACTACTCATCTGCTATGTCACAGATTTCCGCTTAAAAAACGGCCCTTACCCATTGATAATGAGGAGGTTACAAACAATAAAAAGAACCTCTTAATTATAAAGGGCTTACATTAAAATTAATCAATCTTATTGAAAAATAAATAGAAATGAGATAAAATAGATACATAGGTCAAATAGACCGACATAAAAAACTTAATAAAAACGAAAGAGCATCCATGTCAAACAACGCAACTACAAAGCAAACCCACATTGAAAATTACGCAAATAAACACCTCCACCAGTATATCAACGAAAATGGCGTTTGGGAGAACTATTCGAACAGTCAGAAGATCAACCCTCAGATGGAGGCCCTTTTATCTGACGCCGAACATGCGATAAAAGATCTCAAAAAAGCCGATTACAACCCAAATGAAAGTACTACTGAAAACGATCTGCACAAAATTCAGGGACAGTTTCAAGCAGAAGAGTACTATGCAAACGAAATGGGCATTCTCGGAGATGACGCCGTGGATTTCAACGCAGGGATCCAGTACGACTCACTCCACGAGCATAGTGAAACAAAACACTGGGGAGTCAACGGAACGATCTTCTACACCACGTCCATTAATCACAATATCGTTAACGACCATAGTACTGCCACAGCTTCCAAAACAAGCGCGGACGCCTTCAAAGAAAGTGTGGAAAAATGCTTAACCTCTTTAGACAATAGCGTCACCCTTTCAGACCTCATCGGCTCATTTAACGGCTTAACTAAAGATGACTCTATCGCAGCAGATAGAAACAAAACCGCGATGTATTTAGAGACGAAAACAGAAAAAACAATGGTCAACAATCTCGTTAAAATGATTAAAGATCAAATCGAGATTGATAATCACATGACAGAAAAAAAACATGGCGGACACACAAAGACTCTTTCCGATTATCAGGAGATCTTGCTAGAAAATGATCAGTCTACACTCCTTTCCTCTATGCGAACAGCCCTTGATACAGATCAAGTCACAGTACATGGGAAAGAAGAGCATCTGCGCGGGGAAATCAACGCGTATTCATTTGGAAAGGTACTACTTGCTAAAGTATTTGGAATCGCTACTGACACAACACAAAAATCCCAGCTAAAAAAAGACAAAGCGCTCTTTCAAACAATCATACAAGCTGCAAATGATCTTGACACTGTTGGCGCTGACATATCAATGAGAGCCTTTCAATCTGTGATGAATTCTGTAAATGGGCTCATGAAAGATATGAAGCAAATTCTTGCCGATGTTCACCTCTCACCAAAAGAGAAAGAAGTGAAACTCGCAAAACTTCTTCAGATCATGCTCGGACTCTTACAAATATTCATCCAGGTTGTGGAAAACTGCCGTTCGCAAAACAAACAAAAAATGGAAAAAGCGGAAACTGTTGCGCAGAAACTCAACTTCCAAACGATTAAGACCAACACTGAGATTTTCACAAGTCTTGAAAAGACAGAACACACCTCATCAATTGTTCAAAACGTGATGAAAGATGTTGAGATCGCACTATCGACCCTCTTTATTGCCACAGGAAACATCGGCATGGCTGTCATGATGACCACAATGCTTGTTCTCCAAGAAAAAGGAGACCTCTCAAAGTGGACAAGTGAGCTTGCAAGCAAAGAGGGCGGATCAAAAACAGGAGCCTCCTTTACGATGGCAGGAATTGCACTTGGAGCCACAATGCTTGGTGGTGTGGGAATTGATCTTATTGCCGAGCGCATCGTAAGCGAAATATCTACGACGATAGTAGCAGCTGTATCAACAGACGTTGCAGAGAGCCTTGGACAAAAGATGGTTGAAGATACAAACGAAAAGATCGCTACAAGCTACGAAAGCTTGCTAAAGGAAACGACAGAAACTGCTGTGAAAGCAGCTGCACGCGAATCGTATAAAAAAATCTCCCTTGCAGCTCTCGGGAAAAACATATGGAACTACCTGGTTGACTCCGAGTTTCGTCAAGATGCTGCAGCTGGACTCAAAGCAGAAATGAAAGTCTTTGTTAAAGATGTGGGAGAAAAAGCCTACAAGCAAGGTCTTAAGAGGGTGACCTCTGAAGCCCAGCAAGCAACTGTAAAAGCCCTGACGGATACAGAGATCAAGGCATTTGCTCAAGAAACGGCCTCTAGACTCCTTATTGAGCCAGAGACAGTGCTTGGGGAAAATGCTGGCTTTCTCAAAAAACTTACAACAGGAGTTTATGGGCGAAATCTTGATAGAGCTTTAGAGAGCGTCCCAAGGCTCCGCAATGCTCTTTACTCCGGATTTGCTGCAGGCACGTATACACTTGCTGCAACAAATCTCGCTACAAACGCTTATACAACCCATTGCACAGATGACTCCAAAAAGAAAAAGAATGGGATTGAAATTCTCTTAGAAATCATGCAAGAGATCGTGCAGATGTTGGCTATGGTAAAGGGTGGGGGCGCTATAGATACAATGAAATCTGGAGACCCCTCTGCTGCACTATCGGCAATGTTTAAAGGCGCTGCCTTTATGCAACTAGCAGAACAAGGAACACAAACGTTTTGTGCTGTAGAGAAGGGAGTAACTCTAGACCAGCAAGCAACAGCAACTGGCAGGATCCAGACAGCACAAGCGTACGACAACGAGTTAAGAGCTCTTGCTGGGCAAGATAAGTCCTCTACAGACCCATCTGCATCCGGCTTAAATATAGAATATAAAAGACTGGAACAAGAGCAGGCATGGTTAGCTGAGCACGTGGCAGATAACACAAATGCAGCGGACAAAGTATTGCTCGCACAGTCTGTATAAGAAAGAGTAAAAAAAATTAATAAAAAAGGAAAAAACCTATGAGTCAACAATCTTCATCTCAAACAAGTCTAAAGCCTTCAATTTCAGAGCGATTTGGGTTTGCTACAGCAAACTTCGCAGCTGCCGTTGGTGTTGGACAAGCTGAGCAAACAGTAAACAAGGCAACAGAAGTCCTTGATTGCGAATGCAGTCTTCAGAAAGAATTTGCTGAACAGATGGGTGGTATCAAAACACCAGGATCAACGGGACCAGCCCCTGTTGGTATCATTGAAATGGAATTCAACCAGCAAATGAGCTCAGCTCACAGTGCGGCAAATGCTCTTGATGCTTCTGCTACAGGTTCTTTCGATGCAGCAATCGCTGGCGGTGCCGGTCTTATAGGTTCCGGAATTGCAGGTGGAATGGCATATAAAGATAATGAATTAGACGAAGATAGAGCAAACGCAGAGGATTTGCAAAGCAAACTCAACGATGAGAATAGCACTTCGAATTCGACCCAACCAAGTGACCTCGCATCCAACCCTAGTTCGGAGGAGATGCAAGAGATAGTAACGTCTACTGATGAGATCTCTACAGACACGGCTAACAACGCCTCACAAGGAGCATCTAATCAACCAACCACAGCAACACTCACAAAAGTGCCTCATGATGATACTAGAGCTTCAGACCGGGATAGCAACACTTCAGCAGACACATCCTCCACTCAAAACGTGGAAAATGAAGCGAATGCTATTGTGCAAGAATGGGTAGGCAATCCTCTAATCGGAAAAGACCCTTACTTTTCAAGGTATGAGAGCAAACCAAACAGTCTACAAAAAGAGAAGAGCCTCAAAAGGGCTATAGAAAAGCTCGAAAACGACCCTGTCACAAAAGAAACTGTCAAAAGCAATCTTAAACAACATATCCGTAATAAAATAATCCAAAACAAACAAATACAATCACAAAACTGGCAGAACTACACCTCAATGACTAACATGGCTTCCCAATCAGGTCAGGGTGCAGCGAAAGCTCGCGGGGAACAGAACCAGGCAACAGCAACCTTGGCACAACAAGAAGCAGATGCGCGTGCAAACATCTACAAATCAACGGAACAAACCGTAGATGGACAGTTCAGCAAGGCCGCACAAAGAGCAAGCGAAGATCAGCAACAGATTGCAAGCACATTGCAAAACATTGCGTTCCCTGCCTAAGTTCTTCTCCTAAAACAACAACAAGAGCCACGACAAAACGTCGTGGCTTTTTTATTTGTTGTCATTTTTTCAAGCAACGGCAATAATGAGCGCGGGGTGAGCGTCACATGTTGGGAAAACACTTGAACACACTTTGCGAAGAGCTTTCAATTTCCCCTGTCCCTCTAAAGGACAAGGATCGCGTTTTCTCTTTTCAATTCAGTAACACAATCCTCACAAAACTAACCGATCTTGAACCCGGTATTGCAATTTCCTCTGAGATTTGTAAATGCCCACAAAAAAACCGCGAAGATCTGTTTATTTGGCTCATGCGCGCCAATTTGCTCGGTCAGGGAGCTGGCGGCTGCAGAATTGGCCTTGATATCGACGAGAAAGTCTTGACACTCTCCCTCGGATTGCCGTATGAAATGAACTATTCGCTCTTTAAAGAACGCTTTGAAGATTTTGTCAATTATGTCATTTACTGGCGAGACGAGATCGAAAAACTTGAGAATGAAGGAACCTATCCTAAATGACTGCACGTCTCATTGCTGAAGATGGCCCTCTTGTCGGCCTCATCCTTGATCTTTCCGATGACAACGAATGGATTGTTGGCAGATCAGCTGCCACATGCGATCTCGTTGTAGACGACAGCACTGTCTCAAGAAAACAGGCAAAGCTCTACCGAGATGATTCTGGAATCTATTTAGAAAACCTAAGCAAGGTCAATCCCACTTTAGTCAACCACGAAGAGCTCGACGAGTCCGTTCTTCTAAAAGAGGGAGACCAGGTCCAATTCGGCGAGACCGTTTTTCGCTTTTCCGAAAAAGACACAAAAGCCCCTAAGAAAAAAAGGGCTCCGAAAAAATCAAGCTATGATGACATTTTCGACGAGCTCAATGTTCCAGAAGAAGAAATACCACCTCCCTCCGAAAGCGCCATGGACGAAACGATCATTGCAAAGCAGGGAGATTCTGACGGGGAAGAGTCTTTTTATGACACGATCTTTGAAGAGCCCTCCGTTGAAGAACAGACCCCGTTTGATCTAAGCCTTAAGACCCCGTACCTTTTAAAAGTCATTTCAGGGCCAAATGCCGGCGCTGAAATTGGGATGGAAAAAGGCCATTCATATGTCATTGGAAAAGACGCCGATAGCGCTGACATCCTCTTTCAGGACCTTTCTGTTTCAGGAAACCATGCCAAACTGTCAGTCAGCGAAGATGGGACAATTGAAATTGAGGATCTGCAAAGCAAAAACGGCACTTCGGTTGGCGGTCATCTGATCACCGAAAAGCACATTATAACATCTCAGGATCTCGTCTCTGTCGGAACAACCCTCTTCATGATCATCGATCGTGAAGGACCCCAAGAAACCATTTATGCAGAGATCCCTGTAGCAAAGGCACCTGAAGAGATTGTTGAAGAAACAAAAAAGAAGTCTTGGAAAAACGAGCCAATCCCCTACAAGCATCTGATCATTGCAGGATCAATTGTAGCGATGTTCCTCGTTGCCTTTGTCTCCTTTTTCTCCCTATTTAAATCTAAGGAAATTGAAGTCGTTCAAAAAGAACCCTCTTCAGAAATCCGCGATGCTCTCGAGTTAAAAAAATTCTCCGATGTGGAATTCTCCTTTAACCCAGCAAGCGGAAAACTCTTTTTGGTCGGACACGTTCTAACAAGTGTTGACTATCAGGAAATGCGCTACTCCCTTTCGATTATCCCTTTCATCACAAGCATCGAAGACACTGTCATTATCGATGACGGCGTCAGCAAAATGATGAACGATGTTTTAAGCAATCATGAAGAGTGGAAAGGGATCAACGTACGCGCAACCAAGCCCGGAAAATTTTTAGCCACTGGATATCTCCAAACAAGTAATGAAATGAGCGAGGTAAACGAGTATTTCACCCAGAACTTCCCCTACATGGATCATTTGGACAATCAAATCGCAGTCGAAGAAGTTTTAAATGCCCAAATCGGCAGCCTCCTCAGACAAGAAGGATTTTCTGCTGTAACATACAGGCTTAGCAATGGTGAAATTCTCTTCTCCGGTGTTTTTGATCGCAGTAAAGAAGATACATTCAAAGAGCTTGTAAAACATATTCAGCATCTAAATGCGATCACGTCTGTGAAAAACTTTGCAATCCCCACATCGCCACAACTCGCAGCAATCGATCTTTCATCCCATTTTGCAGTGAATGGAATTACATTCCATGATGGGAAAGGGCTAAATGTGGTATTAAACGGAAGGCTCTACCGACTTGGCGACGCAATTGACGGGATGGGCATCGTCGATATTGAAGAAAATACGATTCTTCTTGAAAAAGATGGCGTAAAATATAGAATTGATTTTACACAGTAAGGAGACACTGATTCATTGCTTTGCCAGGGATTCGCGCCAAAAG
>CBDUSP010000040.1:0-14626 GCA_965370365.1 uncultured bacterium | reverse complement strand
GCCGCATTTGAACGATCGTAAGTGGTTTAGTATTAACAATACAAAGCCACTTACGTTTCCCAAAATTCGGCGCTTTCAATCCCGCCTAACCCCAAGTTTTGAATTGATTTGGGTATAGTGAGTTCGAAAAAGTCAAAAGCTGTCAAAAAGCGCGGAAAGATTCGGTAAATGAATTGATCAGTGGTTCCTCATCCTTTCCTTGCCTTAATTTATTGAACTTTGTATAGTGATTCACTGTATTTCGAAGGAGAAGGCATTTATGCCAACGTTTAATCAGCTTGTTAGAGATGGCCGAAAAGAAAAGGTGAAAAGGAAAAAGTCCCCAGCCCTGCAGAGATGTCCGCAGCGCCGAGGAGTTTGTCTTCAGGTGAAGACAAAGACGCCGAAGAAACCAAACTCTGCCTTGAGAAAGGTAGCTTGGGTTCGTCTTTCCAACGGCCATGAAATTATTGCTTACATTCCTGGAGAAGGTCATAACCTTCAGGAGCACAGCATTGTACTCGTCCGTGGTGGCAGGGTAAAAGATCTTCCTGGGGTTCGATATCATATCGTCCGAGGGGCTCTTGACTGCGCAGCTGTCAAGGACAGAAAGAAATCTCGCTCAAAATATGGAGCGAAGAGACCGAAGTAATGCCAGGAACCTGAGCATCAGGCTCCTGGTCCAAGGTTTGGACTGCAGAAACCGCTGCCCAATCCTTGGACAGACCCTAAGGTGGGTCGGGTGAAAAAAACAAATTTTAGGATAACCTATGTCCAGAAGAAAAAGAGTCTTTAAAAAACGAATCGATGTGGATCCCGTCTATGGGAGCACAGTCCTTTCAAAGTTTATCAACAGGGTGATGTTAGGCGGCAAGAAGTCCGTTGCACGGACAATTGTCTATAATGCCCTTGAAAAGTTTGCCGAGAAGGTAAAGGCTGAAAGTCCCTTGAGTGCATTTGAGCAGTCGCTCGACAACGCACGTCCAGCTCTTGAGGTAAAAACCCGTCGTATCGGTGGAGCGAATTATCAGGTTCCCGTTGAGATCCCAGAGGACAGGCGAACAGCGATGGCAATGCAGTGGATCATTAGGATCTCTCGCTCCAAACCAGGACGCAGTATGGAAGATGCGCTAGCAAATGAGCTTGCTGATTGTTTCAATCTTCAGGGAGCCACGATCAAGAAAAAAGATGATACGCACCGAATGGCCGAGGCAAACAAAGCCTTTGCGCACTACAAATGGTAACCTGGATTTAAACGAGCATGAGCAAGCGAAAGCGCCCCGAATCAGATAAAATAGAAAATGTCCGCAATGTTGGGATCATGGCCCATATTGATGCGGGGAAAACGACGACGACTGAAAGGATCCTCTTTTACTCTGGTCGTCTTCACCGGATCGGGGAAGTACACGAAGGGGCAGCAACCATGGACTTCATGGAGCAGGAAAGAGAGCGTGGGATCACGATCACTTCTGCTGCAACAACGGTATTCTGGGGCGATTGCAAGATTAATATCATCGATACTCCTGGACACGTGGACTTTACGATCGAAGTGGAGCGCTCATTAAGAGTTCTCGATGGTGCAGTTGCGGTATTCTGCGCGGTTGCAGGCGTACAGCCTCAGTCCGAAACCGTTTGGCGCCAAGCAGATCGATACAAAGTTCCTCGGATTGCTTTCGTCAATAAAATGGACCGAACGGGAGCCGACTTCTTCAATGCAATTGCAACGATGAAAGAAAAACTCCACGCAAACGCGATCCCTGTTCACTGCCCGATCGGCGCTGAAGGAGATTTCAAGGGAATGGTCGATCTCATCACGATGAAGGCGTATATCTTCAACGATGAGACCATGGGCGCAAAATACGACACTGAGGAGATCCCAGCGGATCTGCTTGAGCAGTGCAAAAAAATGCGTATGGAGCTTCTCGAAGAACTTGCGACGGTTGACGAGACGAACGAGAGCTTCATGACCAAGGTCCTTGAAGATCCAGATTCCCTCACTGAAGATGAAATTCATGCTGTTTTACGAAAAGCAGTGATCGGTCTTCAGATCAACCCGGTTCTTTGCGGAACGGCCTTTAAAAACAAAGGTGTGCAACAAGTTCTCAATGCGATCGTCCGCTGGATGCCATCTCCGCTTGACCGTGGGATGATCAAAGCGCACAAGGTTGACTCAGATGACCTCATCGAAATCGCCCCATCAGACGACAGCCCTTTTTCTGCACTTGCATTTAAGATCATGACTGACCCGTACGTTGGACGATTGACCTTCATTCGGATATATAGTGGATCCCTGGACAAAGGAGCCTCTATTATCAACGTAACGAAGGGCAAGAAAGAGCGTATTTCTCGTCTCCTTGAGATGCATGCAAACCAAAGAAAGGACTGCGACAGCTTTTTCGCAGGAGATATTGCAGCATGTATCGGCCTTAAAAATACGCGAACAGGCGACACCCTCTGTATGGATAACAACCAGTTTCTCCTCGAGAAGATGACCTTCCCAGATCCGGTGATTTCGATGGCAATTGAGCCAAAATCCAAACCAGACCGTGAAAAACTCTCGACAGCTCTTTCAGCGCTCTCTGAAGAGGATCCAACCTTCCGCGTTCAAACAAACGAGGAGACAGGGCAAACAATCATCATGGGAATGGGGGAACTCCACCTCGAGATTCTTAAAGACCGGATGTTCCGTGAGTTTTCTGTAGACGCAAACGTTGGCAAGCCAGAAGTTTCCTACAAAGAGACCATTACAGCACCGGGATCTACTGAGACTAAATACGTTAAGCAGTCTGGTGGTCGTGGACAATACGCGCACGTTTGCCTTGAAATCGAGCCAAATGAGCCGGGCAAAGGCAATGCGATTGAGAGTAAAATCGTTGGTGGTGTCATTCCAAAAGAATACATCCCGGCGTGTATTAAAGGGATCGAAGATGGGATTGCAACGGGTGTGCTTGCTGGCTATCCGCTCATCGACATGAAAGTCGCAATCACCTTTGGTTCGTACCACGATGTTGACTCAAACGAGATGGCGTTTAGGATCTGTGCATCGATGGCGCTTAAAGACGCTTCTAGAAAAGCAAAGCCAGTGATCCTAGAGCCGATCATGAAAGTGGTCTCAACAACCCCAGAAGACAATATCGGGGATGTGATCGGGGATTTAAATAGGCGTCGCGGACAAATTTTAGGACAAGATTCTATCAAAGGGATCGTGGATGTGACCGCAAACGTCCCACTAAGTGAGATGTTTGGATACTCAACAACTTTACGCTCAATGACATCAGGCAGAGCTACCTATACAATGGAGCCGAGCCACTTTGAGAAAGTACCTTCAAAAATTCAGGAAGAAATCATTAAGAAGTAAGCAATTATGGCAACACCAAAAAAAGCACCAGCATCTAGAAAGAGAATCCGCATTCGCCTAAAGGCGTTTGACCAGCGGATGCTCGACCGATCAGTCCTCGACATTGTCGAGACGGCGAAGCGCACAGGCGCCCGTGTAGTGGGGCCAATCCCGCTACCGACAAGGCGTGAGATTTACACCGTTCTTCGCTCTCCGCACGTGGATCGAAAGTCTCGGGAGCAGTTTGAGATGAGAACGCATGTCCGCGTGCTTGATCTTCTTGATCCGACACCTGACACGATTGACAAGCTTAAAGTATTGCCGATCGCAGCTGGCGTAGACATCAAGATTAAAGCGGCTTAAGAGGCGTTTAAACAAAAATGCCAGATACGATCGACAAGCTAAAATTGCTTTCAACCGCATCTGGCATTCGTATTCTACTTAAGAGAGAACTCGATGAATCGAGATCTTTCTAGGGATTATTGCTGTTGCGCAACTCTCAGTACTTCTTGCGCAGCTCTCATTGTCTTCGTGTCAGTCTTTCCCTTTTTCTTCTGAGCAGCAATGACCTGATTTGCATCATTAATTTGTTGCTGGGATGGTCCTTTTGAAGCAACAACCGATGCAGATACTACAGGTGCTTGTACTACAGGTGCTTCTTCAGTCTTTGAAACAGATGCTTCAGTCTTTAAAACAAGTGCTTCAGGCTTTGAAACAGGTGTTTCTTTTTTTCCTGATCGGAGATACGCAGCAACTCCAACAAGAGTTACAGCTGCTACTGCTGCAACTACTGCGACCCGCGTCTTATTCGGGGCGATCGTCTTGTCATAGAAGGCGCCTGCTCTAGTACCTATAGCACTCATAGTACTACTAACCGATTCTTTTGTAATATAACTAGTCATAATAATCCTCTTTGTTTTTATTAGCTTATTACAATTATAACAAACAATTTGTATTTATATCAATTAAAAAACTATGCTTTATTACAGCATCACATAACCACCTTACACTCAATCGGTTAAAAAACTGTCTGCAAACTCGGGCTCGGTCACTTTTTTGGATTCTTTTTTACTGAGTTCTTGGCCTTAAGGAGACTTTTCGTCTCATTATGCCTTTGATCATCGGACGTTCTCCAAGCAGCTTCTAAAGCCTCTGGATCGAATGTGCCTGAATGGCATTTTGCTGGCTCCGCCATTGCCTTGAAAGGAGCTACCGCAGCGACGCTTGTGGAAGGAGAAATGCCTCGACTCTCCGCTCCTTCTTTAGGAAAAGTCTCTGCTAAGGCCTTATTTACTTCTTTATTTATTTCATCTATCTCGTTGCCTAGATGCCCACTTGCAAGACTTCCTTCCTCAATGTTTTGATTGAGCCCCCTTACCCGCCAACGGGTCACTTCTATCCTTCTACAGATATTTCCCATCCCCTCTGTTTGAGTTTGTTTATTCAAACAGAGAAGTCCTATCTCAGATTCATCATCTGAATCTTTTTCAATCTCTTGTAGTTCCAGAGGAGGAACGTTTTCTTGTGAGGATGCCCCCTCAAAAGAACGCCTTGCTGTAATTTGTTGAACGTTTCTCCCTTCCAAGCTTGAGGCCCCTTCCCCGTCTCTCAACAAGCCCCTGAAAGACATTACTAATTCCAGTTGTTCGGGATTTCTGCACAGCAAAGGGAAAGCCCAGCTCGGGCAAGAGGAGGGACAAAAAGAAGCTGAAGAGAACATAATTAAACCCGTTATTAATATATGAATATTATAACAAATAAAATTTATTCACGCCAATAAAAAAACTATTTCATACACAACTGTTATTAAATCTTAGAAATCAAAAAAGTCTAGGTCTTCTTCAGTGACATCTATGTGAAAACACTAACCTACTCAGAATGAGAGGGTTGCGGGTCGTTCAGATTGCGGTGGTAGGCGCCTTTGACCTTCTTCGATTGCATGACGCGGGCCCCTTTCAAAATTTTAATCCCCTTTTCGACATGATCCTCTGTGAAGCGATCAAAGATGAGACGGGACCCCTCTTTTGTTTTCACCCCATCGTGGTTCAGGGGCAAATCCGAGATTAAAAGAAGCGCGCCGAGTGTAAACTTTCGTTTATAGCTTGCCGCAAAGAGCGTTGCGCACTCCATCTCGATCCCTTGCGCCTTTGTATTTTTAAGACGCGTTTTAAAATCCTCATTAAACTCCCAAAAACGGGTGTTCGTCGTAAAGGTAATCCCGATGTGATAGGGAGCCTTTTCTCGATCGAGAAGCTCTGTTGCTGCCCGCTGCATCAAAAAGTTTGCAAGGGCTGGCACTTCGAGGGGGAAATACGAGTCTGAAGTCCCCTCCCCACGAATCGACGCCACAGGAACGAGGTATTCACCGATTCGATAGCGCCTGCGAAGACCTCCGCACATGCCAAGCAAGATACCCGCGCGAATCGGCAGAAACGAGCAAATATCAACAACGAGAGCTGCTGCCGGAGATCCAATTTTAAAGTCGAGAATACTCACATCCTCTTTTACCGAATGAGCTACTTTGAACATGGAACCCTCGTGAATCGAGACGTCGCGCGTTTTGGCAAAATACTCAACATACTTTGGGAAGTTCGTCAAAATAAGGTTCGACCGAAAATCTTCAACACTTGATCCCGAGTAGCGCTCTAGCGTCTGACGGGCAATCTCTGCTTCTTGGGGATTTCGCTCCATAGCCTTCACTTATATACAAAGGTTGCTTTTAAACCTCCCCCTTTTTCATAATCTCTCCTAGAAAGGAGACACTGATTAATTGCTTTACCGAAGATTTTCGATGGTTTTTAGGGCAGATTTTGATTTTTTCGAACGAATCTAAACTTTTGTAAGTTAGTGAGTTCGAAAAAATCAAAAGCCGTCAAAAAGCGCGGAAAGATTCGGTAAATGAATTGATCAGTGGCTCCGAAGGAAGGACTTTTATGGCATCTGTACAAACAAACGATCTCCGCGTCGGAATGAAAATAGAACTGGAAAAAGAACCGTATCTCATTCTCACAAATGAGTTTGTAAAACCAGGAAAAGGGCAAGCTTTTAACCGCGTTAAGATGCGAAATATCATTAGCGGAAGAGTCATCGAAAAAACCTATAAATCTGGCGACAAGCTAGCACTTGCTGATGTCGAAGAAAATCAGATGAGTTTTGTCTATAAGGAGTCTGATGGCGCCGTCTTTATGGACGAAAAAACGTTCGATCAAATTACCATTTCAAATGACATTCTCGGGAGTAAAGAGCAGTGGCTTATGGAAGAGGTTCTCTTCGAAGTCGTTTTTTACAAAGGCACTGTCGTTGACATTACCCCTCCAACATTTATGGAAATGGTTGTTACAGAAGCCGCCCCTGGGGTTCGTGGGGATTCTTCTGGCAGAGTTCTTAAGCCTGCAGTAACAGAAACAGGCGCTAAAGTTCAGATCCCGATTTTTGTTGAGGAAGGGGAAAAAATTAAAGTGGATACCCGCACTTGTGAATATGTCTCCAGAGCATCTTAACCGCCTTAAAGACCGCGCCTTCATGCTGCGCTCAGCACGTGAGTTCTTCTATGAGAGAGACGTTCTAGAGGTCGACTGCGGCGCTCTTATTAAAAAAGCGCCGATTGACATGCATATCGATGTTATTTCCGCTTTTGTCTCAAATACCGAGGAGAGATTTCTTCACACCTCTCCTGAATATTCAATGAAAAAGCTCCTTGCTTCTGGCATTGGAGACATCTATTTTTTGGGGCATGTTTTTCGAAAAGGTGAGATGGGAAGGCTTCACAACCCAGAGTTTACGATGGCTGAGTGGTATCGGGTTGGCATTTCCTTTGAGGAAATGATCCGAGAAACCTGCGCATTTCTCTCTCTCTTCCTCGGCCACCTTCCCATGAAAGTGCTTAGCTACAAAGAAGCTTTTGAGCAATATGCCGGCATTGACTACAAAAAGGATTCTCTCGAAAACCTCATTCCTGAAAAAAGCTGGTCTCGTAAAGAAAGCCTTCACTACATTCTATCCCATAAAATCGAGCCTTTCCTTGGGAAGGGAGATTTGACGGTTCTCACCGACTATCCCCCGGATGAAGCGGCCCTTGCTTGTGTCGTCAAGCAGCAAGGGGAACTTGTCGCTAAACGCTTTGAGATCTACCATCAAGGTGTTGAGCTTGCAAATGGGTATCATGAGCTCTCTGATCCAAGCGAGCTCAGAGACCGCTTTTTGTCTGAAAATGCAGCGCGTCAAAAGCGCGGACAAGAGACGTATGCTTTCGATGAGGAGTTCCTAACCGCCTTAGAACACGGATTCCCTGACTGCTGCGGCGTGTCCGTTGGTTTTGACAGAGCACTCATGCTCCGCCACAAAGTGGAGACCTTGAGCCAAGTACTCCCCTCCACCTGGACCTCCAAGTCTGGAGTGTCCTAAACAGGATATGCAAACGCTTACAAGACAAGAGTCTTGGGGAAAATTTAACAGGATACGCTTCGCTGCAGGATCGGGCTCAAAGGCAGGATACGCGCTTCGCGCTTACAGGATAGTGCTCGAGAAGATACAGGCTTGGAAAGTAAACCCTTTGGAAGAAAATGAACAAGATCTTGTTCATTTTCAAACTGAGAGTTTGCTTCCCGAGTCTGTTTCCGTTCGGGAGCTATCCTGCAAGCGCGAAGCGCGTATCCTGCCTTTGAGCCCGATCCTGTAGCGAAGCGTATCCTGTTCATTTTTAGCGGAGAGTTTTGCATAGGGTCTTTCTCTTGACAAACACCTCTATTTTGGTGTTTCATAGACCCCAGAAAAACCTAAAGGATTCCCATGCGTCAAAACAATCTTGCTATTCATTCTGAGAACATCCTTCCGATCATCAAAAAGTGGCTTTACTCTGATAAAGATATTTTTATTCGGGAGCTTATTTCGAACGCGACAGACGCTTTGAGTAAAGTAAAAATTTTAAGCTCTTCTGAAGGAGATTTTAAGATTTCTGTGCAGATCGACAAGGAGAAGAAAACGGTTACGATTGCTGATACTGGCATTGGGATGACGGAAGAGGAAGTTGAGAAGTATATTGCTCAGATTGCTTTTTCTGGTGCTGAGGAGTTTGTTGCGAAGTACAAGACGGAGACTGAGAAGGATCCGATGATTGGTCACTTTGGTCTGGGGTTCTACTCGGCATACATGGTGGCCTCTAAGGTGGAGATTAACACGCTTTCCTTCCAAGAGGGGGCGAAGAGTGTCTTTTGGAGCTGTGATGGGTCTTCGAGCTACTCAATTGGTGATGGAACTAGGAATGAGCGCGGCACAGAGATTACGCTAACGCTCGATGATGAGAATCTCGAGTATCTTGAGGAGTCGAAATTACGGGAGCTTTTGACTAAGTATTGCAATTTCATGCCATTTCCTATTGATCTCAATGGAGTGGCGATTGGCAACAAGGAGCCTCTTTGGGTAAAGAGCCCGTCTAAATGCAGCGATAGCGAGTATCTTGAGTTTTATAGACAGTTGTTTCCAATGGAGCCAGATCCTCTCTTTTGGATCCATTTAAATGTGGATTACCCGTTCCATCTTCAGGGGATTTTATTCTTCCCGAAGATGCGTCGTAAGTTTGATGCAAACGAGAGTACAGTTCAGCTTTTTTGCAACCGCGTGTATGTATCTGATAACTGCAAAGACATTCTTCCTGATTATTTGACGATTTTGCGCGGGGCAATTGACAGTCCTGATATTCCGTTGAATGTTTCTCGCTCGTATCTCCAGGTGGATAAAAACGTAAAGCAGCTAAGCAATCATATTTCAAAGAAGATTTCAGATCGTCTATCGCAGCTTTATAAAACAGATAAAGAGAAGTTCTTCAATGCGTGGCCAGATATTGAGATGATCGTAAAGCTTGGGATCTTGCAAGATGCGAAGTTTTATGATCGGGTGAAAGACGTGCTTATCTGGAAAAATACGCAAGATGAGTGGACGACGCTTCCCGATTACTTGGAAAGGGCAAGTGAAAAGAAGGTCTACTATACAAATTCAAAAGAGAGCTCGCCACTTCTTGATTTGTATCATGAGAAGAAGGTTGAGATTTTGACAGCTCCTTTGCCGATTGATACCGCAATTGTGCAGTCTCTTGAAGAGAAAGCGTCTGTAACGTTTCAAAGAATTGATGGCGCAATCGGGGATCACCTCCTTGATTCCTCGAAAGAAAAAACGGTCCTTAATGACGATGGAAAGACCTCTGCTACTAAAATCGCATCATTTATCCAGTCTTCTCTTGATGAAAAAGAGCTGATGGTGGAGGCAAAGAGTTTAAACTCCGATAAACTCCCGGCGATTCTTATTGTCGATGAAAACCAGAGACGTTTGCGCGATTACATGGCGATGACGCAAGGGGAAAGTGGATTTGCAGCGAAAAAAACGTTTGTTGTTAACACAAATAGTTCTCTTATCCAGTTGATTGAAAAACTCGAGGGGAAACAACCTGAAATTGCAAGCGATCTTGCAAACAGTGTTTACGATATGGCGCGACTTGCTCAAAAAGAGCTGAAAAGCGGAGAGATAGAAAAAGTCGTCAAAAGACAGACTGAGACTTTAGAGAAATTGGCTTCTCTGATAACTTGAACGGGATGCGTTACTATCTCCTCATTTTCATTGTTTTTGCGGCTCAGCTGTCAGCAAAGATCTCTGCCTTGTATCTCACGTGGCAGGATGATCCAACAACGACGATGGATATCCATTGGCATAGTCCAAAGCACGGATCTGAAGATGCTATCTATCTTCAAAAAGCTGACGGTGACTGGGAGGAGGTTACATCAACCCATCAATCTCTTCGTTATCTCCACGTTCATACAGTTCGTTTAAAAAGTCTTGAGGCGGATAAAGAGTATTCTTTTCGCGTTGGGAGAGATCCTAAGCTCTATAAATTTCGGACAGCGCCGCGGGATTTAAACGATAAAATGCGCTTTATTGTTGGGGGGGATGCGGATCAAAACACGAACCTCTTTCGCAAGATGAATGAGACGATTGTGAAAAAGGATCCCCTCTTTTGCGTGATTGGAGGAGATATTGCCTATGCAGTGGGATCTTATCTTCGAAATCTTCCTTCCTACACATTTAATCGTTGGATGTCTTTTTTATCGATTTGGAAAGAGCAGATGGTGACTCCAGAGGGGCGGTTAATTCCTCTGATTGTGGTGCCTGGCAACCATGATATTTTAGACACACGAGCCGAGCTTTTTTCTACGCTTTTCCCTTCCTTTGAAAAAAGGCTCTACCGCACACTTGATTTTAGCAACTATTTAAGTCTGATTCTCTTAGACACCGATCATGTTGATCCAATCGACGGAGCTCAAGCTGCTTGGCTTGGATCAAGCTTATCAGACAGGGAAAACATGCTTTATCGCTTCGCTATTTATCACGTGGCGGCCTACCCCTCATTTTATCCATATGATGGCAAAATCCCTAAGCAAATCAGGGAGTTTTGGTGTCCTCTCTTTGATAAATATGCATTAACTGCAGCCTTTGAAAACCACAATCACACCTACAAAAAAACGCATCCCTTAAAAGATGGCAAAGTTGACCCGGATGGAATGATTTACTTTGGGGATGGGTGCTGGGGAGCTGTGCCACGTCCACCAAAAGATCTTTGGTACTTGGCAGAGAAGGGGCGAAAAAATAATGTGTATCTCATCGAGCTGACGCCAAAAACAGCGACAGTTGATGCCATTGATCTTGAGGGAGAATTGCTCGATTCGAGCGACCTTTCTCCCTCAAGGAAACACTGAACAACTCATTCGCCAGCCCTTCGGTCAAAATTCACCGAAAAAGATAATTCTCAACCTCCATTAACTCACTCGAGTTAATTACGGTTTCCGAATTAACTTTTTCGGCGTTTTTGGTGCGAATCCCTGGCAAAGCAGTTATTCAGTATCTCTTTAAGACTCTTCTTTCGGTGCTTCTTCAGAAGCAGGTTTTACTTCCGAGATTGCTCCTTTTACAACTTCGATTTTGGATCCATCAATCATCTTAAGAACAACTGTTTGTTCTGTAATACGATCGATAGTTCCAATAATTCCCATTGCTGTGACGCGATCACCTTTTTTGATCGCTGCGCGCATCTGAGTAGCTGCTTTGCGGCGTTTTTGCTCAGGTCTCCATAAAATAAAATAGAAAAAGACAAGAGCAATCGCAATCATGATAAAAGTCTGTGTAAGACCTCCACCTTCAGAAGATGCTGCGTTATCGGCGAATAAATGGGGCACTTTCATAAAAATCCTTATGTAAATTCAGGATCAAGGATGCCTGAAAATGGCAATCTTTGCAAGTTAAGGAGACACTAAATAACTCATTTGCCAGCTCTTCGGCCAAAATTCACCGAAAAAGTTAATTTTCGATCTGCAATAACTTGATAAAGTTTATTCCGATCTCCAAATTAACTTTTTCGGCGCTTTTGGCGCGAATCCCTGGCAAAGCAGTTATTCAGTGGTTCCTTAAAGGGGGGATCTGCGCCGGGTTCGGCGAGTGGTTTTTTTTGCTTTTTTCTTTCTTGAAGCAATTCTTTTTTTGGACACACTTCTTTTTTCAACAGCAACAGATTCTTTACGAAACTTTTTTGCAATTTTTTCAATATCGATCGTACTCACGCGAACGCGCTGTGCAGCAGACTTGTTTCCTTTATGAACTTTCCCTAAATCAACGACAGCTTTTGTAAGAAGAGACCCTAGCTTCGATATCGTATCATTAAACGCCATGCATAAACTCCATTAACTACTAATTCCTTTCAATAGTTTTTTCAAAAATTATTTTGCAAGAAGTTTTTAAATATATATTTTATCTTGTCGAAGAGAACCATCGATGCTATAGAAAAAATTATGGCGTCTAAGTTGTATTCCATTTTTATTTTATTTTTCCCAATAATTGGACATTGCATTCTTATTGGGAATCCTGCGCAACCTTGCTTACAAAAAAAGGGCGTGATTTGGGAAGATCCAAAATGGATAAGTTTTCGTGCTTCTTACTTGCAAGACTATGTTTATAAGCAAAGATTTCACGAAGAGTTTCAGATTGACGAATGTACAAGTAGTTCTTCTCGTATAAAGCTTTGGACGCAAGGAGGGATGTTTACCCTAAACATCAAAGACCGTCTTGATGTTTACGGCCTATTGGGAGGTCAGCGTCTTGAAATTGGTGAAGATGTGATTACAAAGCAGCAGTTTGCGTGGGGAGTTGGGGGGAAGCTTATTTTTTTTCATGATGGGAATTTTCGTGCCGGGTGTGATTTTAAATACCTCGAATCCGACCAAAAGCCTCGTTTTTTCCAGTGCGATCATTTTGCTTACAATGTGACAAGTGACTTTCATTTTAACTACAGTGAAATCCAGGCAGCGCTTGGGCTTTCCTATAAAACGAAGCATTTTTCTCCTTATGCTAATGCCTCATACCTGATCTCAAAACTGCGCGCCGTTCCTCCCTCTGTGACAGTAAGGCTTCCTACAATGAACATGGAAGTGGATGTGAATGCAAAGTCTATTATTGGTAGAGATCGTTTTGGAGTGGCTCTTGGAGCAACCGTTACTGACCGAAAAAGGGCCTCACTCACACTAGAGTGGCGAAGTTTCAATCAAAATGCCATCGATGTTTCCGGCGACCTCCGCTTTTAGAAAAATATTTGGAGACAAGAGCCTGCAACGACACTGCATATATCAACAATAAAACTTATGACTCATTGGGTGAGATTTATTTATGCAAGTTTGGCGCAGGAAACAATCTTTCTTCCAATAGATCTCATAAGAAATGCGCACGAGACGGTAAGAATCAGAGGGAGAGCGATCTCGATAACTGTTTTAGAAACTTCTCCTCTTAAAGGAGAGGGTACATGAGTATTCATCCATTCTTCATCGGAGCGGTCACTAATGAAAGTTTCCCCTGATCGACCAGTTAACTCTACAATCCTCAAAGTAGTCTCCATGACCCCTATAAATAGCCCTAAAGGCAATACAAAAGGAATGCAAGCTATTCTCTCTAAGATACTTGGTTTATTCTCTAGATTGTGCCTAGTTTGTACTGTACCGCTCATACTCGCAACTCCGATTATTCCTAATTTTTAAAAACAAAATAAAAAAAGCCTTGGGCAAAGTCTCCTTTGTCAGGGATGAAGAAAAAACTGGCAGCTACCTACTCTTCCTACCTCTTGTGGCAAGTACCATCGGGGTGAATGGCTTAACTTCTCCAGTTCGGGAGCAGTTAGGTGTTTTTATCTTAGGCTTCGTGCCAAATTCCCTAAGATTCTTACGCTTCCGGAAACAGTGATAATTGCTAGAGCAGAAACGAGTGTGTACTTCAGCAGATTCTGAGAAGCACCTTTACAACTTGCAACAACGGAATATCCTGCACTACACAAAGAACGGAGGTTTTCTGTTACGTAAGGAACAGAAGCGTATTGGTTAAATAGATTCATTACCTTATTTGTATCCGTAAGCATCAAGCGACTTCCTGTTTGCAGAGCAAAAACTCCAATCCCTGTTGCAGCAAGGCCCTTTGCAAACTGTGCGCCTGAAAGACTATCTATAAATTTCATCGCAGCGACAAAAGCTTCGCCGCTATCGTCGTTTGAAATGTAAAAACCGCTCATAAACTCTCCTTAAAATTAAGAAACAAAAGGAATTTTAACGTACATATCTCAAAAAATGCAAGGTTTTTGATCAACCCGATAGCAGGAGTTCATGTAGTTATCCAAATCAACTCCAACTAATAAAAAAAGCCCTGGCAAGCGTTAGCTTGTCAGGGCTGAAGAAAAAACTGGCGGCTACCTACTCTCCCTACCTCTTGTGGCAAGTACCATCGGGGTGAAGGGCTTAACTTCTGAGTTCGGGATGGAATCAGGTGTTTCCCCTTCTCGTTAACCACCAGAAAAAATGGTTTATTCTATAGGTATGCAATTACTCTAGTGCCTATTTCGTTTAAACGAAACGGCTCTTGAAGAAGAACTTAAAAAAAAACTTAAGTCGATGGACCGATTAGTATTGGTTAGCTACATACATCGCTGTACTTACACACCCAACCTATCAACCTTGTAATCTTCAAGGGGTCTCATAGGGAATTCTTATCTTGAGGGAGGCTTGGCGTTTAGATGCTTTCAACGCTTATCCTTTCCGAACGTAGCTACCCGGCTATGCTCTTGGCAGAACAACCGGAACACCATTGGTTCGTCCACTTCGGTCCTCTCGTACTAGAAGCAGCTCCTCTCAAGTATCCTACGCCCACGACAGATAGGGACCAAACTGTCTCACGACGTTTTGAACCCAACTCGCGTACCGCTTTAATTGGCGAACAGCCAAACCCTTGGGACCTTCT
>CBDUSP010000039.1:0-14636 GCA_965370365.1 uncultured bacterium | reverse complement strand
ATATTCCTCTGAAAGTTACACCCACAAGGATCAACGCATTCTCGACTATTGTGGGATGGATGATGCCAATCACCGTTAAAATTGTAGGTGATTGCATTTGTTTGCAAGCCAGGTTGGAGAGTTCATAAATTTCTCTCATTGGTGGAAGCAAAAGGAGGAGTAGGTTTCCATGTGATGATCAGGTTATCAAGATTCGTATTGGGATATTCTTTTTCCACGCTTTCCTTTTTATTATTCGCGTAAAAGATTTGAATGAGTTCATCAATGGTAAGACTATGCAGGTGTTGGGATATAAAATTCATCGTCATATATCCACGTTGGGTTGGATTGATCACACGCTCCAAATACTGTCGTTGTTCTACCCCGCCGATTTCAGAAAAAGCGAAATTACTAATCACTAGATCATAAGACTGTACCCCAGCAAGGTTTGTATTTTCAATAAAACGAATGTTTTTTACACCTAATGAATCCAAGATATTTTCGTGCTAGAGCAAGTGCTTCAGGAAGATCTATAAGCGTATAACTCGCAAATCCTGTTAAATCGGATAAAGCTTTGCATTGTCCTCCATAGCCACCTCCAATTTCAACGATATGCAGTTGGCTTAAATCTCCAAATTGTTGTTTTAAATCAGAGGCAATTTTTATATATCGCAGGGTTGTTGGAGAAAACTTACCGTATTCTCCATAATCAAAACAAACCGGATCTCCTATCAAGTCGTTTTCCCGAAATTTATCGAATAACGGAATTAGATTCGGGTCATTTTGAAGAACGAAGTCTAAAAA
Source organism: uncultured bacterium (assembly GCA_965370365.1). Taxonomy (GTDB): domain Bacteria; phylum Chlamydiota; class Chlamydiia; order Chlamydiales; family SM23-39; genus DAIDHZ01. Next base: position 13,853 of record CBDUSP010000039.1, on the reverse strand, counting down.
CTCTCTCCCTGATTGACAACTGACGGTTTCTACCACTCCTCGAACATGCTGGATCTGTTTGAAGTGAGCAAAGACTCTTTCATCGTTAACTGCCTCTAGGCAAAGTGCTGGGTAAGTTGTGTATTCGGTCAGACTTATTGCGTGAATAGAGAAATCCCCTAAGAGATAGGCTAGAAAACAGAAGCATTCGCAGCGTCGACGGATAAGACTTCAACATACTTTGGCCCCCACTCAGTTGTAGTACGATTTTTGTTTGCTTGAGTAGCCTTCTAAAAGTCGATATAAGTAAAGATAAATGGATTCTGCAGAGAGATTTTCTTTGGCAAACTGATTCGCATTTTTCACAATCGCTTCACACTCAGCATCGTGACTTTTTGCCCAAGCAAGTTGCGACAAAAGATCGGATAAATCATGTGACACTGGAATAAAGTGAATATTGGGTTTTAAAGCTGTAAAAAACCATAATTCCTCTTCTGAGACTTGTTTGAATAATACAGAATTGGAATGGAGAAAAAGCGCTACACGAGGTGTGTTGGCAGTATGGCCATCGACATCCACAAGATATTTATAGCGACAAAACTGGCTCAGAGGAACAAAATCCCCCACCATGCCTTCTTTTTTCATAGTATCTCGTATAGAAGAATCCACTTCATAATGATGCAAATAGTGGAATTTTGCGTCGATTAACTTAGGATATTGCAGGGAATAAGCGACCAAAGTGGGTCGTCCGCAGGACCTCCAGTTAGTGCGTTCATAAACACCGCTATCAGCGCCTCTAAAAAATAAAACGGGAAGTTTTGATTTCCAATTATAGAGTTGGTTCCCTTCGAAGATCTCAAGTTTGCTAGGATGAAAATCTTCGAAGGCGTACCAATCAGGTATAAGAATCAGGCCAGGATCTTTCTTGTGTTTTGCAAGGGAAAAAATGGGAAGAACAGGTGTACAAGGATCCCCTCTTCGTAGGGGGAGAATATGTGGCCACCTAACATCGCAACTAGTCAGAATAAGATCTAGATTTGGTAAGCGAATCATGCGTTGCAGCTTATGGAAAGCTTCAACCATAACGTTTGACAACTCATAGCTTTCAGCTCTATGACTTTTTTCAACAGTCAGATGGTTATTTGAGACCTTTATCCTTACTAGATACCAATTTTCTTTATTTTCATCATCTTCTTGAAGACGCGCAAAGAGCTTATCCAAATAATCCTTGGACAATTCTTTTTGAAAAGGTGCTAAGTCATGTTCAATTTGCTCCCGCATCCATGTTGGGGTAGGCTCTTTCAACTTTTTGTGAAAAAGTTGAGAGTCTAGTGCCCACAATGGGGTATGCAAAAAGCAAAGTAGGCAAACGAAGAATTTAAAGATGGCTTTTTTTCGAAAAAACTTCATGGAAATCCTCATACTCGGCCCCAAGGTAACAGAAAAGCGGTGTGACGAGCAATATATATCGTATTGAAGACTACAAGCTTATCTGAGATGTGTGGAAAAGCACGCGGGAGTCATTGATCAGTGGCTCCTGTAGTATAGAATTCACATTATGTCAGGGGTTCTTTGGCTCTATTAGCCTCCAAAAGTTGCCGGAAGCTTCTATCTGGAGTCCATTTTCCTGAGCAAACTGTTTGACGGCATCCGAAACTGTGAACCAACCCCAATCATCTCCGCAAAGCACGCCATGACCTTTCACAAAAGGAAACCAGGTCATAAGGTCTAGATATACTGCTTCCGTAGTATGCTCGGCATCGATGTAGATTAGATCGGGGACTACCTCTTCTTTTAAAAACGAAGCAGCTTGTAAGCTTGACAAACGTACAGGTATAATCTCATTTGTTAAGCCAGCATGAATGACGTTTGAAAGAAATTGGTCGTATAGAGTCGCAAGCGCATCAGGCATCGATTGATGTTCCGAGCTGCCAAGCCAATGATCAACCGCATATAATTTTCCTCCGGAAGGCAACAGGCTTGCCATGTGCCTAGTAGATGATCCTACCCAGCAACCAATTTCTATAACGGTTTTGATCTTTCTGCCTTTAAACAGGTTTTCTATTTGCTCTGCGTTAGAGTACCATCCGTGAGGCTGAAAAGGAAGGATACTTTCCAAGTCACAGTAAGGAGCTGGAAGTTTTACTTGCTCTGCGGATGAGAGGCAAATGTCTTCGGCTCTTGCGCTGAGAAAAGTGCATAGGTAGGTCAGTAGAAAAATTAAGCATAGTCCAGGTCGGCTCATATTTTACTCTCCTAGTATGAGATTTCATTCGGCACGAATTGTATATACTTTTTTACAATTATGCAAGGATATACCCAAATCAACTCCAAGTTTTGAGATGATTTGGGTATATCGGATCCTGTTAATTTTTTAATGCGTTAACCCTGTGCATGAATGTCCGGTGGTTATATCAAAGGCTGCAAGTTTGTGTGAAGGACCTTGCGAGGGGGGATTGGATCTGTTTGATTGGGATGTTTGTGCAGAGAAACATATCGAAGTTATTGATCGCGTATTAAACGCCCTCTAAGATCGTAAACTCTGCATCAGGATACCCAGGAACGTTTGACATATCAAGCAAGGTTGGATGGTCTTGGGTCCCTTTAAGCGCGTATGAGGTGAGAAGATTCTTATTTATATAGGTAAGCTCCAACACTCGTGGAATATACCCTATAGAATTTCTCGTCACAAATCGATCCACACAATTGTTATTCCCATGGACATGCACGAGTAAAAAATCGTTATTTAGTAGTCTTATAAGCGACAGGGCTTTGGTGATTTCGGAAGAGGTCATGAAGTGGATTTCAAGGACGATTCCTGTAATCTCTGGTGTGTACTCGAGGATGTCGGGAAGGGTTGTGTATTCGTCTCCCTCGATATCCATTTTGATGAATAGCTTTTTATTGAGAGCATGTGTCCACTCAAGATGTTGTTCAAAGGTTGAATAGCCCGGTCTAGGGGTGAGTCCTTGCTTGCGATACATTGCAGGATACAGGTCTTGGGTCATTGCTCGCTATTGTTACCCAACAGAAACAGAAAGGGTCTTTAGTCAGATTTACGAAAAAGGAAAGTTTGCTCGCGATCGCTCTGGAGAATCTATTTTAAAAAAAGAAGATCCTATGTACGACAAGACGTATATCAAGTTCGTTCAAGAGTTTTTAGAGAGATCTGAGGAAGTTCGAAAAGTTGTCGATATTGGATGTGGAGACGCGGTATCAAGTTGTCAGATTGACTGGGGAGATCGAGAGTACGTTGGTATTGACATTGTAAGGAAGATCATTGAGAAGAATCAGAAAAAAACAAGGTCAGATACGGTTTTTTTTGTGCATTTAGATGTGCTGACGGGAGAGTTGCCGGACGGAGATTTGGCAATTTGTAAGGACTTTTTCGTTCACTTGCCAAATGCTGCCATTTTCGATTTTCTCCCTCGCCTTGCCAAGTTTAAGTATGTCATCTTTGTAAATGATGTGCCTCCTTATAGCAGAGCGCTGGCGCCTATTGATATTACGATGAGAAATGGATTGGGTTCATGGGAGGCGAGAGTAAAGCAGAAACAACACAATAGCGTTTTCATCATGGCGAAGATGATAAAAAAAATTAGATGGTGGGCAATGAATTTCTTATTCCGTTGCGCGCATGAGAAGACCGATCAGAGCAAAGCGGTTTTGAGGATTTCCCTTTTGCAGCGCGTTGAGAAGCAGCGAGATGCTTTTTTCATCGCGCCGATTGGCAATGGATAAGAATGAATCAATTAAAAGGCGGGAGGTCTCTTCTGCGGAAAGTGTATAGTCAGACTGCTCCATACGATACTTCCAAGGAAGCAGTGGGCGCAGGCGAATCAACTCTGCTGTCTTTTGCTGCGTCACCCAGTGATTGATATATTCTTCGTAGGGGCCATCCTCTTTTAAGCGGTAAAGAGCAAGGTGACAGTAGTCGCGAACAAGGGGGGCTGCGATTTTTTTCGCACCTTCTTTGAGAAGGGCAATGGCTCCGTCTGTGCGCAAGTTTTCTAAAAGAGCAATTGTCGTTGGAACAAGATCATTTTGCTGCCTTTGGAAAACGGTTCTTGCAATGTCGAGAAAGGTAACTTCAGGAAGGTGGATTGCTTCTCTTAAGAAATGTTCGCGCATTGCAATTGAATAGCTAAGATCGAGATTCGACTCTTTTGCGCGGATCTCCGCTGATGGAATCGCTTTAATTGCGGTGAGTGTTCTTCCAACAGAAGCAGATGGATGGAATGCAAGATCGCGCGAGTCGGTAATCAAGATGTCAAAAAGCGCATGGGAGCATCTTGGATTATGTCTTTGTAAAAGAGCAACGGCTGCATTTATACGCACCTGAAAATCCTTTGCTTTAAGGAGCTCAAACAATGTCTCGTCTGTATCTGCAATGCTCCCAAGACTTGCAATTGCAAAAATGTAATGGTCTTTTGCAAGTTCGATAATTTTAGGGACGGCACTTCGATCTCCCATTTGAAGAAGGGCTAAGGATGCTGCAAGTCGGATTGATTCGATGGGGGAAGAGGAGAGCTTTTTGAGTTTTTGGTGCGATGCACTATCTTTAAGGACGCCGATTGCAAAGATGGTCGCTTCTACTTCTGCAATGTGGGAATGAGAGAGCCTTTTTCGAAGCATAGGAAGAAAATCATCTCTTCCAAGTCTTGCGATGTTTAGGGTCGACTCAATACGCACCTGAGGATCTGGATCCTCCATGAGCCTTTTTAGAGCGCTTGTTCCTTCACTTGTTCCAAGAAGGGCAAAGAAAGAGGGGAAATACGGCTTAAAGACAGGAGGAAGGCGGAACATTAGCCCTTCGATTTGCCCAACTGCATGAGGATGCTTTCTCTTTGCCATGTAGAAAGCGGCTTCCATACGCGTGGAAAGAAAATCAGAGCTCATGGCGCGATTCAAGAGGTCATTGACCTTGTCATCGTCTACTTGAGTGATAAAATGCAGGCAGAGAAGCTGCACCTGAGGATCCGGATGATTGATTCCCTTTTCAAGGATTTCAAGGGCGCCTGAAGAGCCAGAGATCCCCGCGCCAAAGAGAGTCATCAGATAGTTTTGAGGGTCCTCTGTTTGGCTCCCTTTTTGGAGCATGATAAGCCCCATTTGATGGAGCACTTCAAAGTCGTATCTTCCAGATGCTTGAAACGCTTCCTGGTATTTGCCAATAGCCCCTTCAATATCACCCTGTTGCATGAGAAATAGAGCATGCATTTTTGCATCATCTAACGCAAATACAGACGCAAACAAGGCGCAAGAAAAAAGTGTTGTTTTCCAGAGGGTCATTTTCAGTATAAATGGAGTTCCTACGTCCAAACTACTTGAAAAAAAGATTTTTGGAAACAGCTCTTTGAGAGAGTATATAACTCTATTTCTTCTTTGTTTTCTTTGGAGTTACAGGTGCTGGAGGGCCAGATCCATTTTGATCTACCCAGATAGGAGAGCTCCAAGCGACGTGGCCACCTTCTTGCTTGACTCTCAAGTAGTAATAGACAAAAGGAGGCTTCTCCTTATTTGGCTCAAGTGTGACTTTATCCAAGGGCTCCATATCATCAATTGCGGCTTCCCATTGGTCTTCTTTAGGGTGGAACTCTTTGAAGACCTTTCCGTTACGGATGAGCGCGATCTCTTCTAGAAGAGCTGTCCCAATTACGTACGCCGTGATATGGCGATTAAAGGCAAGGCCTGGACGTGTTTTAGTGTCGATTTCATTGCCCATGCCAAATCCTGCAATTTGGAACCCGAGGACGATTCTTTCCCCAGTTGTTGCGTAGCAAGATCTCGATTGAAGGGCTTCGAAGAGTGATGGACGGTTGTGATCTTTGGCCAAGATCGCAGTGAGACCCGGAGGGTATTCGGTTTGGCCACTTTCAGATAACCCGTTAAAACACGCCCGATGGTCTCGGCCGCCTGCCACAAACCCAAAGCGGAGGCCCTGGTTTAGCGCTTTAATGATGGACCCTTCTGCTGTCTCAGTAATCCCGTTCTTGTTTCCAGAAATGGGAAATTCATTACCTTCTTTTTTTAAGCACTCAGAGGAGCCCCAGGAATTGTAAATCTCTACGACTTTCTCAAACTCTGGGTCAAAATCAGCAAAGTTATAGCTCAGCTTTTTCCCCATTGTCATCATCGGAACGGAAATGAGCTCTTTTGCATTATTGATTTTGTAAATCTTCTTCAATGAGTTGTTTTTTGATTCCTTGAAGCGCAAAATTGGTTTACTGTCTTTGGAGTAAATAAACTGGCGTAAACCCTCTTCTTTTGCTTCCCCCTGCCACTGAAATCCTTGGAAAGCGACAAATCTGCTCTCTTCGTTGAATTCAGAAACTTGGGTTACGATCGATTTCCACATATCGTTTGGAGTTTCTTTCTCTGTTTCAAAGCAAGACGTTGCAAAAAACTGCAAAGCCTTTTCATCGCGCATATGACGGAGCAATGTCTCTACATTGTCTTTCGAGGACACTCTTTCAGACTCGGCGTGCAGATTCCCCCAGAAAAGACTTATAGGCGTCTCCGCAAGGCACTTGATCGGAGGAGAGAAAAAGAGCTCTTTAGTATTTAAATTGTGCAGCTGAATGCGATAGATCCCAGGTTCGTTAAAATAAAGATTTGGCAGAGCGATAAATCCCGTTTCTGGAATGAAAAGCTTCCAGTTAAGGTTTTCTCTTAAGTGCTCATAGCTAAGATCAATCAGGGTCCCTTCAGGAGCGTTTGCAGTTAAGTTTCCATACATGTCTTCAAAGCGGACGATTACATCGAATCGTTTATTGCGACTCACAAGCGATGGAGCGATGATGCGCAAGTTTTTGAGACGATTTCCCCGGACATCTAGGTGGAATGTCTCTGTGTCCTTGTAATCACCTTTGCCTTTAGGGTCGATGGAAAGGGTAAAAGGACGCTTTCTCTGGATGCTTTTTTGTGCAGAATTCCCCTTTTTTTTGGCGTCACCATCAGGCGTTCCCATATGGATTGTAAGGGATTCTCCCTGCTTTATTTCCATGGGAAGGGTAAATTCGAAGGTAGCTGTCTTTCTCTCTGGATGCGTCCCTTCAGTAGCGCCAAACTTTTTACCATTAAATTCGGCCCAGATTAAGTTCTCTTTCTTTTTGAGGTTCGTCTGGGGGATTTGCCACTCAAGAGGTCCGCCTTGGCTATCAACATTAAAGCGGAGTTTGGTTCCTTTGGGGAGATGACTTGCTGTTGTGTAGATGAATTTCCAGTTACCAACATCTCCGGCTAAAATAACATTCGGTTCGCAAACACAGATTGATCGACGCATGAACACTCCTTGAAGTGGTCAATTGTGCCGGGAAATTCTTTGTTTGGCAACGCCTATTCTGCTGTAAAGGAGACACTGAATAACGCATTTGTTTTGCTCTAGGCCAAAACGAATGAGTTGTTCAGTGGCTCTTAGAGGGGTCTTGTCTTGGTTGGATTTTGATCTTTTTAATCGCCCGTTCGCTTGAAAAGACAACTTCAAGGTCAAACTTGTCATGAGAGAAGCGCCATCCTTTGCTCGGAATCGTCCCTGCGCAGTGATAGACGTAGCCTCCAAGCGTATCGTATGCGGGGTGAGTCGGAAGATGGACGCCAATTTGATCTGCAATGTCAAGAAGGGTCATTTTTGCATCGATGATCCATCCTCCTCCAGGGATTTCCCAGACGGGATTCTCCTCACCGATATCATATTCATCTTCAATTTCCCCGACAAGCTCTTCCAAAATATCCTCGATGGTGGCGACTCCTTCAGTTCCTCCATACTCATCAACGATGATTGCCATGTGGATTTGCTTGGTTCGAAATTCTTGAAGCAGTTGAGAGACCTTTTTGTTCTCTGGCGAGTAGAGGACCGGTTTAAAAATCGTCTCCAAGGTAGCGTCGAGATTTTGGTTGGGATCTGTAAAACATTTTAATAGGTCCTTGTAGAGAACAACGCCAACAATTTGGTCGAGAGTTTCTGTATAGACGGGGATGCGGCTATAGCCCTCTTGTGAAAACAGAGAAGAGGCTTCTCGGATTGTGGTCAGTGCGCTTAAGGCGAATAGATCGACTCTGGGAACCATGATTTCCTTTGCGACTCTTTCTTTGAACTTGATAAAGGCGCCAATCAGTTTTTGGTCGGGACCTTCGAGGTGGTGATGGAGTTCAGAATCGCGGATCATTTCTTTCAGTCTCTCGTCACTTGGGGCCTTAAGTTTTGCCTCTTTTGAACGGCTCCCTTCCGCCTTTTGTCTTAAGGTTGCAAATGGATAGATTAGAGGAGAGAGGGGGGCGAGATAAAAGGAGGCGATTGTTCCAAAAGACCTGATGAGTTGAATGCTTTTAGTCGATGCTGCGAGATTGGCTAGAAAGTCGACGAAAAATAAAATCAGAACGATCCATGCGCCAGCTGTGAAGAGGGAGGTTTTGGTGGAGATAAATAAAAACGCGAAGATTAAAAAGCTAAGTTGATAGATCTGTTTAGCGAATGCAAGAGAAAAGTAGAGGGATTCCCACTTGTTGTTCGGGAAGATCATCCGGAGGAGGAGGCGAAAAAAAGAGGAGGATGGGAGGAGAGAAGCTGCGAGCTCTTTTGAGCGAAATTTCCCAAGATAGATCAAGCTAGATGTGCAGTAGGTGAGAACAAAGGATCCAACCAAAAAAAGGATCGGGAGAAGGGGGCTCGTTATTAGGAACATAAATCTATTTTTGATCTTATATGTTCCATACATTTTTTTTCCATGCCGCGCATGACTTTTTTATCTTTCGGTGTCTGATCGTCATAGTCAATGAGGTGCAAAATACCATGGATAATGTAGAGAATAGTTTCTTCAAAAGGATCGAGTCCTTTTTCTTTTGCATAAGAAATTGCGACAGAAGGACAAACAAAAACTTCCCCAAGATGCTCGTTATCTAATGGAAAGGAGATGCAATCGGTGGGGGAGGGGTCCTGAAAAAACTGCTCGTGAAGAGCCGAGATTTTCTTTTTCGTTACAAAATAGATGGAAATCTCTTTGCACTCTAATTCAAGAAACATAAGAAGGTCTCTTACAATTTGAGTGATCAGGCGCTTTTCTATAGGGAGATCCTTTTGGGAGTTCCCTATATGGACCTTAACTTGTTGGCGTTTTGGGAAGGCCGGTGACTTTTTTGTTTTTCCCATCAATCCATTTCCCAAGTTTTCGAAGCATTTCAATACGCTCAAAACGCTTCAAAACATTTCGTTTTTGGCCTGTATTTCCTGATTTTCCGTAGCTTGTGTGCCTAGTCATGTTTATTTCCTAACCGTTCTAATTTTCCCAATGAAGCGACCCAAGGCGCTATCCACGCCATTTTCATGGACACGGTGACCGAATTCAAGTTTGTCTTTCTTAGGGCCCGTTTTTGGGGACGGAGCTCGGCGCTTTCGCGGAGACATACCTCTCCTTTCCTCTTTTTTGCTCGTGCGAGTCATAAGTTCCACCATTTATTTAAATCGAGATCCAAGTATAAAGTGTGGATCGATATTTTTCAATTGAATGTTTAATTCACTGGAAATCAGTCGCTTATGTTCTGGATTCGATGAGAAACCCCTCTTCCTTATACGCATTGAATCGTAAAGAGGAGAGACGGTTTTTACTTGGGCTTGTAAGATCTTCAAACTCGTAGATGATGCGAAAAGGGGTTTGGATGAGAAGAGGCGTTGAACAAAGATTAAACGCCACTCTGGCCTGATTTACGTTGTTTTTGGTTTTTGTAATTGCAACGAACGCTTCTGTTTTTTCATCAGTTGCCACATGAGGAAGGAAACTGCTTGGAGGTGTTTTCCAGAGAAAGATGTCTGTAAACTCCTGAGCTTTAGCATCTTCTGCAAGTATTAGGAAGAGGTCTTTTTTTTCAAAATGGGATTGGACAGATTCGCAAAGAAATTTTAGTTTGGCAGATGGGTTTTGTACTTGGAAGAAGATTACACGTGTATTATTGGGGTTCATTTGGCTCCCCACTTGAGCTGATAATTCCGCAGGAGACGAGGAATTTTACAGATTCTTCGTTGGTCATAGGGACTGTTGGGGCCTTGGATTTAGGGACAAAGAGCAAAAACCCGGAAATCGGATGCGGCGCTGTTGGCATGAACACGGAGATGAGAGGCTCATCTATTTTACTCTGGATTTCTTCAGCGACCTCTCCTGCGTGGAATCCAAGTGCAGAGGCGGGGGAAAAAGGAAAGGGAACGAGGACCGTTTCTTTAAATACTTTTTTGCCATCGCTTGAAAAGAGGGCAGAAAAAATATCGCGACTTACCTTGTAGACCGTTCTGATAAAGGGGATCCGGGACATAATCCAGTCGCCAAGAGCAAAGATTTTTCGAATTAAAAATGCGCGAGCGAGCACCCCCAAAAGGAAGATGAATCCAGCAAGTAAAATAAGCGCAAAGATGCGGGCAGTTGGAAGAATCAGCTGAGAGGGGATTTCAAAGTGGAACGATGATTCTAGATAATTTAACAAATCTGTCACAATCGAGATGAAAGGAGCTGTGAGAAAATCGATGAGAAAGAGAAGGATCATGATCGTAAGCGCGATCGGCATGAGAATAACGAGACCCGTTAGAAGATGCTTTTTCATGAGGCTCCTTTTGGAAGGATCATTGCGCATGAGACGACATATTTAAACGCCTCTTCAGCTTTCATATCGAGGTTGATGAGGTCTTCTTTTGGCATCATCACCAAAAATCCCGTTGTTGGATTGGGAGTTGTTGGGATAAATACAGAAACAAGAGGATCTTTGGAAAAGATCTTCGGCGATGGGCTTGCAATCAGGCCAATACAGTAGCTCTCTTTGTTTGGAAAATGGAGCAACACGACCTGCTTAAAAGAGTCTTTTTTGGATGCAAAAAGAGAAGAGACAAGCTCTTTGGATGTTTTATAGACCTTGTTTACAAGGGGAATGCGATAGAGCATTTTATCGCCAATTTCGATGAGGCGATTGAAGAAAAAGCGTCTTGCAATGAGTCCCAAAAAAAATGTGAAAACAACGAGCGTGATAAGGATGAGGATTTCGCTTACAATGCGAATGCCATGCTCGGATGCAGCAATGGGAAGCTCTTTTACAAAATGGGTCATGAGTCCCATAAACGGCTTTGTTAAAAAGCGGACGATGAAGGTAAGTGCCCATACGGTCACCGCAATGGGGAGTAAAATAACAAGGCCAGTTAGAAAGTATTTCTTCATTTTGCCCACTATCTCTGCTGGACCACTTTTTTTCAATCTGTTATTTGTAAGGGATGTTAGCAGCAGTTTATGAAAAAGTGGGGAGCCCTCTTGTTTTGAAAGAGGTTCCAAAGCCAATTTGTGGAGAAGATGAGCTTCTTGTGAAAGTTGAGGCTTGTGGAGTTTGTCGCACAGATCTCCATATATTGGATGGAGATTTGCAAAAGCCAAAGCTTCCGTTGATCTTGGGTCATGAAATTGTTGGCATTGTTGAGGAGACGGGAGATCAGTTGAAAAACTTTTCCAAGGGAGATCGCGTCGGGATCCCGTGGCTTGGGGGCACTTGCGGATCGTGTAGCTTTTGTAAAAATGGAAAAGAGAATTTGTGCGACCGCGGGCAGTATACGGGCTATCATCGAGACGGAGGTTTTGCCGAATTTACAACATGTAGAGCTGATTTTGCAATTCCTCTTTCTTTCAAAAAAGACGCAATAAGCTTAGCACCGCTATTGTGTGCAGGGCTCATTGGCTATCGCTCATTTATGAAGGCGCGTCCTGAAAAAACAATTGGCTTTTATGGGTTTGGTGCGGCGGCTCACTTGCTTGTGCAGCTTGCCACAGGGCTTGGCAAAGAGGTGTACGCGTTCACACGGAAAGGGGATACAGAAGGACAAAAATTTGCGCTTGCATTGGGAGCTGCGTGGGCCGGGGATAGCACAGAGATGCCCCCAAAACTTCTAGATGCGGTCATTCACTTTGCGCCAGTTGGAGAATTGATTCCTCCCTCGTTAAAAGTGCTCAAAAAAGGGGGGCGCTGCATTTGTGGGGGGATTCATATGAGTGACATACCGTCATTTCCCTATAAAGATCTCTGGGGAGAAAAGTCGATTGAATCGGTTGCGAATCTAACAAGGCAAGATGGGAGAGAGTACTTTGAATGCCTGTCTAAAATATCCGTGGAACCCAAAGTGACTACGTATCCCTTATCGCAAGTCAATCAGGCACTCAAAGACTTCAGGAGAGGAAAGCTTGAAGGTGCTGCGGTTATTCAGTGTCTCCCATAGAATTTCTTGGAGTAGGGCCTCTTGTTGGGCGCTAAAAGAGTTGTTGGAAGTGTTTAGCAGTGCGCTCTACAATATTGAGCTGCTCTGAAACAGAGGGCCCGATTAACACTCGGAAGAATTCAAGATACGGTTTTCGCTTTATATTATTGAGTTCTCTCTCCAAATCTTTCGGATCTGTCGTTACAACGATCTTGAAATCCACTTTGTTTTTATCGCACACAAGCTTTGCATGTTTCTCAAGGGTTTTTGAGGGGAATATGCTTATCCCTTCGTCGCCTGGAATGCTGGCTTCAAATAATGTTACGCGTGCATTTGGAGTGTTTACTCCACAGCCGAGCTGCTTGTCTCCAACGTGATGACAAACATCTCCCGTTGTTCGGAAAATCTGAAGGGTTAAAGGATCGTCCCGCCTGTTTGCAGAGTTGATCTCCTTTGCAAAGTTTCTGGCAACGTCGGAAGGTGCACTTGGCGCGCTGTAGAAGATTCCATGTTTCACGTTTTCGTGGTGCTTGGCTATAAAATGTTGTGCGTGAACTCCACCTAAGCTGTATCCTGCAACTTTTATTTTTTGATTGGAGGGTCGAAATGTTTGATCATTCATTAGATTGTCAAAGTGACCCTTCACAGCATTCCAACCACTTTGTCCAAGGCGAACATTGAAGTCATTTTGGATTGATTCTAGGGACATCTCTTTACTGAAGTCAGGCTCTGTACAGCGAAAAACAAGCAGGGGAGGAAGGTCGTTTCGATCAGGTGTTAAGGCGTAACTTACGAGCCCCTTACCTGCAATTTTTTTGTAGACGGTGTAGGTATCAACGCCCCCGTCTTCTCTTTTCATTTTAAAAGTCTGGTCTTTTTGGAGAGACTCACAGATTGTTTTTTTGACAAAAACCTCTAAATCCGCGTTTCCTGGGTCTCTTAATAGATCCCTGTGTGCTTGAATATTGTTTGAAACTGAGGGTGGAGCAAAAGCGTGCGGGGGAGGATACAGTTTAGATCTTTGGTCGAGAGTGCTGAGTGCCGGCAGTGGATTGGACGCGTTACGAGCCATCCAGCTAAATAGGTTGGATATGTTTTGGAGTGTCGAATTATTGGAGATCCATGCTTTTATACGCCTGCCCACGTCAGAAAATGACCAAGAGTTCTTTTGAGTGTTCTGTCCAAGTCCCGGCTGAAAATCGCTAACTCCTTGGCCGAGAGTGCTCAGAGAGGGGGGTATCGTTATTGAAAATAGCATAATTAATATCTTTTTAATGTTCTTGTAATATTATGACTGTTTTTTAATTGTTTGTAAATTGAGAGACTTTATTTACAATGTACATTAAAGTTTATTATAGCCCCCCCTCTGTATCTCTGTACCGGACAAACATTTCATAGGCGACTACAAAGCGTTGATTTGCAGAGATTTAAGGATCCGCCGTGAAAGATTAGGACCAGAGACACCTCGTTACAACTCTCCGCTAAAAATGAACAGGATCCGCTTCGCTTGCAGGATCACCGCTGACGCGGTGGCAGGATCGCAGCTGACGCTGCGGCAGGATAAAACTTGAACGGAAACAAGCTTGAGAAGAAGAATTCCCGAAGAAAAATGAACAGGATCCGCTTCGCTTGCAGGATAAAATGTTTTAGTCAAAAACAT
>CBDUSP010000038.1:0-14973 GCA_965370365.1 uncultured bacterium | reverse complement strand
TTTGTGGATTGGCGCTGTGAGTCGTTAAAGTATGCAGGAACTGTGATGACAGCTTCTGTTACTTTTTCGCCAAGGTAGTTTTCTGCAGTCTCTTTCATTTTCATGAGGATGTGCGCTGCAGCTTCCTCTGGAGAGATGGTTTTTCCATCAATTTCAAAGACAGCATCGCCATTTGCATTTTTTGTTACCTTGTAAGGAACAGTAGCGATTTCTGATTGCACTTCAGAGAGCTTTCTGCCGATAAACCGTTTTGATGAATAAAGGGTTTTGTCAGGATTTGTAACAGCCTGTCTTTTTGCTGGAACTCCAACGAGGCGCTCATTTCCTTTATAAGCGATCACTGAGGGAGTTGTTCTCGCTCCTTCTGCGTTTGCAATGACGACCGCAGATCCCCCTTCCATCACTGCAACGCAGGAGTTTGTGGTTCCAAGGTCAATACCGATAATTTTTTTCTTACTTGTTGCCATAGTCTTTCTCTTCTTTTAAGTTTTCTTCTTTTTGTTCTTCTTCTGCTGGAGTCTTTTGCATGAGCTTAGTCACTTTAACTCTGGCAGGGCGTATCGTTCGTGCGCTACTTTTGTAGCCCGTTGCAAATTCTTGGAGGATCATCCCATCGGGACCATCTTCCGCTTCAACAATTTCAACTGCCTCATGCAAGAGGGGATCGAAAAAAGAACCCTCTGATTGAAAGGCGTGAATGCCGTGGTTGTTTAATACTTCTTTAAACTGGGAGAGGATCATTTCAAATCCCTTTGCCCAGTTTTTCACTTCAACAGATCCTTGTTCTGCAAAGCCAAGGGCATTTTCAAAATTGTCCATTGCGGGGAGAAATTCTCCAATTGCGCCTTCAATCCCAAACTTAGACATTTCATAGCGCTCTTTTTGCATGCGCTTTCGCATGTTTTCCATTTCTGCAATGGCATGCACATACTTATCCTTCCAATTCTCCTCTACAGTCTCTTCTTGTTTGATTTCTTCTTGGGGTTCTTCTTCACTCATTTGGGCTGTTCCGTTTGTTTTCGATCAGTGTTTCTGCGTTTGTGGGCGTGCGAAAACTGATTTTGTATTTATAAAGATTCGTGGTTAGCGTATGGCTGATTTTCTCGCTAAAGAGCTGGCAGAGGCCAAAAAGATTGCGGTACGGCAATCGCATAGGCCCTAAAAGGGCGACGCTTCCCACAATTACGTGGTTGATTGTGTAGGGGATTGCAAGAACGGCGACTTCGGCATTTGGTAGAATCAAAGGGCAGAGCTCATCGCCAATCCAGGTGCTTAAAGTATTTTCTTTCATCGACTCCCGTAATAAAGAGCGCATGATCGTTTCATCCTCTAAAAGAGAGAGGCTATTTGCTAAAGAGGATGCGTCATTAAATTCAGGATAACTGAGAAGCTTGGATAAGCCCGTTCGAAGGATCTCTTCGTTGGGGAAGTTCGCATAGCCAACCACGTGGCGTACCATGATCTCGTTGTAGAGTTTTTGGGCTTGCTTTCTCTCTGCATCGTTTTGAAAAAGAGGCTTTTCACCTTGATTCATGCGCCAGAGAAAATATTCCTCGCAAGTGCGTAAAAACGCAGCATCAAATGATTTGTCTAAGTAGATAGTCTCCGTATGGATCACGCCAAAGTCGGTGATGAGAATAACGAGAATTTTAGAGGCGTCGATCGGGATGATTTTAACACTCTGAATAAAATCCTGATCGAATCGAGGCGAGGAGATAAAAACAGCACATCCAGAGAGTTCGCTTAAGGCATCGGCTCCCTGATGGAGGATCGTGGCAACTTCCTTCGTGTCCTTAGAAAAAGCGGTATCTAAAATCTCTTCTTGGCTCTTTTCAACAAATCCTGCATCTAGATTTGCATCTACATATAAGCGAAAGGCTTTTTCTGTGGGGATTCTTCCGCCAGATGTATGCGGCTGCTTAAGAAAACCCTTCTCTTCGAGTTTGGCAAAGTAGTTGCGGATTGTTGCGGAGCTAAGCGACTCGAACCCGTGCTCTAAGATCGTTTGAGAGCCAATTGCCTTTCCAGCCTTTAGGTACAGCTCGATCAATCCAAAAAGAACGGCCTTCTCCCGATCTGCCTTTGGTAGCTTCCTTGTTGTAAGTTGTTTGTATGTATTTGCTTTCATAGGTCTACAGCCGATTATAGCAGCTGAGACCTTGGGGCGCAACGATTTTTTAGCAGTCCGTTCCGCAGACTGCCGGTATCACACCTTAACCTGTTGAATGTAAAAAGAATAGCTTGGCAGAAAGGATTTATCGGGTGCGTTTGCAGATCTCGGCTGACTTGAAGAAGAAAGCAATCTCTGTTTTTGCGTTTTCTTTACTGTCAGAACCGTGGACGGCATTTTCACCAACGCTTGTTGCAAAGTCCCCGCGAATGCTGCCTTCTGGAGCGTCGGCTGGGTCTGTAGGGCCCATGATCTTTCGGTTGAGAGCAACTGCATCAGCTCCCTCAAGAACCATCGCTAAAACAGGCCCTGAAGTCATAAAGTCGACGAGCTCCTGATAGAAAGGGCGCTCTTTGTGGATCGCATAGAATTCTTTTGCTTGGACCTCGCTCAAATGCATCATCTTGGCAGCAACTACACAAAGACCGTTGCGCTCTAGATACTCAATGATGTTGCCGATCTGGTTTTGGCCAACAGCGTCAGGTTTAATGATAGAAAGAGTTTGTTCGGGTGCTTGCGGGCTGGACATGAAAGATCTTCTCCATTGAAAGTTGAAACCACATTTTAAAGAAGAAGGAAATAAATCTCACGAAGATTTATGAAAAAAAATCGATTTTGTCTTGCGGGGTAATGAGGTTCTGTTTGCAACTCCTTGATGGTCAGGTGGTTACTTTTTGAGAGGGCTGCCTGTTGTAGACAAGCTGGACAGTCTTCCCAAGACACGCAAAGCTTTGTATTCCGCAACAAGCTGTGCTTACGACGACAATAGGAGTCGCCACTCTGCAGAATACGGCAGCGATGCGAAAGTTTGTGCAGTTTGTATATCCGATCAACCCACCATAAAGGGAGTGGAGGACTCCAGCAGAGGTGGCGTAAGCGGAGCTCTCGGCGAGGCTATGAAAAATAGAAGTTGTGTTGTTCATGGCTTTTTTGTTTCCAATGTTTTTAATTAGTGTATCGAAGGCACGAGTTGTTTTTAAATATTATTATTTTTTATGTGTTAGTAAAATATTTAATTCAATAATTTTTTTGTTGAAAAGATGTTTGAAGATTTGTTGTAAATGACATATACTCGCTCAAATGACGTACGGGGATTATCCAGATCTATCGAATGTGAAGAGGGTTTTGGTTGTTAAGCTAAGACACTTAGGCGATGTTCTTTTAACGACGCCGGTGTTTGCTGCCTTAAAAAAGGCTCTTCCCGAAGCGCAAATCGATGCCTACATCTACGAAGAGGCAAAAGAGGTCCTTGAAGGGCATCTTGCGATCACAAACCTCATTGGCTACGATCGCAAGTGGAAAAAGCTTGGGTTTTTTTCGCGTCTTAAAAAAGAGTTCCAGCTTCTTTGGCAGATCCGTAAGAAAAAATACGATCTTATCATCAATCTAACGGAAGGGGATCGCGGGCTTATTGCTGCAAAAGTCTCAAAAGCAAAAGTCTGTGTTGGTTTTCCTCCAAAGGGCAAACTCCAAAAACGTTTCATTACGCATACGGTTAAGCATTGTCCATCGTTGAGACACACTGTAGAAAAGAATCTTGATGCACTGCGTCGCATTGGCATCTTTCCAGACGAAGCTTCTCGGGATCTGTTTTTTCATATCGACGAAAAAACCATTCAGTCTATGCGACAGCCCGAGCCTTTTATCCTAATGCACCCGAGTTCGCGCTGGCGTTTTAAATGTCTCCCCGTTCCTAAAATGCGCGAGCTTGTCAAGCGTTTAGAGAGCCAAGGCAAAAATGTCATCTTAACATCGGGTCCAGATCCGATTGAGATTGCCATGGTTATGGCGATTGCGCAGGGGACAGGAGCGAAAGTTCTTGCCGGCAAAACAACGCTTAAAGAGCTTGGTGCTCTCCTTCTTTCAAGTGAAATGTTAATCTGTGTGGACTCAGTCGCGCATCATCTAGCAAGCGCTCTTAAAAAACCGGTACTTGCTTTCTTTGGCCCCACATCATCGATCACCTGGGGTCCCTGGAGAAACCCAAACGCCAAAATCCTTACCAAAGGCCTTTCCTGCCAGCCTTGTTATCAAGATGGGTGTGGGGGGAGTAAGTATAGTGACTGCTTAGCCACCCTTTCCGTGGATCAAATGATGGAAGAGGTGATTTTGCTTAGAGACAATTCTTTTTCCAAGAAGGAAGCGCCTGCGAAATCAAGTCTCTAATAGCGCGATCTTATCCCCCAGAATCATAGCGGTGTGAGGATGTGCTTGATTCTCAGTGCGTTAAAACCGTCCACCCTAACCTGATGGTTATTAATAGGTTATGTCCTCTCTTTGTTTTTAGAAGAACGTTCCTTCTAAGAATTAAGGGTTTATAGGTTTTTAATAATTCGTATTATTTACAAATAAATGATATTTATGCTATAATTATTTTTAGAGTAATGTTATTTATAATAAAATTGAGGTTTTAAATGGGTTTTAATCTTTTTCCTGCGAACAACGATGCTTCATCATCTGTTGAAATGAACACAGTGGGAACATCCCTGTCTCACAAAGGGTCTTCGGATCAGTCTACAGCAAGTAAAACAGCGACAACATCTAGTGGCGTATTCGCTGCTCTTGGTCGATTTTTCGGAGTAAAAAGTAAGCCTGTTCAAAAGCCTGCTCTTAAGACAAAAAGTGCAATGGAGAGCGCTAATGATTTACTTAAGGAAATTGAGGATAGTGGAACCCCTGTAACTATGGATCCAGTTACACAACTCAGGCAATTCAAAGGAACCTTTGAACGAGCTATCAAAACCTTGGAAAAAGATCAGGACACGGCCGAAGCTGTCAAGCGACAGTGTTTTAAAGATGTCAGTAACGTAAATAGTAAAGACGCTCAGGCATGCATTGACAATAGACGTGAAAGCGCAATAGCCTTTTTAGAGGAAAGTAAAGAAGAAATAAAGAAAATAAATAAGCTTTTAAATAGGACCAGGGCGTATCTTATATGATAACAAATATAAATAACGGTGAGGTTGCAAATAACATTCTCCAGTGGATGCTTTGCAAGGACTATCTAGGAGCTCTGCAGCGAGAACCAATATTCAAGAATCCTCCCGCATCTCTCATCTATCCCAAGGCCCCGTCTTCACCAAAGTTCCCAATTCGTCCTGATCCACCTGATCGATCGGCTTTTGACTATAGTTCGGAGAAAGAGGATGTGTATCAAGAAAAGCTCAAGGATTTCTACCGGAGCGCGGATCAATACGACCTCAAATTCGAGGAATTTAGGAGTTTGCATCAGAAATATGAGAATGATTGTAAAGAATTACTTGGCAAGTACAAAGATCAATTAGACGCATATGAAAATGAAAAACAGCGTATGCAGATTGGAAAGAGGGAAATACCAAGCGTACATGCAGAGATGTCAAGATTGCTCGAAAATATCAATAAGGCAGCCGCTGCTCATGTTTTTGTGGGTGTACATACCCTATACGTCAAGCTACGAGAAGATGCGTTTGATACAACTGAAAATAAACCGCAAGGTTCCTTATTGGTCACAGAGCTCCCTGAATGGTATTTAGAAGGGATGAGAGCTGTTAACAAGATTTCTCCCAAGGTATATTTAGAGGCGCTTGATCTAGTGCGTCGCAATGTCATTGTACAAGAGTGGCATACGTGGTCAGAGGCTTGTTTTTCTGACATGCTTCGCAATCGCATTGAGCAATAATTGAAGGATCTCCGCTGTGTTTCAAAGGCGTTTCCTCTCTTATCAAAGCTGAAAATTCTCCCCAAAATAAGAGCTTCTTGCCTCCGGGTGCTCAAGCAACTCATCCACCGTTCCTGAAAATAGCACTTTCCCTTCTTGAAGCAGATAGCCCCGATCGACAATTGAGACAAGCTCTCTTGCATTGTGATCGGTAATCAGCACGCTGATCCCTTTTTGTTTAAGATGCGTGATCAGGTGTTTTACATCCGCGACGGCCAAGGGATCGATATTTGCAAAGGGCTCGTCTAAAAGCAGCAAAGCCGGCTCTGTTACAAGCGCCCTTGTGATTTCAAGGCGCCGTCTTTCTCCACCAGAGAGAAGTGCTGCCTTTTTCTTTTTTAGATGCTCTAGGTGAAGCTCTTGGAGAAGGCTTTCAAGTCTTTGCTTTCTCTCTTCCTTAGAAATAGGAAGGGTTTCTAAGATGCAGAGGATATTTTCTTCGACGGTAAGCGATCTGAAAATCGAGGGCTCTTGTGAAAGATATCCGATGCCCATTTTCGCGCGCGTGTGGATTGGATAGCGAGTGATATCCTCATTTTTGAAAAAGACCTTGCCTTCATCTGGAGACATCAGTCCAATTGTCATGTAAAAAGCGGTTGTTTTTCCAGCTCCGTTTGGTCCAAGAATCCCGACAACCTCTCCCCGATTTACCGTAAAGGAAAGGCCGTTTACAACGGATCGATTCCCAAGGATTTTTTCAAGATTCCGGATTTCAAGTAAACTCATTTCAGCGCGAGCATATTGCTTAAGTGGTCTATTGCGCAACAAAATGTTGCGCAATAGAGGGAAAAGTTGCGCAATAACCCATCTCTCGGATCATAAGTACTTGGATATGAATTGCTCGATCATGTTTTGCTCCTCGGAATTGAAGGTGAAGCGAAGATCTCCCTTCCCTTGGATACTCTCTTTGCTAACATGCACTTCGGGAGCGCTTAGGCGCACTCCGTCTTGCCAGAGGAGCACTCTTGAGGGAGCATCGCTTTTAAGGATGATTTTTTGTGAGACAAGGTCCATTTCAACACTGTCTGCAAGAGCAAAGGTCTCTTTTTCTTGAATGTTTGGAGAGAAAAGCCGGACATTTCCTTGGAGTTGCATCTCTTTAGGCCTCTGATCAAGAAGGACGATATGTGCGCTATCCGCTTGAATAGCAAAGCCCCCGGTTTGTTCAATTTGCACGTTTTCGACAAGCTCGATTGCATTTTTTTTCTTTTGCCACAAAAGAGAGCCCCCAGAAAAAAAGATGGGGCTTTGCTCTTCAAAATAAAGAGATCCTCGAGTCTGCTGACATAAGATTGTCTCATGAATAAGATCAAAGTGGATTTTTTTAGCGTCTACAAGACTCTTTTCCCTGCGAAGATGACAGAAGAGGTTGGGATCTTTTGGAAAAAGCGTCAATGCCCCCATTTTGTAGATTGCAAAATCTCCACTTGCAGAGGTGTTTTCTCCAAGCAGGATATCCACAGCATTTAAAAACTCAATTTTTTGATCTTCTCTTTTACCTTCATCTGCTTGCATAAAAGCTCTTTCAGACTGAATGGAAAGAGCGGAGTCTTCTTTGAGAGAAGAGAGGATGACTCCATCACTTAAAAGAAGGGATTCTTTGTTTTCTATGAGCGATTCAAAAGAGGCTTTTTTTGCCTTTAAATCCCCAAGAGAGTGGATACATTCTATTGCCTCTGCTACAAACGTATACTCAGGATATGTATAGGCTCCTTTTTCGGCGTATAATTCACCGAAAGAGCTTGTGCAGATGAGGTTTTCAAGCTCTTCTTTTGCTTCAATTTTTTCTTTTTTTTGTTTTAAGAAAAATTCTGATGCATCGGATTGCATTTGAAAATGGGACCGCTCTTCATTCTTTGTCAGCCAGATATCTTTTTGCGCGTCGATTTTTATTTGAGAGGACGGATGTCTTTCAAGGGCTGTACTTGAACGGAGATCTTTTGTGCTTTGAGAGAGTTTTTTATACAAAAGCCGATCAGAAGAGCGAATCGGGATCACTCGGAACAGGACACAAAAACCAAAAACACCCACAAATAAAGAGGCCAAAAAGGTCACCCTTTTAAAGATCATGAGTGGAGCGCCTCGTAAAGCCTTTGCAGAAAGGGAATTTCCTTTTGGAGCGCATGTTTTTTCATTTTTCGGGTGTTGGGTTGTTGTTCACATCTTGCTCCAATTGGTCTTCCAGTCTCTTGCGTGCATGTTCAATTGCTTGGTGTAGTTTGGCTTTTAACACCTTTTTAGGAGGGAGTGAAGTGAGATATTCAGAGACATGGATGCCAGCTTGCCCCAACTCCAAAAGCTCTATCTGTTCTTGATTTTTTCCGGTGCACAGAATCAGGCCTATAGGAGTTGATTCTGAAGAGCGTTTTTCGTGTTTGTCTAGCCAGCGAAGGTAAAGCTCCATTTGTCCTTTGTGTTCAGGCTTAAAGTCCCCAAGCTTCAGTTCAATAACGACGAGTCGATTGAGGTCCCTATGAAAAAAGAGGAGGTCAATATAGAAATCTACGCTATCGACAACAATGCGTTTTTGCCTTGCAAGGAAGCAAAAACCCGTGCCAATTTCAAGGAGAAACTGTTCAAGCTCACGCATGATGGCATCTTCGAGATTCTTTTCAAGATATCGATCATCAAGTTTTAAAAATTCAAGAAAATAGGGGTCGCGGAAGACGAGTTCAGGAGTGAGAAGATCTTCTTTTCGCAAGGAGTCTATTTCAGTGCGGATCAACGATCCAGGTTTTTTAGAAAGAGCGGTACGATCGAAAAGCATGGAGTCAATTTTTCTTTGTAGGGTGCGAACATTCCATTTTTCGATGCGGCACATTTCGGCATAAAAATCTCTTTTGATAACGTCCTTGATAGGGAAGAGTAACTTGAAATGAGACCAGCTTAGTTGGCTTGCAAGAGATAGAACGACTTCTTTTTCAGGAAAAACGTCTACAAACTGAATCATTCGACGCAAACTTTTTTCTATAAATCCCTTCCCATACTCCACAGTCAATTGTCGCGACACTGTGGCGACAATTTTCTGGCCATACTCAGCACGTTCATTTTGAAGGAGTTCTGTGCGAATACGGGACCCCACCTGCCAATAGAGTAGAGTTAGGTTTACATTGACTGTGGAGGCAATGGATTGCCGTGTCTGATCGATCAGATGTCGCAATTCTCCAATGAGACTACTTAATCTACGAGGCTCTACACGTGCTTTGTCTGTTTGGAGGGTCATGAGTGGAGCGCCTCGTAAAGCCTTTGCAGAAAGGGAAGTTCCTTTTGGAGCGCATCAAAAGGCATCACCGTTGCTGCGTCGCTCTTTGCGTTTGCAGGATCATGATGGCACTCGATAAACAATGCATTACACCCAGCAGCTACCGCACTTCTACTAAGCGTTGGAATAAACTCTCTTTGCCCCCCAGATGAGCTCCCAAGGCCGCCTGGAAGTTGTGTTGAGTGCGACGCATCAAAACAAACGGGATAACCAAGCGCTTGCATAATCGGGATTGAGCGCATATCGCTTACAAGATTGTTGTAGCCAAACGATACGCCTCTTTCTGTCAAAAGAATGTTCTCGCAACCAACGGATTCGAGCTTTTCAACAACGTTTTTCATGTCCCAAGGAGCTAAGAACTGCCCCTTTTTGACGCTCACTGCGACTTTTGTTTTTCCAGCCGCCGCGACAAGATCTGTTTGTCTGCATAAAAACGCAGGAATCTGGATCATATCGCAAACCTCTCCCGCAGCAGATGCTTCTTCAGGGGAGTGGACATCGGTCACAACAGGTAGGCCCAGGTCTTTTTGGATTTTTTCTAAAATCTTAAGCCCTTTTTCGAGGCCAGGACCTCGAAAAGAGTGAATCGAGGATCTATTTGCCTTGTCGTAGCTTGCTTTGAAGATGAACGAGAAGGAGGTGGGTTCGAAGATTTTTTGCAGATCGCTTGCACATTTTAGCGCGTGCTCTTCGCTCTCAATCACGCAAGGCCCGCAGATAAATGCCAAGGGCTGTCCCTTGCCAATGAGAATGTCTTTTACGTTTACGTTTTTCATAATGTGCCCATTCTAATGGAGGCTAAGATAGACAAACAAGCGAAAAATGAGAATTGCTTATGACTGGTTCGTTTGTTACATCTGTGCGAAAGAAGGAAGGAGGTGTTTTTAACCCGTTGGTTACAAGTGGGTTGCGTTTTTCTGCTTTTGACTGTTATTAAAACGAACCGTCATTGATTTATTAGCCTAAATAGTATATAATTGTTTATATAAACAAATAATAAATTATAGGGGTTTTATGTGTGTGGGAGTAGAAGGTCAGAGCGGTGTAAATCTTGCTAATGCCGGAGATGTTAAGGAACGGCTTTCAGGGATTGAAGGAATGCAAGCGAGTTCGGTATGTCCGGAACTTGCTAAATTGGCGACGCATAATTATTCTATAATTGGTCAGGAAGGCCTGAATGAAATTCTCTCAAAGATTCCAAAAGGTACAAAGGGTATAGATAGCAATACAGTTCTTTTTGCGGTAGCGGAACATGCTCAGTACTTTCAGGATAACAAACTTATCGGTCGAATATGCACCATCATTAAAGGAATGGGACGTGGTGAGAGGGTGTCTCAATTTCTCGCTGTTCAGGCGCTTCAGGAAGCACATGGTGTAACTGAGAATCATACTGTGTACAAAGAAGCCGAGAAAATTCTCACTGCGATTCACAGGGACGATCTGCCCTGGCTGTATCCCCCCAGGAAACCAGGCGAAGATTGGTTAGACATCCCCTAACAAATACATTCGTTAAGATAGGTGTAAATTAATAATGTAAATAGGTGGATGTATGAGTGCACAGTCAAGTCCTGTAGGTGGAACAACTAACGGTGAGAATAAGAAACTGGAGCAGATGGTCGAATATGGTCAGTGGAGCAACCTCATTGCGACCGGTGGTACGGATGCAGCAATTCACTATATGCTGCAAAGTCCTCAACGCGGGGACAATCAGACAAGCAATAACCCTGTCGTTCGATTTGTGACACATGTTCTGCAGAGCCGCAATAGCGAGATATTGTTAAAGGCGCACGAGACGGGAGAGTTCAGCTTTCTTGGTGGAAAGCATGCAAGATGCGTTTCAGTACAAAGATTGTTTAAAAGTGATAACCAGGCAAACAGCGAAATTTCATTTAGCATAACGTGGCTGAAGATCTATAATCGTGTCCAAGGAAACACACAGATATTCTCTGACGAGGAGTTCGGCAAAATAGAAGGATTAATTAACGATAAGAAGCTTGGACCATATTTAGCCGAAGCTGCTGATCAGGACTCTTTGCTGAGACTACCCCAAACTGGTTCATTTTCTCCACAATCGTAGAGAGACAAATCATTCAGTCATCGATTGCATCGCTTTCTTAAGACCCTCATGGGCATTCATCTCCTCAATTGAAGGTTTGAAGCGATAGGTCCAATTTGTTAGAAGCACAAGCCCTGCGATATTGATCCTTTCATCTTCGGGCTTTTCGTGGGCAAGCTCAGGGAAAAGAGCAAGATACTCTTGCAACAAATTGATGTGAAAGTAGCTGCTTGAGTGATGGGTATCTGCAAGAATCTCAAAGCGCTTCTCTTTTGAAAGTGGAGATTCATATGTCCAGTCTTTATGTTTACAGAGTAATTTTGCTTCACGAGGAGAGTCTTTCCACCACATTCCAAGTGTCGGAGAATCGTGTGTTGAGATCGTTGTCAGACTAAACGGCTCGTACTCTTTAATGGGGGTTAGTTCCCCCTTTTTCTTCTCCCACTGCATGATCTTTGTTCCGCAAATCCCAAACTCTTTTAACACGCGAGGAACTTCAGGGGGGATAACCCCTAAATCTTCTGCGACGGGAAGCGCTGTTGATGCAGATAACATCATCTCAAGAAGCTCTCTTCCCTGTTTTTCCCACTTATTTCTATCTTGGGGAAGAAAGTGCCCTTGCAAGGGTCCTTTATTTTTAGGGATTGCCCAAATGCGAAACAGACCAACGACATGATCAATACGGTAGATGTGGTACAGCTTACTTGCAGTCGCTAAGCGCCGTCTCCACCAGGAAAAATCATCTTTTCGCATGATGTCCCAATTACAGATAGGAAGATCCCACTTTTGCCCAAAACGATTGAAGTAGTCAGGCGGCGCGCCCGCAACAGGATCAAACAGGAATAGGTGCTTTTCATGCCAAAGATCCGCGCTATTTGAGCAGAGGAGAATGGGGATATCTCCTTTGATAAAGCATCCTTGTTTCTTTGCGTGAGCCAGCACTTTTTGCATTTGCATAAAGCAAAAAAACTGCAGAAAATAATGGAAGTCAATCTCAGATTTGGTAGGTCTGGGACGTCTTTTAGGCCAAGTGGTCCAGTGCGCATTTTGGTAACGCTTTCTTAAGCCTTTAAACTCCGCATACGGATGCAACCAGGAGCGGTTCTCTTTTACGAACTTGTGGTAGTCTTCTGTCTCTTTTATTTTGGAAAACACCTTTTTAAAATAGGTATAGAGAAAGGCAAGTTTTTGTTGCTTTACCTCATGAATGTCTACGCGTTCCGTGTTATTGAGCTCTTTGAGGGACTTTATTTCTTTAAGAAGGGGTTTTGCATATTGTAACGAGCTAATACTTAAGAACATAGGATCGAGCGCGCAGGAGGAAATGGCGCTATAGGGACTTGTGTTGTTGCCCATGTCGTTAATGGGAAGGAGCTGGATGGTGTCAAAGCCCACTTTTTTGCAAAAGTCGATAAGCGGGATTAGATCGAGGAACTCTCCAATTCCATAGCTTTCTTTTGATCGAATGCCAGACAAAGGAACCACGATGCCGTGATGGGATTTTAGGCCAATCTGTTTCCAGTGGGGATTTGTTTTCATTGTTTAAGAGGGGAAGGGGATGTATGGCCACTTTCAAGTGCTGCAAACCAATTTTCTCCCATCTCTAAAAAAGCGCCTAAAATACCAGAGAGGTTGTCACCAGTGAGGATTTTTAAGGGGTAGATCTGATGCATTGCAAGATGGTTTGATGCTGCAATGTAGCCGAGGATTGCAGGTCTTGGGTCTTTTCCTCCATTTGCTTTTAAAGCCTCCTGGAGCACGTTTTCCCGAAATTTTCCAGGAGGAATCTCGATGATTTTGGAAAAAAGAAAGAAGTTTTCAGCAGTTGCATCAAGCTCGAATTGGACAGTAAGTGGAGGGATATTAATCGAGCAGGCTCCAAGCTTATCGGGAACAAGAGAGATGTCAAAAACCTTTCCAAGTTCCTCTAAAAGAGCTGCGAAACGGTCAGTCATTTCTCTTCCTCCTCTTCGTCTTCTTCCTCTTCGTCTTCGCTTTTTTCCTCAAGCTCTTCAAGGGTATCGACAAAGGTCTTCATAAGTTCATTGCGATGTTGTGGTGATCTATAATATTTCGGAGAAATTTGCCTTAACCCATCGTACATCTGCGCGTAGACAGCAATTTGAGCCCCCACTTCTTTTTCAATCCCGAGGAGTTTTGCTGTTTCAAGGATTTTTTCTGGGTTAATGAATCTCTCTTGGAGCATTTTGATAAGCAAACGAGCAAGTGTTTGGAAGTTGACCTGTGAAGGCCGCTCCAGACCAAGATTCAGAAACTGCCGATCAAGGAGTTTTGCCCGTGATTGGAAAAAGCGAAAAACTCCCAAAATGCCTTGCAGGGATCTTGTCTCTTCAAGAAGCCTTATAAGATCAGCCCGATCAATCGAGGGACCTTTGGATTTTAGGTCAGCGCCAAGAGAGTGAAGCATGAAAACAATCACAGCCCTTAGATTTTGATATGGATATTTTTCAACAAGCTCATCAAAGAGTTGTAAAGGAGGTCTTTGGTTCCCCGTTACATCGCGGTACAGATCGCGAAGAGCTGTTGGGCTTCCAAGTCCTTCTTTTGAAAATTCCCGCGCAAATGCGCCAATATTTCTTCCCGATCGAACTTGCCTTTCATAGCCTTTGTTTAAGAGCTCCTTTGTCTCTTGCAAAAGCGCGCGCGTACTTGGCTTTGCAGTTTCAATGAGAAAATCAAGTGCTTCATCTGCAAGAGCGGGATCTGGATAGACGGAAAAGACTTTGGCAAGTGTTTCTTGAGGAGTGTCATTTTCAGAGATCATCCCAGCTAAGATGTTCAGTGTCTTGGTTAAGAGCTCTGGATTGTTCTCTTCAAAGCGCGATGCGGCCTCTTCAGAGGCTGTGACCGCTTTGATCTGTGTTTCGCCTGGAGCTTTGGCTTCTTCTTCTTTCTTATCACCGCCTTTTAGCTTGTGAAGCTCCTCAAAGCGCTTTGCTTGCTGTGAGGGGTTAAACAGCGTATTTTCGATATATTGGGAGAGATTTCCCTGGCTTGGGACGGCTTTTGCCTTTGTTGTATGTACTTTTTGTTGGATCAAGAGATTGTTGACGGGGAGAATAGGAGAAATGTTTGGATCGGCCATAAACTTCACTATTGCAAAGTGAGTAGTAAAATTTCAACTATTCAAGAACTGAAAAAATGAACAGGATCCGCTTCGCTGCAGGATCGGTTGCAAAAGGAAAGGTAGGAGCAGGGGGTAACCTCATTACAACTCTCCGCTAAAATTTAACAGGATCCGCTTCGCTGCAGGATCGGCTCCGCCGGCAG
Organism: uncultured bacterium; assembly: GCA_965370365.1. GTDB lineage: Bacteria > Chlamydiota > Chlamydiia > Chlamydiales > SM23-39 > DAIDHZ01. The sequence continues at coordinate 497 of CBDUSP010000038.1, read as the reverse complement.
GATACGCGCTTCGCGCTTGCAGGATCAGGCTTGAATAGAAACAAGCTTGGGGGGAGAAGTCTCGGGGGAAAATTTAACAGGATACGCTTCGCTACAGGATCGGCTCCGCCGGCAGGATACGCGCTTCGCGCTTGCAGGATCAGTCTTGAATGGAAACAGGGTTGGGAAGCAGAATCTTTGGGGAAATTTAACAGGATCCGTTTCGCTTACAGGATCGCAGCTGACGCTGTAGCAGATAGATGAGTTCACCTGAAACTCTACAGATTTTTTATGGATGGGGTTACGGAAAAGTGTGCATGTTTTTGACCAAAACATTGTATCCTGCCGCGAAGCGTATCCTGTTAAATTTTAGCGGAGAGTTCTGCTTCCCAAGCCTGTTTCTATTCAAGACTGATCCTGCAAGCGCGAAGCGCGTATCCTGCCGGCGGAGCCGATCCTGTAGCGAAGCGGATCCTGTTAAATTTTAGCGGAGAGTTGTAATGAGGTTGCCCCCTGCT
>CBDUSP010000037.1:0-15508 GCA_965370365.1 uncultured bacterium | reverse complement strand
AGGTAGAAATATCGAAGTCAAGTGTAGATCGAATTAGCCGGAGCTGGGTAGAGTCTGTTGCTAAATGGACTAAAGAATCAGTAGAGGAGACTGTAAGAGGGTGGTTGTTCGCTAAACCAGAAAAACCTGAAAAGACTTTGTAAAAAAACTCCTTGTGATAGAGCCTTTCCCAGATGAAGTTTAAATGCATGCTTGGGGACTAGTGGCTCCTGCTGACAATGTGTCTGCGCCAAAAAAAGGAGCCGCCGTATGAAACAAATAAAAAAGAAACATCTTTTCTTCGGGTCCAGGAGTCCGTAAGATGACTTGAAATTTTTAGGAGATCATTCATGATAAGTCGATTCAATTCTGGTTTTAAAGCAACTTTCCCACAGTATAACTTTCCAAGTTTGCGACCACAAAGTGCTACAGTTACGAAAGTACAGAATTTGTGCAATTCTCTATCTAGTGTCTCCTCTATTGCAAGAAATCCAAGCGGTCTATTGAAAACGTCATATAGCAACTGTGGGAAGGGGGTCATGTCTCTTCTGTCAGGACTCGTTTTTTCATCTTATCTTGGTGTCCACCACCCCGTAGCTTTATGTGCACCAAAAGATACTAGTGATGATAGCTACATTCAAGGGTATACTAGGAAAGAATTGAAAGAGAAGAAACCAAATCTCTTCAAGTACTTTTATACTGAAGATTTTAAAGCCCGTGAAACAGTAAAAAACGTTGATATACAAACCAAGGCTGGATCTTTTCAAGAGCTGCTAGAAATGGGAGAAAAGGGAGTAGAACAAGTAAAAGGGAAGAACATTTGTATTGTTCTTGAGAGGAGAGGTACTGGGAATAGTCAATTTGTTTCATGGCTTGCTGGAACAGACATGAAAGAGGCAAGCAATAACCCGGAGAACGACGGCTCCCGTTCATTGAATTCTAAACAAAACCATGTTCATCAAATATCTTCTCCAAGAGTTGTTGAAATAAACAACGAAATCCTTGTTGTTATGCCGGGATCTCAGGACTCAAGAGCAGAATTGATCTCTCTTGCAAATGCTTTCATACTAGAAAAAATCATCAACGCAGCAAATTCAGCATCTTTTGTTTTCACAGTTGAGGAGGATGATCTTGAACCCACTCCTATCAACGAATGTGAAAAGAGTATTTTTGGACTAGAAAGTATTAGCAATGCCTTAAGTTCAGCATTTTCTGCGAGCACAGTTGATAACGACGACATCAAATCTTCCCCTATGAAAGAATGGGAAAAAAACTTTAATGAAATTGTTGATTCTCTAGATTTTACTCCTGAAGAAATCTTTGATTTCAAACTCTCTCAAGGAGATAAATCTACTCCAGATCATCAGCCTAAATCACCTTTGATGGTGCTTGTAAATAACCCAAAAGCTTCTTCAGGGAGATTTTCTTTAGATAACCTGAACCATCTTGCATCTACCTATGACCCTGGAAAAAGTGATAGACTTCAAATGATAAGAGCTTTTTCCTCATTAGAGAAAAAGAAGTTCAATGTGAAAATGCATTGCGCCAAGAATAATATCGAGATGTCTATCAAGGATCTGGATCGTCTTAAGGGTCTTTTAAGTGAATCACTGGATAATTTACCTGAAAACTGTCCACTTGAACAATTTAAAAAACTATTCGATGAGGAGATTCTCCCTTCTATCATTTATTGTGATAGGCTCTGTGATTTTGCTGAGGATAAGACAGTTGAAGAATACAAAACTGTAAGGAGAAGCTTCGAAGAGAAGATATCTTTGATGATAAGTAGATGGATTGATGAAGTAAGAGAGAGTAACAATAAACTAGATGCAAATCAATTAAGTAGCATTATAGAGGGAATCTCAGAAATGATTCCTAAGACTCCATTTTTGATAAATTCAATCGTTAGTAAATTATCCCCTTTAGTACTCCCTAAAACAAGTCCTCATATTGCCGTTTGTGTGACAATAGCTTCAGCAAGCCTCATAGCTTTTGCTCCGTTCCCATGGGTTGCTATCCCTGTTGTTATAGTAGCTGGTATCTACTTGAATGCTACCAAAATTGATCAAAAGATCTTACATATAGTTGGAGAGAGAACTAAAAACTATTTTCCTGTAATCAACAAGTGGGTTCATGAGAAACCAAACCTGGAGTATTTATCAGATCCATATGAAAAAGTATTGAAAAACATTTCTGATAAGGAAGCTAAATTCCGGGAGAAAAGAGATAGTGAAAGGGGAAAAGTTAAATCACTATTAAAAGAAATAGATGCTTTGCTATCAGCGAATTACTTGTTATTAAATGAACATTATCATAGAAACAAAGGTGAAATTACATTTTACTTAAAAAATGAAGACGACTTTTATGATGACCTTACGAAGCGAATAGTGGACAGAAAAGCCTTAAGTCTTCAATCCAGTTCTACAAATCCTGGAGAATTAGAAGAAACCAAAGAATATTATAATAAGATGCATGACCGTTTACATGAAATGATTAAACTATTTATTTCTAAAGACGAAAAATATTTTAAATACTTTAATGCAACCGATAAGGATGAGGTGGTATCTAAAATTAAATCATTGAAAGTTCGTATGAAGAGCTTGGATTCTACTCAAAGAGATTTTATTGATCATGGAGTGGTAAAAAAACAGGTAGAAATATCGAAGTCAAGTGTAGATCGAATTAGCCGGAGCTGGGTAGAGTCAGCAGCTAGCTGGGGTCAAAAAACAGTAGAAGAGTCTGCGTCAACAGTACTTAGTTATGTACCTTTCATTGGAGATTCTTTTAAACTAAAACCCCCTAAAGAGACTTCATAAAGACAATTAGCTTTTTCGGTGAATTTTGGACGAAGGGCTGGCGAATGAGTTGTTCAGTTTCTCCTTAAATGAATGTTTGGGACCGGTGGCTCCTTCTGACAAAGTATCTGCGCCAAAAAAAAGGAGCCACCATATGGAGCAAATAAAAAAGAAACATCTTTTCTTCGGATCCAGGAGTCCGTAAGATGACTTGAAATTTTTAGGAGATCATTCATGATAAGTCGATTCAATACTGACCTTAGCAAACACATTTCTAATCAAATCATCCTGGACTATCTTATCCCGAGAGAAACCGAATCGCCAAAGATCACAAGTAGGATCTAAATTTTCCGCATTTTTTCCGCAACTGGAAGGAACATGAGAGAATATTTAAGAGCCAATCCGAACCCTCCTCTTATTTCTTGCATAGGAAAACCTGATTCTGGTTAACTCTATTTCATTCAGAGTTGACTTAAGAATGGGCCTCATAACCCGTCGGTCCCTGGTTCAAGTCCAGGTTGCCCCATCTTCTTGTAACCCATTAAGTGTAAATAGGATGCAGGCAGAATCCTATGAAATCATTCCCGAGGGATTTGAAGTGGTTCTCTCGAAAGAACACTCAAACTATCTGTGGGCAAGCAGGCAAGATTTAGAAACGCTCCCACTATACCCAAATCAAATCAAAACTTGGAGTTGATTTGGGTATAATGGCAGGAGCAAAAGAGGTTTTGCAAAAATATCGGGAAGTAATTAATCCGTGATTTGAGGATTTACTCTTGGCTCTGCATCAACGTACAGAGTGACAGGGCCATCTCGATTCGTTATTGCCCCCTTTAGGAGATTCATCTTAAAGGTTGCTTGTGTACTGCTCCAATTTGTAAGAATTAGCTCTACAACTACAGGCCGACTATCTCCAATGACAAGCACAGAAAGACAGGCTATACGCATGTGAAAACGTGGGTCCGTTTATTCACTATTTTTGCACAAAGAAAGAGACCGTTTTGAATATGATTCAAGCGCCTCATGGACAAGTTACCGGGAATCAAGGAACGGGCTACAGACTCATTTTGGAAGAGTCGTATGACATGTCATTTGGTTTTCTGATCGCCCCGCATTTTAGTTTTCGCGTTTTTCCCAAGGGAAAATGATCCAATCGGTGGTTTCAATCCCCCAATAGTCTGGATGTATGCGACAGTGTTCGGTATTGAGAAAAACAGTGGCTACTTGAAGGCTTTTGACATTGTACTCCTCTTCTAAGAGCTTTTTAATAGCAATCATCGTTGCGCCGGAATCGAGGATATCGTCAACGACAAGCACATTTTTTCCTTCGAGATACTTTTTTTCTGGTTTATTGCGGATGAATAGTTCTCTCTGTTGATTTTTATTATCACGGGAGGAAACCGAGATGGTTAGGACGTTTTTATTCCCCAAATGGTTGGAAAATAGAGCCGTCGGAATGATACCACCAACAGCTACGCCCAAAAGCACATCGACCTTTTCTCCGTCGAGCTTGAGGCACATCTCTGCGACAGATCTATGGATTTCTTCCCAAGAGGTCTCAACCAATTTGGGTTGAGCTAAGCTAGGAAACGTTAAAAGCATAAAAGCAAGTGTAAGTAGAGTTTTTTTATGCATGATTCTCTCCGGAGTAAAACTTGATGAAATCTGAGATCGTACGTACGAAAACCATACCGGCCGATTTTGGCTAAACAGTAAGAGTCATTCAAGAAAAAAATCAGCTCAAAAGAACCAAAAGCGGGCGTTCCCTAGCAAACAACAGAGTTGCTGCGAACTGCCTTTTTTTTGAATTTTATTTGATATAAATTGTATGGTTTGAAAAATCCAAACAAATTGCATGTTTTTTCAGAAAGTCAATCCCTAAAATCCCATCAATAGGGGGAATTCCTTCCGGAAATTGAACGGCGTAAAAGCGCCATAAACCGAAATGCTCCAAAGACAACTTTACTTGTTTATGATCGGAAGGAGATTTTCTGATTGCTGACCGCTCTGCACCCGTATCGATCAAAAACTTTTTCTCTCCGTAATTTGTTTCAAGAGTAACGCAAAGCCAACCATTTTCAATCTCAAGCCGTTTTTGAACAAATCCCGTTAATGGATATATTTCCTCTAACTCACTCAGAGTTTCACCTGTAGACAAAAGAGAGCGAGACATATCAAGAAAACAGGGCCGCCCAGAAGAGAGAAAAAAGTCGCTTCCCACTTTCCCATCGATTTGTTTAATTTGTTGACGAAGGCGTCGATCACTCCAACCGGCAATCAATCTACTGCCCGTTGTCACAAAAAATAGACTCTCCTCCGTAGCTATTGGATTTTCAACTGTTATCTTCCCAAGTTGATAAGATTCGAGCTTAAATTCTGGTTGCGCATACTTGTTCCCCTGGATATCAAAAGCTCGCGATATCCCTACAGATTCTTTATGGTGCAATTTTTCCAAGACTCGATCTTTAAGAATTAAGTGCACATTAGCACCTAAGTCCAACATTAGAACATACTCAGACCCCTCAATATTAACTTTCACCATGGGAGCATCGCTACAAGAAAGAAAATGAACGGGGATTTGATTCTCATCTTGCGTTGTTATAGAAGAACAAGAGGCAAAAAGTAGAGAGAAACAAAGAAATCCCACCCACTTCTTTTTTGTCATGAGATTAGTCATACTCACGGTCTCTAGGATCAGGACCATCACCGTAATCAGACACGAGCTCGTCACTTTCTTCAGAGTCTTTGCCACCAGAAATCGTTATGGAACCTCCATACTCGTTGCCATGCTTGTCTTTGTAATAACCCCCCAAAGTAACATCCCGTGTACATCCAGCCATTAAAGGCTTTACTGGAGAATCACATTTGATATTTTCAGTAGCTGCTTGAAAAAGATTTGTAAGATCTCGCTGTTGCGGTTCAAAACCTGACAACTCATTCTTACTTGCATAGACATCACAGTCACAAACTTCGTAAATCATAGAAACCCCAAAGGTTCAAGCCGCTACCTTGTAGCTGCCGTTAAAAAGAATTTAAGAATCTAACGAAATAAGAACTTATTTTACAAGTGGGATGTTTTCTCTAACACACCACAGAGTTGTTACGAACTGCCTTTTTAAGGAGATACTGATTAGGGAGTGTTCCTAAAAGGGCTGACTTGGCCAGTACATTCCCTTGGGAAGTCCCTCTTCATCGCGAAGGCGCTCAGTGAGTTTTTTATGCAGGTGATTGGCTATTTGAGCGTGTTTAGCAATTTCTTTCCCGTATAAGAGGTTATTTAACTCACCTGGATCTTTGTCTAAATCATAAAGTTCATATTCAAAATCCGTCCCATTAGGAGAGAAATAGACAGCGTAGGTCCAGTTCTCATACCGGAAGCCACGAATGTGAGAGCTAGGAGTGTCTTCTGGCAAGAGATAGACATCATCATAGGCAAAGGCGATGGCGTCGCGGACTGAGCCCATCTCACCTAAAATAACAGGCTTTTGGCTGACCCCTTGAAAGTCTGAGTGGTCAACAGAAAACCCGATCAAATCCGAAATTGTGGGAATTAAATCCAAATGACTGTAAAAAGCCTGCGTTGTTTGAGCTCTAGGATAGAGCGTCGGATTAGAGACGATAAGAGGGATGTGGATCATTTCTTCGTAAACTGTATAGGCTTTTTCTCGCATCCCGTGTGATAGCCCCAACTCCCCATGGTCAGCTGTCCGAATAATGATTGTATCTTTTAAGAGATCATGATTTTCTAAAGAATCTAAAACGGCAATAATTTCCTTATCAACTAGGGTATGTAAATAAGCATAGAAATTGACGTAGTCGCGCTCTTGTTTCTGGTTTTTAAATGGTGCAATCTTATTAATAGCATCTCGGGCTTTCAGTTGGATGGAAGGTTTAGTTTCCAATGAATCTTTGAAATTGCTGGGCAAATCAATACCCATACTTTCGAAGTCTTCTAAACGATATCCTCCTTCATCGTAGCCAATAGGAGACACCCACACATCATGGGGATTTACAAGAGAGATGAAAAGACAAAAAGGCGTGCGCGACTCTTTATCCTTAGCGCCCACTTTTCCTAGATAATCTAATATAGACTCTCCCCATCCGGAGACCTCTTTTTTATCTGAGGAAGTCATTCCTCTCACATATCGCGAATCATTATTTGCATATCCCCCTCCTAACGTCGAAAGGGCAAACTTTTTATCCCTAATATAGGTACTATGATCGGCATTTCCTGCATCAGGAGGAGTCCAATATAACGGTCCATATTTTTTGTTCATCTCAGCAATATCTTTTTCAGACCACTTCTCTAATCCATCGACAGCGTAGCTCAAATGCCATTTGCCTTTCCAAACCACCTCATAATCGGTTTTTTTCTGAATAAGTGCCGCTAAATTAATCAAGACATCCTTCGATGGTAGAGAGGGAGATTCAGTAGCATCAGCGAGTGTACGTGCTACGTGATTGACTGTTGAATATTGACTCGTCAATAAAGCCGCCCTTGAAGGGGAACACATGGAAGCAGAGGTATACGCTCGCTCAAATGAGAGGCCATGTTTCATCAATCTTTCTTGAGAAGGAAGATTTTTTTTCGCCCAACCAGCTGGCCAATGCGTGAACTGTCGCTCTTGATCTGTCAGCAAGACGATAATATTGGGCCTTTTTAACGCAGCCTTCTTACTCTCCGTCAAAACGGTTTCTTTTTTTGCACATGAACTCACAAAAAGAACAAATATCAAAATCGTGGATATACGGATCAAATTTCTCACGGGGTTACTCCTTTAGGAACCACTGAACAAGTGGGAGTTTTCTCTAACACACCACAGAGTTGCTGCGAACTGCCTTTTTAAATGTTCTTCCAAGGAAGATTGCGATAAAGAGCCAAAATGCGACAAGAGGAAAACAAAGAGCTCCACTCATCGTCAAATAATGCGACTTCCCAACCATTGTGCCGAAGGCCGATTGCAATGGAGAGAGCGACATATTGAACATGGATCCTGCCTGCTTCGATGACCTAGACCCAAACGTTTCAATCCAGGCTTGCGCCTTAAACTTCACATCCGGCGTTGTTGGAATGTAAAGCTGTTTTAAAGCAGGACCATTTAATGCATAGTTAATTGCTTTGGAACCCACCATAAGAACAAAGAGGAAAGCAAGTGTGTTCATACTCAAAAACCCAACAAGGGCAGCACCAACAATAAATGGCATTAGAGCAAGCGCTGTTCCCACCCCAAGAAAGCGGGTAATATTACTAATACCAAGAAGAAGGCAGAGAAGAGAGACCACGTTCACGCTAGAGCCATAAAGACTCAAATATTTGCTCAAAGCAACTCCTGTATACTCGGTACTTGCAGAGAGTTTGAAGTTAAAGTCGAAAATCGTCACAACCACTTCGTAAATGAAGTTCACCCCGAAGATGCCGAGGAGATATTTGTTTTTCAAAAGGAGCTTTAGTCCTTCCAAAAACCCAGGTTCTTGTTTTTTTTCTTCGGATTTTTTGTTCTTCCCATGAAAGCTCTTTAGAAGAGTCTTTGGCGTTGCTCTCAAGAGATAGCGAACACAGGGGATAATGAGCAGGGTTAAAAAACCTAAAATCAACATCGACAAGGAGTCTGTCGAAAGTCCGAGTCTGTGAGGGAGTCCCCCAACGCCATATGGGAGAAGAATCCCACCAAACTGACCAATTGCAACAACAAGTGGGAATCCCCTTTTCGCAGAACCAGGCTCTGTTGTATCTGCTGAAAATGCCCAGAAAAGAGCTACAATTAAGGAACCAAAGCTCTCGACAAACACATACCATATATAGGCCATGGCCTTGATCCCGAATGAGGCGAAAGCAGAAGTACTTGCAAGCTCTTTTGCAGATCCTTGAACCAACAACATGAGCAGGCTAAATAGAAGAATGCAAATCCCATAGAACGTGGGGAGGATTTTTAGCATTTTCTCTCTTGAGTTCTTCTCAAGGAGTTTCGTGTAAAACATAACTAAAGGAAAGAGCAAGAGTACGGAGAAAGTTTTTGCAAAGGGAAGCTGTAAAGGGCTAACAAGCTGAATGAATACAGCATCTTTTAAAATGCGAAGAGACCAGTAAATGCCGATGATAAGTGCAAAGATAATCCCGAGACGGAGGAATTTCTTAAACTCTTCTCTTTCAAAGAGTCCGAAGTTAAATCGGCAAATAAATTGAAAAAGACCGAGAACTCCACCTGACTTACTCATAAACGCACCCCTTTCCCTTCTCTCTACCTCCAAGAGAAGCCTTTTGTCAACTCTTGATTCCAGTTGCAAGGCCGTGGTAGGTTCGAACAAAAGGAGAAAACATGCCTACGATTTTGATTACCGGAACAAGTAAAGGCATCGGGAACAGATGCGCAAATGAGTTCTTAAACCAAGGATGGGTAGTCATTGGAACTTCTACGTCTGGGGAAAATGCCATCAATCATCCAAACTACAAGCACTTCAAACTGGATCTCTCCAAAGAAGAGGAAATCGAATTTCTTGTTCAGTCACTCGACACCCCCCTTGATTGTCTGCTCAACAATGCAGCCGTTTTACTCGGAAGTAAAAAGGACGTGAAAATTGACTTTAAGCAACTAACAACCACCCTCAATGTAAATCTAATCGGAACGATGAAGCTGACCGAAAAGATAACAGGAAAGCTAAAAAAGGGTGGAAAAGTCATCAATATTAGCTCTAGTGTTAGCAGTCTTAATTACCCTGAGTTCGATGCCTTTATGGCAAACTATAAAATTTCAAAAGCAGCTATCAATATGTATACGAGGATACTTGCATCAAAAAGCCCCGATCTCACGGTGATTGCCTTTGATCCTGAATGGGTAAAAACAGATATGGGGGGATACGATGCAACAAAAGAGCCTCAAGAAGTTGCAAAAGAGCTCTTCTATCTTGCAAACGCCCCTCTAGAGACCGGACACTTCTATCGAGGGAAAGAAAAGCGGGATTGGTAACGATTATCGTTCTTTAAAAATATAGGCGATATTTCCCCTGCGCCCCCAAGCCTCCATAAAGTTTGAGAGCGGATATGCAACCTTTGTCTTATCATCTGATTCAAATGCAGGATCCATGCACAAAACTTTTTTATCTACAGGATCATACCCCGTAACCACCAGCAGATGTCCTTTTGCGTATGCTTGGGCGCCTCCCTCTAAGGGCCCGCGAACACTGACAACCACAGGCGAACCTTTTTGTAAACGCTGATGGATCTCCGAAAAACCACAGAGTCGCTCTACCCAGCAATCCCATTTTGGGCCTAAAAGACTCGAAGCGTGAACCACGTTAAAGACCCAGTTCCCATAAATATCAAATCGCGCATCCCAACTATTTTGAGCAAAATCGATCGGGTTAATATCAGAGCTCTTTAAAAGGTATCTTAGGACCGCTGTAGTCGAGGTTGGCGAACAGAGGGATTTATGGCGTGGATGGTCCAACACCATTTGAGAAAGTCCCCCTACATCAAGAGAAACAAGCTCTTTTAAAGCTGCCTGAGAGGACGCTTCTTTAACATCACTATTTGTGTATACATGCAATCCGTAAACATCGTCTAAAGATGCTCTACCCTCGCAAATAACTTTGATCTGAAATCCTGTCGCTTTTTTCTCATCAAAGACTAAGATAGCATCCTGATAGACTTTTGCAGGAAACCCTTTAGCTTCACCTAAAAAGCCTGCTTGCCCGTCACTTCCCCAAGAAGCATAAGGCATCCACTCAGACCACTTATCGTCAACTTTAACACTCACTTGAAAGATATACTGCCCATTGAGGGGTCGCTTTGCATTCCACGAAAGCATCATCTCATCAAATGGAGTAAGCCTCTCTTCTATCCACTTACTTTTGATAACATTTTGATGGATCATATCGGCCTCTAGACTAAAGCAGAATAAAAAAACACACAAGAAAACACGCATCTCTTCTCCTAAGGAGACACTGAACAACTCATTTACCAGCTATTCGGCCAAAATTCACCGAAAAAGTTAATTTTCGATCTGCAATAACTTGGACAAGTTTATTCCGATCTCCAAATTAACTTTTTCGGCGTTTTTGGCGCGAATCCCTGGCAAAGCAGTTATTCAGTATCTCCTAAAAACAAAAGAGTCTTTATACTCGGATAGATGATTATCGTGGTAGAAACAATTCGAGCAATGCCTGAAAAACGAGAAGAGCTCAAAAAAGCCCTTCTTGATCTTGTCCCCCTTTCCCAAAAATCGAAAGGGAATTTGCAATACGATCTTCGCGAATCCCTCGATGAAGGCAACACGTTTTGTATTCTTATGGCTTTTGAAACACTCGATGATCTTAGGAGTCATGAATCTTCAGAGTATATCGCACAGTTTGTCAAGAAATATGAAAACATCCTCTACGATGATGTTCAGGTAAGTGAGTGGAAAGAACTACGCGTTTGACAATCTCTTTTTTCGTGCAAGAGAAAGAACGTACACACTTCCCGCAGCAAGTGCCACCCAATACCAGCAAATGCTCGATACCACCCCTGTCTTTTTAAACAGCCAAAGAGAAAGAACAGCTGTCGGCCCTCCGAAAAGTTGTGATCCCAACGCATAGCCCAAAGAGATCACTGCATAACGACAATGGGCAGGGACTAGCTCTTGCGCCCAGGCATGAAAAGGAGCTGCAAAAGCAACGCCTAAAACCACAAACGCAATCCTTACTCCGACAATACTTGCAAGAGATCCCCCCTCTAAGACCCACGTTAAAGGAATCGCAAGCAAGACAACCCCTGTCGATGCTAAAAACATGAGTCTTTCCTTTGAGATTTTGGAAGACACCCACCCAAAAAAAGGAAGAGTAAAAAAGTCAAACACAAGGAGATACGTGTTGATCTGCATGAGCTTGGATTTGGAAAATGGAGCGATCAAGGGAATAAACCCATTCATCAAAACAAGCGCAATTGAGTACGTTGCATAAGAGAATCCTGCTGCAACAGCAATACAAAAAAGTGGTTTTTTATGCTCCCACAGATCCTTTTTTAAATGCGAGGCCTCCTTCGTTTCAACGGGTGCACGTCTCATTAAGCATCCAAAGAGCGCGGTTATGCATCCGGCAAAATACAGAAAGCGCCACCCTGAATCAATGACATTGAAATAACTCAATGTGAAGACTCCGAAAGAGGCTAAAAGAGCCCCTCCAATTGTAGAGGAACCATAAAAACCACTTAAAAGATCACGCCGCTTTTGTGGAGCATTTTCTAAAAGAAAAATCGCACCTCCCATCGTCTCTCCCGCTGCCAAAAAGTTTTGCAACAACCTTCCAAAGAAAAAAAATACCGGAGCTAAAATTCCTACCTGCGCGTATGTAGGACTAAGCGCTATGCATCCTGAGACAAGACCCATGCCAAAAAGGGTGAAAAATAGAGCCCTTCCTCTTCCATAAACATCTCCAATGTAGCCAAATACTAAAGATCCAAAAGGACGTACCAACATTCCCAATGGAATGATTGCATACGTTAAAATCAGAGCTGTGATTGGTTCTTCTTTGGGAAAAATAAGAGGCGCTAAGAAGGGAGATAAAAAACTAAAAAGGGCTGTGTCGTAATGTTCAAAAAGGTTGCCAAGACAGGCATTTAAAATTTGCGAGCGTTTTCGGACTACATTCACACTTCCTCCGCTGGCATTATCCAGATCAGGTGTAGTCGTTTTAAATTTAAACGACTATAAAGGGTCTCTCTCAGCTACACTTTCGATGTAGCACCCCTGGTGTTTGGAAAAAAGTATACGCCAGTTGTGAGAAAATTGCAATTGGAGTATACTCCCCCTTGTTTCAAGGAGATTTTATGATGAAAAACTGGATGCTTTGTTGCTTTTGCTTTTGTGGCGTGGTCTTTGGATCACCGATCCAAGATCGTACAATCGATGCGAAGGCGCTTTCAGAGCTTACCACCTTTCTGGAGATTCCAGAAGGAGCCGACCTCGTTGTTGAAACACAAAAAAACTGGCTTCGCAAAGCCGGGCAAGAGCGGTGGGAAATGACCGAGCTCTCATCCGAACAAAAAACCTTTGTTCTCGACTGGACAAGCAATCAAGGACTTTTTTCTTCCTGGGAACCTACTGAAAAAAGCTATGATAAAGCGCTAATTCTTGGAGCCTCCACGTCTCACATGCAAACGCGCCTTGAATTCTTGAAAAATCTCTGGGACCAAGGGATCCGTTTTGATGAAATCGTATGGCTAACGGGAGATCGGCCTCTCGATGAGCGTATCGATGGGTTAACTGATCGCTGCTTAAATGAGTCCGAAGCATCTCACATTATTTGGGAAGAAGCTTCTCTTCCAGAGGAGATGAGGACACTCCCTGTCAGTTTTATCGCGGTTCCTATGAAGGAAGAGGGAAAGCGTCCTAATACCGCAGACACCATCGTTGCTTGGCTTGAAAAAAGCCCAAAGCCGTGCAAAGCCTTATTTGTCTCTGACCAACCTTTTTGCGGCTATCAATTTTCCATAATCAAAGGGGTTTTACCAGAGGATTTTCTCTTTGACGTTGTAGGACACGGGGCCGATCCCACAAGCCATCCCGCTGCTGCTGCCATTACCCTTGATTCAATTGCTCGCTGGATTTATGCCGACAGTTGCCAGTGAAAAAGAGGCCAAGTGGCTTGAACTCCTTAAAAGCCGCTTTGGATTTGATGCATTTCGAGAGGGGCAGCTTGAGGCAATTCGGGCTCTTTCTGAAGAGAAAAAAGTGCTTTGCATTTTGCCAACGGGAAGAGGCAAGTCGCTGCTTTACCAGTTCCCGTCTGCTCTTCTTCCTGGCATTACGCTCGTAATTTCTCCGCTTCTTGCCCTCATGCGTGATCAAGTAAGGCAACTGAAAGAGCGCTTTGGAATTGAAGCTGCCTCAATAAATAGCGACCAAAGCCTTGATGAAAACGAAGATATTCGCGCAAGAGCAATGGATGGCAGTTTAAAAATCCTCTTTGTTTCTCCAGAACAGCTGGACCATAAAGAGCGGTTTATCTTTCTCGAATCCCTTCCAATTTCCCTTGTCGTGATCGATGAGGCGCACTGTATTTCTACGTGGGGGCATGATTTTCGTCCAAGCTATCGACAAATCGTTCATTTACTTGATGCCTTAGCGCCAAAAAACCCGCGCGTTTTAGGACTTACTGCAACAGCTGATTTGCGCTGTGAAGCGGACATCCAAAAGCAAATCCACGCAAAAAAAGTGATTCGCGAGAGTTTGGATCGTCCTAACCTTAAGCTTTCGCGTATCGAAACAAAGAGTCCGGGAGAAAAACTCCTTCTTGTAGAAAAGCTCCTTTCCAAAACAACGACGCTCATTTACTGCGCAACACGAGAAAATACAGAGCTTGTTGCCAATCACTTAAAAAAGCAAAACATCAAAGCTGCCGCCTATCATGCAGGTCTTGAATCGGATGAAAAAAAGACCATTCAACACGGATTCATCAGTGATGAGTTTCAGGCAATTTCGGCGACAAATGCCCTTGGCATGGGGATCGACAAGGCAGATATTCGGACGATTATCCATTTTGATATCCCGGGATCAATCACTGCATACTATCAAGAAGTTGGAAGAGCGGGAAGGGACAATCTCCCAGCTCAAGGGATTCTTCTCTATGATTGGAAAGACACAAAAATCCAAGAGTATTTTATTACCTCTTCCATCCCAGAGAAAGAGGATTTTGACACCGTCCTGGACCAAGAAGATGGTTTGATGATCTCTGAAATCAAACAAAAAACAGGCCTGCATCCAACCCGCGTACAACTGATTTTAGCAGAGCTTGTCGAGCAAGGCTTTCTCACAAAAGAGCTCAAAGGGAAAACCCAGATATATCAGAAAAAGACATGCGAAAACCCCTTGGATCTTTCTCGATATGACAACCAGTTCCATGTAAAAACAGCAGAGCTCAAAAAAATGATCCGCTACGCCGGAATGAACAGTGGATGTCGCATGCAAAATTTGCGCATGCATTTAGGAGATCAAAACTCGCACAGGTGTGGTCATTGCGATCTTTGCGCTCCCTCTACGCAAAGCTACTCGCTTGATGAAAGCGCAACAATCGATGCCTGGATCCAGGAAAAACCAGTCATTATTGCTCCGATGAAAATGGCACGATTAAACGAAGGCCTTGCCCTTTTTGATGGAAAACTTCGTTCCGAAATGTTTATTCAGTTCATGAAGACAAGACAAGAGGCAGTTGAGCTTGATGAGGAAATTTTTGCGCTTTGCAAAAAACATCTCGAGCCAGAGACATTTGCTGCAATTGTCCCTCTCCCTTCCTTAAGCTGGTGCGCGAGACTTGATACGGCCTCTCGACTTGGGCAATACTTAAAAGCGCCGGTTTTAGATCTCCTTCAGTGGAGAGAAGTTCCTGAAAAAAGACAGGGAGAGCTCTTAAATAACGATCAGCGCGCTCTAAACGTCAAAAAGAAAATGATGGCGACAGGATCTCTTCCTGAAGGACCGATCTTGCTACTCGATGATTATATCGGTTCAGGAGCAACCTTTCGAGAATCTGCACGAGCGCTTCGAGAAATGACAAAAAAGCCGATTCTCATCCCCTTTGCCATCGCATCTGTTAAATGGAAGCTCGGAAGTCCTGGGTTTATATAGTCATTTATACCCAAATCAATACCTTAATCATTCACCTGCAGGGCTAACGCATTAAAAAATGAACAGGATCCGCTTCGCTTGCAGGATCGCAGCTGACGCTGCGGCAGGATAGATAAGTTCACTTGAAAATCTACA
>CBDUSP010000036.1:0-15608 GCA_965370365.1 uncultured bacterium | reverse complement strand
TTTGGAGATCGGAATAAACTTGGCCAAGTTATTGCAGATCGAAAATTATCTTTTTTGGTG
Source organism: uncultured bacterium (assembly GCA_965370365.1). Lineage (GTDB taxonomy): Bacteria > Chlamydiota > Chlamydiia > Chlamydiales > SM23-39 > DAIDHZ01. The sequence goes on along the minus strand of CBDUSP010000036.1, from coordinate 15,548 downwards.
AATTTTGGCCGAAGAGTTGGCAAATGAGTTGCTGAAGTGTCTCCTATAACTCTGTGCCGTCGTGGATTCTTTGATCCATCCGCTTTAGATAAGGCTCTAGAGCCGCCCTTTTCTCTTCAGGCAAATAATCGATGAAAAGGATTCCTTGGATGTGATCATTTTCGTGCATGATCACGCGCGCTTCCCAGCCTGAGCAGCGCTCTTTGACAGGCTTGCCTTCCACGTTTGTATATTCAACAGTGATCTCTTTGGGTCTTTCAACATCAGCATGGATCGATGGGATCGATAAACATCCCTCAGAGACTGTCCAGGTCTCTTCACTTGGCTCTGAAATTTTGGGATTAATGAACACTTTCGCATCACCCAAATCCACATGACCCATTTCATCTTCTATAGGCCTTCGAATGACAAACATCTGTACAGAGTGATGCACTTGAGGTGCAGCGAGGCCCAAACCATTGCAAGCATCCATTGTCTCAATCATCTCCTCTGCAAGCTTAACAACAGAATCAGTAATCTCAGAGATGGGGTCTGCTTTTTGTCGAAGAATCGGATTGCCATAGTAAGCAAGAGGAAGAACGCGCATCTGATTTGTTGTCACAAGGTTCGGGGCGTGACCATCAACCAGTTGCCCAGCCCTGTAGTACCATTTTCCTCGCAGCTTCTCAAAATAACTTTTCTCTGTAAATGTCGCATCTTTTTCACTTTGCGTAAGACGGGCTACGAAAGTAACCATCGCAAGGTGCTCTTTTTCCTGAAAATCGAGAACTTCTAGCCCTTCAAAGTTTGTTCCTTTAGAAAAAGCAGAAATCTCCTCACGCCACTTCGCTTTGTCCTCAAAATACCCAGGACTTCCTGGATGCGTCGTTTCAATAATGTAGTCAGGAAGGTTGAGTGCGTACGCAGAAAATCTGGAACGCATTAATTCTAAGGCAGTTGCGGGTCTTTTCCCCTTGTGAAAGGGGGCGCAACACGCCTCGTAAGATTTTCCGCTGTGACAAGGACAATTTTTCATAAGCATCGATTATGAACCTAGCCGCCAAAAATTTCTAGAAAAATCTTAGCTGCATTACAACCAAAACTATTTTTTAAAATACAATTAATTTGATTATAAACACGGTCAATTGTTAAAATAGAGCATTACTATCCAAAGATGGAGAGGTTTTCATGACGCATCCAACAGCCCCGACAGATTTTTCTAACAGCTTTATGATCCCATTTGCTGTTTTTGCTGTCGCCGCAGCTGGCAAAATCGTTAAATACTTCTCTCCTCTCCCAAATGGAATCGCCCACACATGGGAAAAGGGTGCCTGTCCAGGACTAAACAACAAGGTTATTCTCGAAAAACAAGGGAATCAAATCGTTTGCAAAGCTTTCAAACAGAGAAAAAAAACAGGCCACAACCCAATTCTCCTAACAAAACAGATTGGCTACCCCGCAGGAGGAATTGACGAAACAATTCAGGCGCTACGCACCATGCAGCCTACCATTCAAAGGTCACCGCAAGGCAGTTGGACAGTCACTTTCCATTAATTAGCGATGAATGCTTTGAATTAAAGCCGCCGCAGCTGCAATCCGCAAAACCGGAAAGGGTTCTTTAAAAGCTGAGAGGAAAAACTGGAAAGACTCTACTCCACCAACACGACCCATCGCTTCTAAAATATGAAGCTTTCTTTCATGATCAGCTGTCGGATAGGCTTGCTTCAAAACAGATAAGGCAGAAGGGTCTTTCCCAAGCATCGCGAGGACAAAGCACGCTTGCAAACGAACATCTCCGTCAGGATCTTCTAAGAGCTTACCGACAACTTCTAAAGACGTATCATCTCCCTCTTGAAGAAGCGTCGCTGCTGCCACCCCCGTAATCCCCCAGCTTTTCTTCTTTAAAAAACTCTTCACAGCATCAAGCGCTCTTGGATCCTCAACAACTGCTAAAAAAGAGAGCATATTGAGGCGCGTGATCTGATCGACAGCCTCCGGATAGTTAGGGATATGATCCACATGGCGCACTTGAGAGGGAGCCAAAATTTGAAAGAGCGGATTTGGCCGTGTATCCCACATCCACATCCTCTTTTCCGATGTCAAAAAATTGTAGAGAAAATCCGCGCAAACAGAAACTTCCTTGCGATATCCCAAAAGTCCCATTGCAAGGTTTGCCTTCACATACATATCGTTTGATTCTTTGATCATCCGCGAGGCCAATGTTATCCCCCTTTCTCCGCTTGCAGAGACAGCAGCAGCAGCTAGCCTTCGATGTTCTGATAGAGGATCATTGAGCCATTTGACAAAGACATCATCTACATCAAGCCCGGAGACGGAAGCTGCCCAAGCAGCTGTGATTGCAACTTCCGGTGTTGGATCTTGGAGCGCCGTTTTTAGGTGCCCTTCCACTTCTTCTATCGGAATTATTTTGCGGTAATGAAGACCAAGAGCATTGATGGCTGCGATGCGTACATCTGGGTGCGAATCATGAATAAGGCGGAGAATGTCTTCTTTTGCATCTTCCATCTCAAAATGAGCCGCTGCATTGCAAGCTAAGTGACGCATCCCCGCCCTATTGCTCCGCGCAAAAATAAGCCATTCAGGACGGTTAATTTCGTCGTAAATACCACAGAGCGCCTCAATTGCCCGAACTCTTTCTTCATAGGTCGTTTTTTCGGACTGGATCAATGCTTTTAAGTGAGGTGCCATCTCTTTCATGCGAAGAGCGCCACATGTCTTGATGACCTCAAGACGAACCATCCAGACTTTTTCCTCGCGAAGCATGCGGGCAATCTCATCTTTCAAAGGAGCGTCTTGATACTGCCCGGCCATCTGCACTGCAACAGAGCGAATCACCGCATTTGAATCACGCAGCATTTTGAGCATAATCGGCAAAGCGCGCACATCATTTGTCAAAAAAGAACCGATTAACGAGGCAAGTCTCACTCCATACTGCGTAGAGATAAGCCCTTTTTTCAAGACTCCCCAAGAAATCTCCTCGAGGAGATATCGATCCGTAGATAAATCGGGATATCTCACGATAAGCTTATGCCATTCAGCTAACGCTTGCTCTTCCTGCCCACTTGCAGCAAGAGCAATGATGAGAGAAGAGACAGACGCTTTTGAATCAGGAAACTCTTTTACAAGGGCATTGGCTTCTACAAGAGCCGAGGGAACATCATCGAGAAGAAGATGGGACTCGACTCTCCGAACTTTCTCCTGCTCTATAGATCCGAAGCAGGCAAGAACTGGAAAAAAATAAAGGCACGCGTTTTGCAACAATCTCATATCACAAATCAATATACAAAAAGCTCTCAAGATTCAAGCAATTCGACCTAAAACTTTTCCGCCGATAAGATGAAAGTGGAGATGGGAAATTTCTTGCCCCCCATCAGCCCCATTGTTCGTAACGAGCCGATATCCGTCTTGAATCCCTTTTTCCTTAGCTATTTCTTGAGCAACTTCTACAATCTCAGAGATAAGCGCAAGATCTTCTTTTTGAACACTCTGCAAATCTGGTATTTCTTTTTTAGGGATGATGAGAATGTGAACAGGCGCGACAGGATTGATATCATCGATTGCTAAAATACGCTCATTTTCAAACACTTTTTTCGCAGGGAGTTCCCCACGAATAATCTGACTAAAGATCGTTCCCATCTTGTCCTAAAGCAATGCGAAGCGCTTTTGTTGCATCTTCTTTTGTTTCCCAAATCGAAATAAAACGCCCCTTATGACAAAAGATGGCACCATCAATCCCGCTTACTTTTTTAAGGTCACTCTCTAACAATCCAGCCCATTTTTGAGGCAAAGGACGGCGCACCTTCATTCTTTCATGAAGCGAAGGAGGAATCCCCCTTAATTTCCAATGAGAGCTAGACGGCATGATCACAAACTGTGCGGGATGAGCCTGCCCTCCAAGATCGAAGAAATTATCTATCCACGGAATCGATTCATCAAACACAAGTACAAAACCTGTTTCCTTCATCGCTTTTTCTACAAGGATCTTGCAATTTGATATATAAACAGACCGTTTCCACGAACGATCTAAGTGCCCTAAAGCAAAATCTAAAGCCGTAAAAAAGGCCCTGTTCATTTCCTCATCAGATGAATTATAGTCAATCGGTAAAAAATTCGAAACTACCTGAGAAAAAGACGTTGTTCCCACCTCAAATTTTGCAACACCGTTGTCATGTGCATCAACACCGAGAACAAGGGATTTGTTATAGATATCATAGAGGTGAGAATCGATGATTCCTTGATCTTTTAAGTATAAAAGAACCATCCCCGCGCTACTTAAAGGGCCTTTGTATTCTGCTTGATGATGGTCAAATCGCTTGAGGCTCGAATCGTAAATCCCCCCCACGTCACACACAAATTCAAACTTTTCAAGATCTTCTAGCTTGCGTGTTCGCACAATTCCCTTTTTATCAACAAGATCATGCAAAAGTAAAAGCGCAGCAGCTGTCACTTCATCTGCATGAAATGATCCGCTATGTATTCCGAGTGTGCGAGGCAAAACCATTGTTATCCTTTGAATCGATCCATTGTGCTCTTAAATCACATTTCATGTAAATTGAATTTATGAACCTATCCATCCCTGCATTCAAAGACAGTGAAACCATGGAAAGCTACTTAACTCCTGACCACTACGACCTGGTCACTCCAGATGGGAAAATCGTAGAGATTGACCCTTCAAACACAAAGGCCATCGTTCAAATCGAGGCCATCTCCCCTGCGTTTGTCGGGCATGAAATCGATAAGTCATTGATTTCATTTAACTTAAAAAGCACTCTTGCGCAACTTGGCCTTCATACAATTACTAAAAATATCGAATTTGAAAAGACACGTAGCTCTGCGCGTGTAGAAATTGAAATTGTAGCTTTCGGAGAGCTTGGAAAATCGATCGCAGATCTCCTAGAAGTTGGCGCATATATCGGCAAACTCTTTGCTGCAGACGACAGGCGAAGAGTTAGAAATCTAGATTACTTACACCGCTTATTTGGAAGGTCCGATCGTCAAGGGCGCCCCCTCCTTTCTCTTGGGAGTTTGGAGGGAGGAAAAGAGCTTGTCATAGAAAAAAGCGGGGGGAGGATGGTTGCTTTTCTTTCGCTGCGCGATGGCGCTGTTACCTACAGCCAAGATATTTATGGTTTTTTGCCAACGCTTGCAAAAGCGCTTAAGAAAAACATGTCCCTTACAAGAAAGCTCGTTCAGCTGCATCAACAGTTTGAAGAAAAGGCATCACGTGCCGCCAAGGAAGAGCAAGTTCTTCTTGTTCGAACAGCCCCTTTGCATATTCGAACGGTATATGCGCGCGTTGTGGAGGAGCTTCTTCCCCAAGGGTTTCATCATACAAGTGCAAATATCCTCCAGCCAGACACTTTTGACTCTGGAGATGTCTATGAGCTTTATGGAAACTCAAACCAAGTTTTAGATGATATTCCCTTAGAGTTTTATACGCTTGAGGCGCATAGAGAACATATATTCTTTCAGGATCGTGATCAACTCGTTGCATCTCTGGAAGATCCACAAAAGCTCTTTAGTGCATTTGCAACAGCTCCAAAAGAAAACAATCATTTGGCTTCTGTATTTGTGGTTAAGGGCTCGCAAATGCAGGCGCTCAAAGAAAAAGACTGGATCACGCGAGAACCGTTTAAGTATGAGTTCCCCGGACTTGCTTCTCCATCGCGCCAAGCCCAGATTGTAGAAAAATACATCGAATACCAGCCAGCATATCCTTTTTTACGAGCCATCGAAGACGATCTGATTACATCTCAAGGAGTGCTTCTCTGTCGCCACTTCCCCTCTCCCCTCCTTAAACGAATGCTTTTAAGTGATGAAGTAGCCGTCTGTTTGAAAAGAATCTATTTCCAGTTTCCTTCTTGTTCTCATGATGGCTTCTTTTCTCAGGAAGACCGCGCATTTTTAGTCGATCTTGCAAAGTTTGGAATTCCCGTCTACTGGGTTGATAGCGCTTCTAATAAAATCCTTCAGTACGTGCACAAACCTGAAAATGATTCTGGGATGTTTGTCCCACTTGCTCTTGTCGAACCGTTTCGAAAAGCAAGCATTTTTGGAATCTATGGATCTAATCTTCAAGAGGGAAACTTTGAAAAGGAGCTAGAAAAACTCTTATCTGGAGTTCTTGCGATGCGCGAAAAAATGAGCCATCCTTTTCTCTGCAAAGACACTCCCCTTGCCCTTGTCACCGGAGGAGGACCAGGTGCCATGGAGGTTGGAAACCGGGTCGCAAAGGCAGTTGGAATCATCTCTTGCGCAAACATCGTCGATTTTCGCACCCAAGCAAAAAGCGTTGTCAACGAACAGAGGCAGAACCCTCATATCGAAGCAAAAATGACCTATCGGCTCGATCGTTTAGTTGAGAGACAAGCAGAGTTTTACCTTGATTTCCCGATCTTCCTTCCTGGAGGTATCGGAATGGACTTTGAGTTTACGTTAGAAGAGGTTCGTAGAAAGACGGGGGCCGCTCCCCCACATCCAATTTTGCTTTTCGGAGCTCCGGAGTACTGGCGCCGTAAAATCACCTCCAGATTCCAACTCAACCGCGAGACGGGCACCACGAAAGGTTCTGAGTGGGTGAGTAATTGCTTTTACTGCATTCAAACAGCTGAGGAAGGGCTCGATATCTACAGGCAATTCTTTGAAAATACCCTTCCCATTGGGAAAGAGGGTCCGATCTATCCCGATGGCTTTATAGTGGTTTCAATGTAATTTTTGGTGCTTTGGCGCCGCCCAAAGGTAAAAAATTACATTGAAATAACTATATGATCCCTAAAAATGTTTCAACAAAATGATCTTCGCTAAAAAGATGTGCTTTTTCGCTCTTCAAAAACCGCGCAGCCTCTTCAAGATATTTTACGTAAGTCTCCTGTGACATCGCCTTTAAAAAATCATAAACAGCCTGATCTTCTTTAAATTCGCGCCGATCGATAAAGCATTCTTTGGGAACATACTCGCAAATATTGCTAGCTCCAAGATAAACAGGAATGACGCCTGCGCAAAAGCAATCGAAAATCTTTTCCGTGATGTAACCCCTGACATCTTTTGTATTTTCATAGCAAATACAAAACTTGTAGTTTTTCAAAACAGACAGCTTGTCAGCAATTGTTCCCCGATAATTTTTATAGTTTCTCTTTTCCCAGTATCTGCCATAGAGATCAAACTCCCCCTCTTTGTTTTCAAAAAAACGGATCATTTTCTCTCTTTCGCTATAGAGTTCCTTGGGATGCTTGCTGCAAAGGCGTCCATTAATGAGTGTGCAAAACTTTTTCTCTTCAAAAGATGGAATATCGGCAATGCGCGGTTTCAAAACGGGATAGTGAAACTTAAAATACTTCTCATTATCGACAAGGTCGTCATCCCAAGTAAAAATCTTCCCAAAATTCCTATGCATTTTTGGATCGTGCGACTCTGGCTGGACAACGCACGGTTCCCACATAAAAAGAACCATTTTTTCGCATGGAAGAGAGGAAAAGTTAAAGTCTCGAATCAAAGGCCCCAAGCTCCAAAAAACCCAATATTTGACCGGATCTGCTATAGGGTTTTTCCTGAGGAGGCTAAGCTTTGCCCAGTTTAAAAAGTCTTGAGCACTTTGAACCTGCTTGAAAGGGAGAAGCCAGGGACGGTAAAACGTTTTATCCCAACTGCGGATGTCCCATCCCTTCGAGATGAGTTTTCTGCGAATGCGACTTGGAAGCGAAAGAGATTCCTCTGAAAGGGGAAAAATCTCTTGGTCTTTCGCATGAGGCTGCCAGTCCATGAAGAGTTCAATTTCACTCTTTTCAGAACACCACACGAAGGAAAGGAGAAGACACAGCAATACTTTCATGACACCGAAAGAGTATCATTCAAACAAATTAAGGAGACACTGATTAATTGCTTTGCCGGGGATTCGCGCCAAAAACGCCGAAAAAGTTAATTTGGAGATCGGAATAAACTAGGGTTAGTTGTTGCAGATCGAAAATTATCTTTTTCTGTGAATTTTGGCCGAAGCGCTGGTGAATGAATTGATCTGTGTCTCCTTAAAATCCGTAGTTAAAATTGTACTGCATGTAGTGCGTTTTCATTTTCGAGAATTGTCCCTCTAATGAATATCCATGATGATACTCAACATAGAAACGAACCTTTCGTCCGATCCCTTGCAATTTACTAAATTCGTAACCTGCTCGATACGTTCCATCAAAATCCCAATGAAGCTCCTGATAGTTTCTCCAGTGGAGGGCAATAAAAAGCGTCCCATAAAGCTTTTGCTTTAGGAACTTACTTCCCAAAAATCTGGCTTCCGTTCCGTATTGAACATACATCGGTTTCCAAGGAAAGGACTTGTCACTATGAACAATCACTCCAGGAAATGCGTAGAGCCGAATTGCCTCACTTGCCTGATAAGAGGTGGTAAAGTCAATCGCTTCAAGACTTGGGTTTACCCTCTTTTTTGGAAACACTGCATTTGGGGCAACATATTCGGGATGATTGACTAGAAACTCATCTCCTAAGTGACTGGATATGTGGTAGATACGAAACCTAAATGACCATCTATCGCGCGCATACGTCAAAGGAATTCCGCCATAAAAATCCGTATTCACAAGTTCTGTTCCAGAATCTCTCACGTTTTTGGGATCCATGTTAAAGACAGACCAAATGCCCGCCTCAATCCCGATCTGAAGATCACCATGACCCCAGATATCAATCCAGCGATAGATGGCAAAATCATCTCCCAAGGAAACATCGGCAGTTTTATTCCCAATAACGTGGTCTCCACTCCGCCATCCGAGTGTATAGGAGACAAGCCGTGGATCTGCAACCAAGGGTTGAAAGAGCTCGGTCATCTGAGGAAACCAGACTCCGTTGATCTGAGGCCTTTGAACATATTTCTCCCTAAGTTCTTCATCTGCAGGGGGAACTCCATTTAACGCGTGAACCTCTTTGACACCAGGAACGTCTTTTACAAAAGAGGTAATACTTCTTGTGATAAGCTCATTGCTTGGGAGGTTAGCGAGCCAGACATTGCGATCTTTAACAATCACGACAACCCGATATTCGGAGTAATGCATATCGACAAGAGCCTGGATATATCCCTCAAAGTAGGGATCTGTCGCAGTGTGAATTTCAGCCGGGATGCTATCTGCCCGAGAGAGGACAACGGCAATTTCGTTGTCTAAAGGAGCCTCATCACAAAAAAGAGGGGGGGCCAATAGACAACTTAAAATAAGTGTTCCGCATTGAAGCGCGCGCATAGATAATACCCCTGTAATTTTTCTATACGGCGAGGAGGTTTTTATGACAATTACAATTTTATACCGCTCGTAATTCAAACGTTGGTTTTCGAGGAGTCTCCTTGCCAAAACCAACTTTTGAATTACTCCCGGTATACGAATCGTAATTTATCTCTTAAAAGAGCAAATCCGCTGAAGAAGCAAAAGAAACCGCCAAGAGCAAGGGCTCCAATGGGGCCAAAGAGAAAAGCGATAAAACTCCCAACCGGGGGAGCGACGCCTCCTCTTAGGCCTGCAAGGACAACGCCAACGCCTGTATATCGGGAGCTATCTTCTTTGCCAGCAAATGTGGGGCCAGAAAGATTCCAGATAAGATGGCTGCCTCCCTGTCCAACGCCATACCAAAAAAAGGCGATATAAAACCATGCTATGTTCAGTCCGGAAAAGCCAAGCAAGATGGGGAAAAGGCCAACTGTTAGAAACACGAAGCTCGCAAGGCGAGAAATGGAGATACGATCCATCCACTTGGCCCAGATGGGCGAAGAAAGGGCAAAGCCAAGTCCTTTTGCAATGGAAATGGCGATTGTCATCTCCAAATAAGAGACCCCCAAAATATCAACAGCAAAGAAGGGAATCACTGGTTGAATGAGCATAATTCCAAACCCGCAGACCATAAAGCCCCATTGGAATCTTGCAAAATCGGGACGGTTTTTAAGGAGATAGTAGCTGTCTTTCCAAGGACGGATAATTCGCTCTTTCAAAGGAATCTTGTCGATTTCCCTTTCCTCATCCAGGGGAACTTTACTTTGGATAATCACACTCATAAGGCCGATGGAAGCGGCTATAGACAAAAGAAACTTCCAGGCCCCTGGGTTATTATCCAAAAGAATACCCATGCCGATTGAGAGGATAATCCCCTCCAGGTATCCAAGAGCCGCACTTGTTGAAAGCGCCCTTCCCCTCTTCTTTTCTCCCAAATTTCGTTTAAGCATCTCAAGCCAAGCAGGAGAGGCTGCTCGCAGGAAAAATATATAGTTGACGCTAGCTATGATGACAAACCAAGCAGAGTCAAAGAAAGGGCAAAGCAAAAAGGGAACGCGCATCCAAATGCCCGCCCAGATGACATTAGACCTTAACTTCCCTCCCCGCCCCCAATAGAAAGATAAAACCGTAACAACAGGCTTCAGCATTATTAAAAGCGAAACCTGGAAAACCGACGCTCCAAGGCCTTTATATAAAATGAGAGTAATCAGAGTGTAGATAGTGGCAAGCGGCTCACTCAGGAGGTTGGTCCAGAGAAGGGCGCGCCGCATATCAACTGATTTTTTTACAACGATCTCGTTCATTGCCGTATATGATAGCCTAAAACCCATTTTAGGCTTGCTTCTTGGGGGGAAGTCGGATAAATTCTTGAACACCCATTGAGGGGCAATAGCTCAGTGGTTAGAGCAGCGGACTCATAACCCGTCGGTCCCTGGTTCAAGTCCAGGTTGCCCCAAATTCATAACCAGCACAAATCCATGCACATGAGTGATTTCAAGCTTGAACGAATATCAAGTTCAAGTTTAGATTATGCCCTCACGGTGCAATGGCGGTGCAACGAAGAACAATCTTAACCAGCAGCGCCATCCAACCTCACACTAAAAACCAAAGGTTGGAACTATGGCATCTATTTATAAACGCAAAAATGAAAACGGCTCTACTGTGTGGCGCGCAGTCGTTAGAATCAAGGGCTACCCCACTGTCTGTAACCACTTCGAACGAAAGCGAGAGGCCGAGGACTGGGCCTTGGGCATCGAGAGACAGATCAAGCGGGGTGAATTCAAGTTCGATCAACATAACCAGTTGCATACCTTTGCGAAGTTGGTCGAACGATTTCTAAATGACGGTGCAATCGAACACCATCGATCCGCTGACGACACTCGGCGTCACTTGGTATATTGGCAGGCAAAATTTGGGGCATTTGCATTGGTTCACATCACCCCTGAATTGGTCGGCAAAGAACGTCAGTTGTTGTTGGAAACCCCAACCCATCAAAACAAAAAACGCACGGCTGCAACAACAAATCGTTACATGGCATCTTTATCGCTGTTATTCAGTTACGCCGCCAAGCAACTACACTGGGTCAGCGAGAACCCTTGTATGGATCTAACCAAACTCAAAGAGAGTTCTGGAAGAGACCGTATCCTCACTCAAGATGAGATTAGTCGACTCCTCTCTGCGTGCCGCAAGAGTCGCTCTTCCTACCTCTACCCTATCGTGCTGCTCTCCATAACCACAGGGGCTCGTCAGGGAGAGCTGCTCAATCTCGAGTGGAAACATATCGATTTCAACAATAAGCTTGCCGATCTCAAAGAGACTAAAAATGGTCGCCCTCGAAGTATTGCCCTTTCAGAATCGGTACTCGTAGAACTGAAGAATCTCTACGAAAAGAGGAATCCTTTGAAACCTCTCGTCTTTGCCAGTAAAACTGCCTTCGGACGCATTGATATCAAGAAAGCCTGGCAAACAGCGCTACGCATTGCGGGAATCGAAAGGTGCCGCGCTCATGACATGCGCCACACCTTCGCGACTATGGCTGCCGCACAAGGCGCATCCAATATTGAACTCGCCACCGCCATGGGCCATCGCACTTTGCAGATGTTACAGCGCTATACCCATCTTGATGTCCAAGTTACCAAAAAGTTCAGCAACCACATCTCAGACCAACTTCTCAAGGGAACTTTACCATGAATTTTACGATAACATACTTAAAATCAATATGTTATGCAAAGCATAGAAAAATAGTACTAAACTATGGTACCATTAAGGAGAACGACCGAAGTGAATAAGAAACACGAACGTGCATTAGAGGCGATCTTCAAAAATCCAGTCCAATCGAATGTGGTCTGGAGGGATTGTGAAAAGCTTCTCGAATCTCTTGGAGCAGAAATCTCCGAAGGAGAGGGGTCCCGCATCAGGATCGTCCTGAATAAAAGGAAGGCTGTATTCCATCGGCCTCATCCACAGAAAGAGACCGATAAAGGGGCTTTAGTTTCCTTGAGGAAATTTTTAGAAAACGCAGGCATAACGCCTAAGGAGAAGAAAAAGTCATGATGAAGTACAAAGGATATATCGGACATGTCGAGTATGACGATGAAGCCAAGATTTTTCATGGCGAAGTTGTCGGTTTAAGCGACATCATCACATTTCAAGGAAAAAGCGTTGAGGAATTGGAACAAGCCTTTAAAGACTCGGTAGATGATTACCTCGCTTGGTGTAAAGAAAGGGACGAAAAACCAGAGAAAACATTCTCAGGGACATTCAACCTCCGAATCCCTCCAGAACTCCATGCAAAACTTGCCTTCCACGCCAAGACGGTGGGAATTAGTTTAAATTCTTATGTAACCGAAAAACTCCGTTTCTCTGTTGATTAACGTGTCGTGAAATGAAACCTGATTTAGAACCTGTCAGAACCATCCTTCTATCATTCCTATCAGAAATGGAATCCGTAAAAGGATTCCGGATTGGGTTTTCCTCCCCGAGTACGACCGATAAAGATTCTGTGATTGACACCAGAGGATTTGAATTCGGATCGGATCTATATTGGGAAAAAGAAGACGCCTACTCTTGGCTTCATGCCGAAGCCACACACTTCCGATCTCTCCTCCATAGGCCAAAAACGAATACAATTCCTGAATATTACCGGCAACCAGCATTACCCGTCTATCAGCAATGGCGCAGTCAGGAAAAAGAAATATTTCATCGAGGACGCCTTATCCCTCCTCCCGAGGGAAATGTCCAGCTACGCGAATATCTTCAGCATTCCGACATGGAGGCTATACTAAACAAGCGAAAATCTATCACCGAAAAATAATGGATCTAATCCGTCAAAGCAAAAATATCATAAAAAACACCTGATCATTCAAAAAGGCTGATACTTCTCCTCATAAAATTTGCAAAAGAGCCAAAGATACTACTCAGCTTTTTGAATTTGACTTTTTTGACTAGGCAAATTACCACGTCTTTCAAACTCTAAATAAACATCTGGGCCTTCTTTTTCTATCCACTCCTCTAATTTCTCTGCAACAAGGGTAGGCCCATAGTCAGCGTAGTTCTCTTTAATCAAGGCTATCGCTCTTTTTTTGATTCCCTGAGGAAGCTGATTATTTCTTGGCTTGCCCTTGCTTTTAGGAATCAGTCCCTTCGGACCCTCTTTTTGGTAACAAGACCATAGTCGACGTGCGTGTCTGTACGAAATCCCCATTGCTTGGGAGGCTTCTACTATACTTGTTTTTTGAGACTCTATTTCCCTCATAAAAGCATATCTGTCTGCTTCTCTTACTGTCATCTTTAGGGCTGTGTTGAATAATTAATCTAAACAACTTTGCTCTTACAAGGAATTTTTAATGCTTGCAATAAATGAATGTCGCCTATAAATTTCATCGCAATCATCAGGAGATAAATCATGACAAGACTATTTAACTCTATTTTAAAAACAACTTTCCCACAGTATAACTTTCCAAGTATACGACCACAAAGTGCTACAGTTACGAAAGTACAGAATTTGTGCAATTCTCTATCAAGAGCCTCCCCGTTTGCAAGAAACCCAAGAGGTTTATTGAAACATTCTTACAGCAACTGTGTGAAGGGAGTATCGTCCGTCTTGTCAGGACTCGTTCTTTCATCTTATCTTGGTGTCCGCCAAGCAGGAGCTTTATGTGCACCAAAAGACGCAGGGAATGATCTTGAGAACCTGCCAAGCCAAATTCATGGGTATACTAGGAAAGAATTGAAAGAGAAGAAACCGAATCTCTTCGAATCCCTTTATACTGAGGGTTTTAAAAAACTTGAAAAAGGAGAAAAGCTTGATTTAATACTAAAAGCGAAAGCTTTTCAAGAGCTACTAGAAATAGGAGAAGAGGTAGTAAAAGAAATAAAAGGAAAGGACGTATGTATTGTTCTTGGGGCTGGAGGCTCTGGAAAGAGTACTTTGATTTCATGGTTAACTGGATCGAAAATGAAAAGGGAAAAAGCTGCCCGTGGGGCATACTATGTCTATGACGTGGATCCCAGCCAAACAACCCCCTCATCCACTCGGATTTGTCATGATTCTTCAGGAACTTGTATTCCAATAGCTGTCAAGAAAGACAGCCTAACGCTTGTTGATATGCCAGGAATGAAGGACACAAGAGGTAAATGGATAACCATTGTAAATTCTATCCTCCTAGAAAAAATCATCAATGGAGCAAAATCAGTATCTTTCACAATTACAGTTGGAGCCGATGTCGTTACATCTAATCGTGGAGAAGATTGGAAAGAACTCTTTGAAGTAATTATTGATTCTCTAGGTTATAGAAAAAAGGAAATTATAGATTTCGAACTAGATAAAAAAGATCAATCTCCCATAATGATTCTTGTGAATTTCACAAAAAATTATAATTCAATAGAGATTCCAACTGATGAGGCCCTAAAGACGGCACAAGATCTTTTGAATGAAGATGAAGAAGATCCTAAATGTAAAATTGGAGATCTCGCATATGTGTATAGTCCTCAACAGAGCAGTGAAGCAGACGTTTATAAGAAACTTTTGTCTTTAAAGAGAGTGAAACACGATGTGAAAGTAGTTCCTACCAGTGATCAGATCCAGATGTCTTTGGATGATATGAATGCTTTTGAAAAGCGTTTAACTAAGACATTAAAGAATATACCTAATGATTGTACAATTGAATACTTTGAGAAGACACTCAATGATGATATTATCCCTTGTCTCAAGTATTGTGGTATTCTTTGTGATTTTACTGAGGTTCATACAGTTGAAAAATACAACGCTATTAGGCTCACTTTCGAAAAAAAATTATTTAAATTGTTAGGAAGATGGATAGATGAAGCAATTGACAATAAAGAACAACAAGATGCAAAGAAAATAGCTGACCTAATATTAAAAATATTGGGAGATGTTGAGATAACTCCTTATTTGATCAATAGTATAGTTGAGAAGCTTTCCCCTGACGTACTATCTAAATCAAGTCCACATGTTGCAGGTGGGCTTACGTTGCTTGCCTCTATTGGAATAGGTGCAGCGGCTGCAACTGTTCCTGCAGCGGTTGTAACTGCTATTGTAGCTACTTTCTGGAATGCTATCAAAGCTGATCAAAAGCTCGTACATTTTTTTGGAGATCAGACTAAAAAACGTCTTCCTATTTTACCCAATTGGTCTCATGAGAAACCAAAGCTGGAGTATTTATCAGGTCCATATGAGAAAGTATTTTCAATGGCTTCTGAGAAAGAAGCTAAATTCGGGGAGAAAAGAGATAGTGAAAGGGGAAAAGTTAAATCACTATTAAAAGAAATAGA
>CBDUSP010000035.1:0-15638 GCA_965370365.1 uncultured bacterium | reverse complement strand
GCTCTCTTTCCTCACTTGGAATTTGAGCTATCGTCCATATCAAATCTTTCTTGTCATACACATCTGCATCAAAGGAAAACAAAGACTTGGCAAGTTTGACAACCTGCTCTACCTCCTCCTCTTCTTTGGGAATTTGAGCCATCGCCCGCATCAAACACTTCTTATAAGATAAACACGTATCAGGAGTAAGTAAGGAGTTCGTTAAACGAACAGCTTGCTCTCTTTTTTCTTGAGGGATTTTCATAACCGCAAGCAATAAGAAAACCACATCGAAAAAATCCATTTTTGGAGCAAAAAGTGCTTTGACAAGCTTAATAGCAAGAGTTCTTTCTTCTTCCGGGGCTTTAGCTAGAATCGAAATCAAGGCCTCTTTCTCAAAGGCAAGCATTTTGGGGGAAAATAGAGACTGGGCCAACCTGGCCACCTGATCCCCTTCTTCTTCTGACAAGAATTTAAGTCTTTCAAAAGTAAGCAGCTTTTGTTCCCTTGTCATCCAGAATATCTCCTGAATAGCGACATCAAGACCTATCACAGGAGTCAGTGGCGATTTGGTAAATTCCAAAATAAGTTTTCTCTCCTCTTCTGGAAGTTTGGCTATTTCTGACAGGAGATGTTGCCTATCAAATCTGTCCATTTCAGGAGTAGTAAAGAGGCTAGCGAGTTCGACAACCTGCTTTCTTTCTACTACAGGGATTTGAGTTACTACGTACAACAGGATCTGTTTGTCAAACGCACTCATTTCCAGGGTAAATAGGGATTTAACTAACACGATGGACGGGGCTCTGTCTTCTCTTGAAATACCGATTAATTGGTACAAAAAGGCTGCCACTGTTCTTTCACCAGGCACAACAGGGGTCATTAGCGATTTAAATGAATCGATAAATAGAGCTCTTTCTTCTTTTGGAGTTTCAAGGAGCATCGATATCAAATCTTGCTTATCAAATCTATCCGTTTCAGGAGTAAGTAGAGATTTGGCTGATGCAACGAAAAGAGCTCTTTCTTCCGCAGGAATTTTGGATATCTCTGCAATCAAAAACTTTTTATCAAACATGTCCATTTCTGAATAAAACAGAGACTTAGCCAAATCAACAACAGACTCTCTCTCCTCTCTCGGAAGTTTTGCCACTTCCTCTATTAAGGCTTTCGTTTCAAAAGCATCTTCTAAGGGAGCTGAAGAAAACAGTGATATGACAGAAGAGAAAAGCGCTTCCACCTTGTTTGCTGTTGTCCCGACATAATATTTAAGCACTAATACTTTTCTCGCAAGAGAATTTGAGAGATAAAAAGGCGTTGCAAGCAATGATCCTGTTGTCGCAAGAGAATGCAAAGCGCACCCAAAACCGACGATTGCAAAAACTGCGCTAGGAACCGGATTTTCTCGAACCGTTTGGAGCCCTCTATCGAATGCATCTTCTAAAGAAAATACGGAAGCTACATTTGTTATATCGTTCATACAAATATCCTCGACAAGGTTCATTTTGCAAGGATACTACAATAAACTATCCGTTTATGTAAATTATTAAATGTTATTTTAATCGGATATTTATACCGATAGTAAGACTTGTGGGGTTTTATTTTTTCTTAGGAATCTTCTCTTCTTTAGCTGGCTTTTCTGGAGGAAGCAAAAAGTGAGGAAGAGCAAAAGCTGCCTTTTGGATTTGAGGGGTATAATACTTTGTCTTTCCAGAGATCTTCACAACGCGTTTTTTAAGCGTCTCTAGAGGAGCGTCGTGTTTGACATCGCTTGCCCAGCCAAAGGCTGTAGCCCCTCCAATGCGTGTTGGGATAGGGACCATGTAAAAAGTCACCGTATCAAAATGGGCCTTTCGGTTTTTGGCCGAAGCTTTAAACGCTTCTTCATCAAGAAAAGGGGTTCCACACTTATCAATTAAAATGCCCCCATCATTTAAACGAAGCTTACAATCTGCGTAAAACTCTTTACTAAACGGCCCTTTCCCATCACACAAAATGATATCAAACATCACATCAACTCTTTTGCAGTATTGAGACACATCCTCAAAGACAATCTCTTTCCGCGGATCTTCAAGCGCCCCATCGGACAAGAAGGGCATGTACTCTTGAGCTAAATTCATTAAGGATCGATTGACGCCTACACAAACAGCTTTTTCAACATCCTTATGACGCAGCACTTCGCGTAAAGCTCCAAGAGGCAAATCCCCAATAATCAATACGGAAAGAGGCTTTCCATGAGCAATGAGGGCTGGATGAACGAGCATCTCGTGATAAATTGTCTCGTCTTTTTCTGTGACTCGTATAGACTCATTAATTACAAGAATCCGGCCAAAGAGAGGATTATCGAAAATAAGAGCCTCTTGAGAACCAACCCTTCCTTGAAAGATCTCCTCAGAGACATCAAAAGTCTGTCCCCAGGAAGGCGTTATCGTTTCCTCAAAACGCTCGCTTGCATAAGCGCAAAATGCCAAAAAAGTGAGAAAAAAAAGTTTCATAAGCCCTCTCAAGCTATGAGGATAAAGAGCTCACAAGTGAATAATCAAGAAATTTTTTGAACTTCCAGCAAAAAAATAGAGTAGCGTTCGCTACTCTATTGATAAAACCTAGCTTAGCAGTACTTCTTCTGCCAGTACGCAGGACGAGAAAGAGTGTACTCGTCTTTAATACCATTGTTCTCAAGTTCCTTACGGATAACTTCAGGCGTTTGCCCTTCTTTAAGATGACCTAGAACCACTTCTCGGAACACCTTTACAGTTTTCTTTACTTGCTTAAACTCATCTGTTTTTTGAGCAGCTTCCAACGCGACTCCGTACTCTTTTGCAGTTTTAGCAAATTGCTCTAGAGTTACTGTGCCCTTATTATTTACAGGGAGAACTCCTTTCTCATTTTTGAAAACATACGAATTATTAACCTTATCAATTACCGCCTGAGCTAAGGAGGAAATTGCTTCTAATTTTTGGGAATTAGAAGCTGGACATTTCATATAATCCGCTTTCAATTCTTTTTTTGAAGCTGTTTCAGCTTTTCCAACTTCTGTTGCATTGTTGGCAATATTGGCAGCCGCATAAAGATTTGCCGCATCAACTACTCTAGATAAACCCATAAAAACCTCATTAAGTAATGTCATTGAATATCAAAACGCCACGGATTATCACAAATAGATTCTTTTTTCTCAACTACTATACTATATTTTAAAAGGACAACAGTTTTATTTTCAAAAAGTCAGTTATTGTCAAAGCAATTCAAAACTTTGAATTGAGTGGATATATACCCAAATCAATTCAAAACTTGGAGTTAGGCGGGATTGAAAGCGCCGAATTTGGACGATCGTAAGTGGCTTTGTATTGTTAATACTAACCCACTTACGATCGTTCAAATGCGGCAGCTTTGAACCCGCCTAACTCCAAGTTTTGAGTTGATTTGGGTATACAGGGTTCTCAGGAGAGGTTCCAATCCTGAAACATTTCTTGCTTCACCTGTTCATCACTTAACCCAGGATCGATTTCTTGGGGAGATTCCTTAGGAATCTCTTCCTTATAAAAAACTGTATCAACAATCTCTTCTATTTTGGAAAGATCGATCTCTGAATTGATATGGATGGTTTGCTCTTCAAACACCCCGAGCTTCCCGTCTATCGTGATCACTTGCAAAGCACGCCCCTCTTTATCCACTAGAGAAAGCTGGACATCGACTTCTTTCCCATTGAGGGCTTCTTGTGGAGGCTCTATTACAGGCGAATATTTCAAAGAAAATTGTCTCTGCTCGGAGTCTAATTTAGCATCTGTCTTATCCAAGTAAAGTCCAGGATCGCGTAGCTTCTTACTTTCGATACTTAGCGCGCGAGTACCAGAGATTTCAGGCGGAGAAGCCGCTGGACTTACATCCAAAGAAGGCTTTTGTGCTCGTCTTGAATACCATCGATAAGCAACAACGACGACCACAACTGCTGCAACGAAAAGCGAGAAATATAAAAAAGACCGTGAAAGAATTACAGTCTTCACTCTATTGAACAAAGAAGGAAGGGCTGTCGCGGCTCCCGCAGAAGGAGCCAAAACGTCCACAGAAGGAGCCAAAACTTCCACAGGCTTATCCAATAAAGAGCCTTGTTCTGGGGCCAAAGGGGTCCCTACAACTTCTCCTACAGAAATTTCTGGAACAGTCTCTACAGACGGAATGATTGTTTGGGCAACAGTATCCACTTTATTGACAATCTCGCTTGGTGGCAACGTGGGCAAAGGTGAAGGATCCGGAAGCTTTACCCCAGCAGGCTTTTTCTTGATCGGGATGAATTTTGCAGCAGGATCCCCAAGACCAACTCCTTTCTTTGCTTGGAGGCCAGGGCGGTATTCTTGATTGGTAGCGTCTACACTCATAATTTAGCTTTTTTAATAGATTTTGCGCGCGAAGTCTATCACGACACATTCTTAAAACTCAAGAGACCTACAAACATTTTGACTCGTGAGGCAAAAACCGGCAATATGCCAAAGATGAGAAAGCTGTTTCTCCTAACACCTCTTATTGCAAGCGCCCTTTCCTATGATGTGCGCTTTACTGGGCTTAACAATCCAAGGGCTCTCGATGCAATTCTAGACACATCTCAACTTGTGTCTCTTAAACACCGCCCTCCTGCATCCATCAATGGTCTTCGCTATCGCATTAGCGCAGATATTCCAGAGCTGATCAAGGTGCTTCATGCATATGCCTATTACGATGCGTCCATCGAATCCTCTATTGAAACAATCGAAGACGAAAGGCGAGTCAATATTCGTATTCACCCCGGAGTACAGTTCACCTTAAAATCATACGATATTTACGGAAGCGATTGCTCTGCAATTGCAGAGATTCCCGGCTGCACTCCGATTCCCCTTTCGGAGATCGGCGCCAAGATCGGAAAGCCCGCACTTTCCCAAGAGATTTTGAATGCAGAGATGGGCGTTTTGCGCGCGCTTTCCAGATGCGCGCATCCACTTGCTGAAATTGATAAAAGACAAGTTGTCGTGGACATGAAAGACCACACAGTGAGCGCAGATGCCTGTGTAAAAGAGGGTCCATTTACTACCTTTGGAAAAACGAGTTTTTTTGGAGTCGAAGGAATCAATCCTCGATTCCTTCGAAGACGGATTTCATGGAAGGAGGGATGTCCTTATAACAGCGCTCTTGTCACAAAAACACAGGAGCGCTTGCTAAACTCTGAACTTTTTAGCTCCGTTTTGATCTCGCACGGAGATGAGCTCGATGAATGTGGCTCACTCCCCCTGAAAATGAGTGTTTCAGAAGCCAGGCATAAACGAATCTCTCTTAGCGCTTTTTACGCAACAGTCACAGGCGCTGGGGGAAGCGCTGCATGGACGCATCGAAATCTGCGCGGGATGGGAGAGTCTTTGAGTATAAAACTCGAATATTCACAAAAAGCCTATCAAGGAATGATCACTTATAAAAAACCAGATTTCTTGGATCTCGATCAAACCTATCGCGCGATTGCCAAGCTAAATCACGTGAATATCCGCACTTATGATTCTTTAAGATATCGCTTTGCAAACTATATCGATCGCCTTGTTCTCCCTCATGGATATATCTCAATTGGCCTTAAAGCAGATCATACAAGAGTGTCACACAGCGCAACCAATGGAACCTACTTTCTCATTGGACTCCCCGTTTTTGGAAAATATGAAAGAGTCGAAAACCCCATAAATCCCAAGGCTGGATACACGCTCACTTTTTCATCAACACCTTACCAATCGTTTGATAAAGGAAGTATCCGTTTCATAAAGCAGCGCTTTACGGGAACGTGCTATATCCCCCTTCTTCCAAACAAGCGAATGATCCTGGCACTTCTTATGCAAACGGGATCCATTGCAGGAACAAAAAGAGCCAACGTCCCCTTACCAAAGCTCTTTTTAGGTGGATCTGAAAATGAACTCCGCGGCTATAGATATAACTCCGTGAGCCCTTTGAGAGGAACAAAGCCACTGGGGGGTAGATCCGCCATTTTTGCAAGTGCTGAAATGCGAATCCTTTTGTTTGAAAATATCGGCATTGTCCCTTTTGCTGACTTTGGAACTGTATCAAACAAGGAACTCCCTTCTGTCGATGAGAAGTGGTTTAAATCTGTGGGTCTGGGTTTAAGATATTTTGCTTTCTTCGGACCTCTTCGTTTGGATATTGGATTCCCCTTAAACAAGCGAAAAGGAATCGACGATAATTACCAAATTTATGCATCTGTAGGACAATCGTTTTGATAAAAAAAATCGCGTTTATTCTCGTTACCTTTGTTTTCATTCTCGCAATTGGCGATGGAGTGATCCAAACCTCTTGGGCAAAGGGAAAAATTGTAGCCCTATTGCAAAAGAATCTCCAAGCATCTGGATGGAACGTGCATATTGAAAACGTCAAAAGAGCCTTTCCTGATATCGACCTTGAAGGAGTGACCGTTTCCTCCCCCGATTTTGAGCTTAAATTTGGAGAACTTAAAACAGGGATCTCTTTTACTCGCCTTTGGAAAAAGGAGATCGTTTTCACAAACCTCAAAGCAGATGTGGTCAGCTGGGATCTAAAAAAAGGAATAGAGCCACAATCAAGTGGAACGTCTTCCCCTTCCTCATTTCGTTTAACTGTTCGCGATTTTGCTCTAACAAACGCTACGCTTTTTGATGCTTTTGTTACATCTGTTGATGGGACTTTTTCAATCAAGCAAACCAAGAAAAAAGGGATCCAGATTCGGGCAGCTGGAGGGTTTCTTCCAAATACCAAAAATCAATTCCTCCATAGAAACTGGGAATTTGCAGGAAGGCTTTCGCGCCTAAGCAACCGGACTTGGGTCGTTGAAAAAGTAAAAGTAGAGTCTGATATTTCTCAAGTTCTTGGTTCTGGTCTTTTAACCTCTCAAGGCAAAATCAAAAAAGCTACATTAGGTGTGCAATCGAGTCTCTTAAAAGTAGACGAAAACCTATCTGCCAAACTGCAACTAACAGGAGAGGAAAACGGCTTTAAAATTCAAACGAAGTACAAAGTTCCATCTCTTCTTGAAGGGGTCATTTCTTCTTTCTATGCAGATGGAAAACTGACAAGCACATCACTCTCTCATGCCGATTTTCTTAAACACAAATGGGAGATCAATGCCCCGTTTTCTTGGGAAAAACAGTTAGGCGTCTCGTTTTCAAACGTCACAATTGATTCAGAAATTCTAAAGGTGCAAGGAGATGTTCAGATAACCCCTGAAATGATGATCACGACACAAGGAACGTTTAATTCCGGCAGGGTCCATGAATTTTTCCCCAAAGCATACGGAGAAGCTTCTGGAAAATTCCATTGGAGAGAAGAAGATGAAAAAACACTTCTTAGCTTCGATACACAAATTGAAGATGCTTACTTCGAGAGTTTGTTCGCAAAAAAACTCACCATTTACTCAGATATCGAAAATCCTCTCGCAGAGTTTAGCGGAACAGCTGTGTGCGATATTGCGCAAGGCAAGTGGAGAGAATTATCTGTCGAAGAAGCAACCCTTGAAACAGCAAAAGAGGGAGAGAACTGGCCTTTTTCTCTTTCCGGTTTTGGGAAATGGGGACATCCTCTTGATCTCAATGCGAATGGCTTTTGGAGTTTCAACCAAGAGAATTTCATCCTTTCTCTTCAAAGTGCAGATGGGTCCTTTTTCAACCATCCCCTGCTTCTTCAAGAGCCTGTGTCCTTTACCTTATCCCCAGACCTTCTGCATTTAGGCGATTTTGCAATTGAGCTTGGCAGTGCTACAATGAAGGGTTCTTTCCTAAAGGAGAAAGATGGAGGAAACGCAACCCTTCAAATCCGTTCCCTTCCCGTTGACTTTCTCTCATTAAACCCATTGGATGTAGATGTAGAAGGATTTTTCAATCTAGATCTTAAGATCCAAGAACAAGGCCAGGACCTATCAGGGAGCGTAAAAGCGTCTTTAGACGATCTTGAAATGCGCCTTTTGGGAGAGGACGAAATCCTTACCGCGCAAGGGAATCTTGATGGCACCTTTGATCGAAACGAACTTAAAATAAAGGGAAATATCGAGGCACAAGAAACACCACTTGCGAGTCTCGAGCTAAGACTTCCTATCCACTTTGAGCTTTTCCCAATGCTTGTAGATCCCTATTATCACAGGCAAATGCAAGGGCATCTCTTTTTTAACGGCCAAGTGGAAGAGGTTCTCGATTTTTTTAACCTTAAAAACCATCGTCTTGAAGGAGCTGGCACTTGTGATTTGAGTTTGGCAGGGACTCTAGAAAAGCCGTATCTCTACGGCAAATGCGCACTTAGCGATGGCTACTACCAAAACTATTACACGGGAACGGAGCTAAAAAACATTACAGCCAATTTTGAGGCGGAAAAAAACGCCCTTGTCCTCTCCTCATTTAGAGCAACCGATCCTCAAGATAAAGGGACTATTTATGGGAAAGGCAAAATCGATCTTCTTCCGAAAGAGAAGTTTCCTTTCGCGTTTAATCTTTCCTTTTCCAAGGTAAACCTGACTACCTTTGATCTTATTCAAACTGAAGGAAGCGGCTCGATCCAGATTTTTGGAGATTTGTCAGGTGCTACAGCTAAAGGAAACGTTGAGGTGATCGAGAGCGATATTACAATTCCAAGTCATATTCCAAAAGAAGTGCCCGATTTAGAGGTTACCTATAAAAACGCCAAAGCACCTCCATTTGCGTTCGAGCTCCCTGAGAGAAACCCCTACCCCTTGAGTCTGGATCTAAAGGTGGATGCACCTGATCAAATTTTTATTTCAGGCAGAGGACTCGAGTCCGAGTGGAAAGGACAATTTCATGTGGAAGGAGAGCAGACGAATCTTGCAACCAAAGGACACATTGAGCTGATTAAAGGACAGTTTCTTTTCTCAGGACGCGCTTTTAAGTTAACAGAAGGGTCTCTTATATTTACCGGTATTCCCAATAAAGCGCCGGTTTTAAGTCTTTCTGCAGATCTCCAAGTAAAAGATGTTTTAATTACCGCGCACTTACAAGGGGCGCTCAACAACCCCCAAATCACCCTTCAGTCCTCCCCGCCTCTTCCAATGGGGAGTATTATGTCCTATCTCCTTTTCGGGGAAGAGCTTGCGGAGATCAACAGCTTCCAAGCGCTGCAACTTGCAAACTCCGCGGCCGCCCTTGCCGGAGGCGAAGCGCCGAGCCTAATAGAGAGCAGCAAAAGATCGCTTGGAATCGATCAATTTGAAATCATCTCGATTCCCAATGCAAGTCCAGGTGGAGACGAAAAAATGGCGATCCAGGTCGGTAAATACGTTACAGAAGGGGTTCTCGTGTCCCTCTCTCAAGGGGCAGACAATAGCAGTGGCAATATTCGGATCGAAGTCGAGCTTAAAGGAAATCTTTCTTTGATTTTAGAGAGCGATCAAGCAAACGAGCAGAAGCAAGGAAAGTTTTCAGTTAGATGGGCGCATACGTACTAAAAAGAATTATTGATCTAGAGGAGCTTGGTCCTCTTTACTTTCGGGAGGCAACTTCGAGGCAAGCTTTTCCATAAATGCTTCCAGCTCTTTCTTTGCTTCAGCTTCCTTCTTTTTCTTAAAAAAGTTTTCTCTACATTTACCACCTTCCATCGCAGACCGTAAACGAAGGTCTTCTCTCTCTGATTTATCGTTGATTAAAGCCTCAAGTTCTTTCCGTACTTCTCCACCAGGTTCAAGAAGCCCGTCACAATCACTAGCAAAAACAGCAATTTTGATTTTCGCAGAGTGTTCATTTTTAAAATAAGAACCAATGCTACCTGCTGCTTCTAGAGCTATTTTTACTATTGATTGAGCAATCACTGCAGCAATCCCTTCGACAATCCCTTTCTGAACTCCAAGCTTTATGGTATCAGACGCGGATTCACCGAAAGGATTTTGTGAAGGAGCGTTCGCTTGCAGAGTAGGATTTAGCATAACATTAGGATTATTCAGTATTACGGGAGGAAGGGGTTGTGTCATAAAATAACCTTTTGTTTGATTTTTCAAGGGCTATTTTCGCTAAGGTACCACATAAAAATCAACAATAAGACTTTTTATAGAAGAGCTGACAATAAAAGTTTTTATTCCTCTGGGCACATACTCACTGAAATAAAATAAGAATTTTTTTACTAAAATTAAACAGTAAATAAACAATAAAAGAACCTCAACTACTTAACAATAAGTTAATAATAAAAAACGATCTAAACGATTGACCTAAATCACGTCCATTGACTAAACTTGGCCCCGAGAAAAAGCTCCAAGGAGGACACATGGCACTCGAAGCACTTGATAATGAAATTATTAATTTAACAAATTCATCCGAACTAGAATCCCCGACAAGCGCTCCCCTGTCCCCTACTGAGACAAAAACAGAAGCCGTTGCCTCCGCGATTATTGACGAGCTCGAGGGTCTAAATCCTGGACCTAACGGTTGGGATCCTGCAAAAGAAGCTGTCAATAAGTGCGCGGAAATTGAAAAGGACACAGTAGGTAAAATCAAAGCGAAAGAAAAGGAAGCCAATGCGATCATCGATTCTATCGATCTTCTCCTTTCTCTTTCAAAAGAACTTTCCTCTCTCGATGCAGAAAAGCCAGAGCTCAATGACAAGATCAAAGAAAAGATTCAGAATCTAAAAGACAAAGGGATTGATCTTTTTGATCTCGACAAAAATAAAGAACTCAGCAAAGAGAATCTTGCAGGTCTAAAAGCTGGAATTAGCTCCCATATCGATATGCAGAGAACGAAAATCCAACAGATTTTCACAAAAATGCAAACACTCGTTCAAAACCTTGCTTCCATAAATGACACGACGAAAAAAATTCTTTCCGAGCAGGCAGATTTGATCCGAAAAGTTTTAGAAAGATCTATAAAGAGATAAGAATATGACGGCTATAACGAAGACAACAGCACCTCACTTCCTCTATGGCATGGTTGCGACCTTTTCCCGGTTCGCAGAGACGCTAGGATCTCAAGTATCCATGATTGAGAACCACACAGAGAAGGCCTTTGCTCAAGTTAAAAGGATCGAAAAGGAAAAGCTGCTTAAGTTAGACGAGCTTTCTCTTTCTGCTGCATCTGGGAAAAAATGGGGGAGCATCTCCTCAATTACTCAAGATGTTCTCTCGGTTGGGTCTCTGGCTTTCGGAGCTTACTCTCTAAAGGAAAAGGGAGCAGAACCTAGTACCCTTTTAGCGCTTGCTGCAGGGGCAACGTCTCTCGCAAACCGCGCTCTTAAAGGGACAGGGGCTTATGATCGCTTTAGCTCTTGGGTCAATGGATCTGACTCTCCACAAGAAAAAATCGCATCCTCTTTAGAGACCGGCATGAGTTGGTTCTCCAGAGGCTTATCCGTTGCCGGAGGCGTCGCAGCCTTTGGAGCAGGAGCTGTCCAGGGAGTTGCTCAAACAGCCATAAATGTTGTCTCCAATCTTTCTGGAGGACTCTTCGGTATGCAAGAAGCCTCTATCAATAAAGATGCCTCTGATATTAGAGCGTCTCTTCAAGAAAAAAACGCTTCGATCGCCTTTCTTCTCCAAGATACCAGTCACTCAGGAAAAGACGCAGAGCGTCTTGCCCACACAATTGGGGATGTTTCTGAGACTATGAAAACCATTGCTGAAACCCTAAACACCAAGGATTAAAAATGACCGCTATTCAAAAAACCCTTGCTTCTCAAGCAGCACCTGTTATAGCAAAGGCTGTAGAATCCTCTGGAGGGAACCTCCTTTATTGCATACAAGCGCTTGTCTTGCGTATCAACTCTCAGCTATCTCAATTGAGCCGAAATTCTCAGGAGGATAGTCAGAAAATGAAAAAAGAATATCGCATCTATTCTGCAAAGACAGCAGATTTTCAGAGAAAGCAAGGGGCGAATTCATGGTGGTTCTCACAAGGATCTTTGGCTTCAACGGTTCTTGGTTTGGGCGTTGGAACATTGGTTTCTTCTCCCAAGGGGAATGAGTTCTTTAAAATGGAGTCCAAAACAGGAGAACTTTTAGGGGGTGCGATTCAAGGTCTTGGCAAGACAATCTCTGATGGAATCGGCGCCTATGGACAGGACTCTACAAGTGAGCTCAGAAAAGACGAAACCATTGCCAACGCTCGCTTTTCTCTTCTACAAACAGAGATTGGGAATAAAGACGCTCAAAGCTCAGATCAAAGCAACTTAAAACAGATCCTCGATCAAATCCTATCATCTATACGCGAAGCCTTCAGAAGCGCTTCTAGATAAAGACTTATTCCATCAAAAAACGCCCGAGAGGGCGTTTTTCTTCCCTCTAAAATTGCATTCAAAATACCACCTAGTGTATGTAGAGATTACGGACACTTAGGAAGGATCCCTCTTGCTCACGCTTGTAAAAACAAAAGCCTCACGCGTTCTCGAGATGATTGGAGAGTATGTCTCCCTCATCCTCGAGGTAGTTAGCTCCTCTTTTAGACACGCTCCCCCATGGAAACTCGTCCGCGAACAGCTCTACCACATCGGGGTTATGTCCCTCTCTGTTGTTGCCATCACAGGCTTTACAACGGGCTTTGTCTTAGCTGCCCAATCCTTCTACCAGCTTGGGGAAAAAGGCCTTGCTGCCGTTACCGGCGTCCTTGTTGGAAAGGCCATGATCACGGAGCTCGGCCCCATCCTCACCGCATTTATGGTTACAGGAAGGGTTGGATCCGCCATGTGCGCAGAGCTTGGCTCGATGAAAGTCTCCGAGCAGATCGACGCCCTTCGCTCAATGGCCATTAACCCCAGCTCCTACCTCATTGCTCCTCGCTTTATTGCCGGGGTTTTCATGATGCCCCTTCTCACCCTCTTTGGCTCGGCGATGGGGATTTTGGGAGGCTATTTTATCGCGATCTCTCTCTTTCATATGTCCAGCGCAACGTATTTCGATCCAATGCGCATCCACATCTCCCTCTTTGATCTCGCAACAGGAGGAATCAAATCCTTTATCTTCGGCATTTTGCTTGTCACTGTATGCTGCTATAAAGGGATGAAAACCAAGGGTGGCGCTGAAGGCGTTGGAAAGTCAACAACGCAAAGCGTGGTAACGACCTACATCCTCATTTTAGTTGCCGACTTCTTCCTGACCATGGCCTTAAATATGATCCATCAACAACTACGATACGACTGGGTAAAAGGCTGATGATTCACGTAAAAGACGTATATAAGCGTTACGGATCAGTTGATGTGTTAAAAGGCCTAAACCTTGAGGTAAAACAAGGAGAAGTCCTCGTTATCCTTGGAAGATCAGGCGTTGGAAAAAGTGTTCTTCTTCGCCACATCATTGGTCTTGAAAAACCAGATAGCGGGACAATTGAAGTAGATGGTGTTGAAATCACCGCCTGCAAACAACATGAAATCTATTCCGCTATAAAAAACATGGGCATGCTCTTTCAGGGATCTGCGCTTTTTGACTCTTTAAACATTTTCGAAAATACAGCATTTTACTTGAGACAACATGGGGATCCTAAAACAGGAAAAATGTTTGATGAGTCTGTGATCAAACAAAAAGTAAGAGAAGCCTTAAGCATGGTGAGTTTAAGCGGCGTCGAAAAAAAGATGCCCTCCGATCTTTCTGGCGGAATGCGTAAACGCGCAGGACTTGCCCGCCTTATCGTTTATCGCCCCTCTATTTTACTCTATGATGAGCCAACAACAGGCCTTGATCCCATCACGGCAGAACAAATCAACGAGCTCATTGTGCGCACACAAAGAGAGCTTCAAGGAACA
This sequence comes from uncultured bacterium, assembly GCA_965370365.1. Classification (GTDB taxonomy): domain Bacteria; phylum Chlamydiota; class Chlamydiia; order Chlamydiales; family SM23-39; genus DAIDHZ01. The sequence continues at coordinate 1,955 of CBDUSP010000035.1, read as the reverse complement.
AGCATCGTCGTCACTCATGACATTCACTCTGCTATCCATGTTGCCGACAGACTCGCTCTTCACCAAGATGGAAAAATCGTCCATATTGGGGATACGGAAACATTTATGAAAATCAACGATCCAACGATCAACTTTTTAAGGGAAAACCTTGGGGTCTTTAGATGACAGAAAAAATGAAAAACATTCTCATCGGTCTTTTTGTTGTGACCGCTGTCACCCTCGTGATCGGAATGATCCTCTTTTTAAACCCTCAAGTTGGTGATGGGAAAAAAACTCTTGAAGTTCGCTTTGCAAACATCTCTGGGATTATGCCTGGAACACGCGTTACCTTTGCTGGAAAACCTGTTGGAGAGCTCACCTCTATCCAAGAGATTCAGGAAGCAAGAGAGCTTGCTGTCGATGATTCAGGGCGCGTCTATCCATATCTTCTCACACTCAAAATCGACTCAAGTGTCCACGTCTTCACCTGTGATGAAATCTCAACGAAGACAGCCGGTCTTATGGGAGAAAAAGCAATTGCAATCCTCCCAAAACTTGCACAAAAAGGGCAAACTGCAACCATCATCACAGATCAGATCCTCACAGCAAACTCCATCGATCCGCTTGAACACACCTTTAGTCAAATCTCAAAGGTTTCACAGAAAATGGAAGGAACACTCGGCCATCTCGATACATGGTTCGTAGACAATCAACAAAATCTCTCAGAGTCCATTCTCTCCTTTAACCAGTGTATGGGAAGTGGCAACGAAGTCCTCTCCTCTGTAAATAACTCCGAGCTTGTCCCCTCCCTTACACAAGCCACCTACAACTTAAACGACAATTTGGAGTTCATCAAAGCAGAACTCGTAGACAATCAGCCCCTCTACAAAATCTCTCACCTTGCAGAAACGCTTACTGAGTCAGCAAATGCCTTTAATACAGATGGCGCGCTTGCCATGCAAAACATCAACCAAATCACGCGCGATCTATCAAGGGGAACAGGGACAATTGGAAAGCTCATCACCGGCGATGACATGTACCTTCGCATAAGCTCCCTTATGAGCAAAGCAGAAGTGATGATGAACGATGTCAACCACTACGGTCTTCTTTTCCAATACGATAAGGGGTGGCAAAGAATCCGCACGAAAAAAGCAAACCTCCTCAAGTCGCTCGATACGCCAAGAGATTTTCGTGGGTATTTTGAAGGGGAAGTCGATAGCATTACAACATCCCTTGGAAGACTTACGGAACTTCTCGAAATTGCCGGCAAAGAGCGCAGCCAACTCGCTGATAATGAGCAGTTTAAAAGACAGTTCTGCGCACTTCTTCGATCCGCTGAGAGCCTATCAAACTCACTGAAGCTCTACAACGAGGGCCTCCTCACCGACAACGAAGATTAAGAGGGACATCTAACTATGAGCAAATGGATATTTGAGCCTGGGCATACAGAAGCTGAGTTCAAAGTTAAGCATATGATGGTAACTTGGGTTCGGGGCTTTTTTAAAGATATCCATGGAGAAATGGTTTTTGATTTAGACAATCCAAAAACCCTTTCTATTAAAGCTAAAATCAACGTAAAGACACTTTTTACCGGAGAGCCTAAGCGAGATGAACATCTTTTAAGTTCTGACTTTTTTGATTTGAAAAAACATCCTTCGATTTTATTTGAAAGCATTAAAAGCGAACAAACAGGTGCTCAAGCCTACAACGTTACAGGCAACCTCACAATAAAAGGCATAACAAAAGAAGCTATACTACATGTTCAATATCTTGGAAAATGGATAACCCCATATGACAACCTATCGGTAACAAGAATTGGATTGAAAGGTTGTTTAAGTATAAATCGACATGATTTTAATATTTCATGGAATAGCAAACTAGAAAAAGGTGGGATTGTGGTCGGAAATGAAGTTTTCATCCAGTTGGATGGGGAAGGCTTGCTAGAAGAAGAATTAAAAACTAAATAGTGACATGCT
>CBDUSP010000034.1:0-16099 GCA_965370365.1 uncultured bacterium | reverse complement strand
GCTTGCAGGATCGGCTACGCCGGCAGGATCGCAGCTGACGCTGCGGCAGGATAAAAAGTTCATATCCTGCCGGCGAAGCCGATCCTGTTAAACTTCCCCCAAAGACTTTGCTGCTCAAACCTGTTTTCCTTCGAACCCTATCCTGCCACCGCGTCAGCGGTGATCCTGCCGGCGAAGCCGATCCTGCAAGCGAAGCGGATCCTGTTAAATTTTTTAAATACCCTCTTATGCAACCCAAGTAATTGGGAAAGTCTTTGCAACCTTACTTCCCCCTTCTTCCATGCATCGATTCCAAGTCTCAAGGGCGGAAAGAGTGCGAAAAAACTGCTCCGCATCGGGGGCGCGCTCTCGAATACTTAACGCTCTCCAGTAAAAGATAAAGCGTAAGGAATCCAAGTTCTCTTTCGTTGTTAGATCTCCCTCATATCCCTTTAAAAAGCCGAAGAAAAGCCCCGATGCATATGCGCCTGTATCAATTGCGTCTTTGCAAGTAAAACTCATTGAGTCCACATTAAATCGCTCAATTACCTCGCAAACAAGAAACTGATAGAAAATCTCAATGAAATCTTCGCGCATCTGCCTTGTTAGAGATCTCTCCCCACCAAAAACAGTTTCGTGGACTTTTGAGAGCGTTTTTTCTGTAAATTTTAGGAGGTCTTTCTTCTTCCACTTGTCTGGGAAGAAAAAGCCACTTTCTTCCGGATTTTCAATCTGCTCTTTAAATGCTGATAAAAAGTCGTCTGCAACATCTAGATCCGCAAAGCCATTTCTTTGATGATAAAAGTCTGTGTTTTTTGGAAGCGTGAGCACCATTAAACACGCAGAAAATGTCGGATTCTCCTGCAGGCGCTCGAGCATGGAACATCTAGCATTCTCCTGCCAAGAAAGGCGATCTTGCAAATTGATGAGAAGATGCGTTTTTTCATTTGCATCCAAATAGCGTAAAAAACCCCGAAATTCATCGACAATCTCTGCTCGAGAAATCTTTGCTTGTCTTGTGGGAGATCCAAGGGAAAGCACATCAATAGTCTTGCCCTTCTTTCTTAAACGATAAAGCTTTGATGGGAGATTGCCTTGAATCCATGGATCAAAGGGAATTAATGCCCCCTCTTCTTCCTCGGAGCGGATAATCTCGAGCGTTTTAAGAAGAGGTCCTCCAGGGAATCTCTCAAGAAGGGTCCGTAACTTTTCATCATCAAAAAGCAACTGATTCCACGTTCCTTTGCCTTGCCTAAAGAGCTCTTTGGATTGAAGCTCGCCTCCACGCCTTGTTGAGCGATGAATCAGTCCTACAGCCTCTTGGCTTATCCCGCTCTCTCTTGTCACAAGAGAAAAACAAAGCCCATGAGTCAGTCCTAAAAGCAACAGCCTCTCTTTTTCACTTGGAGGATACGCAGTCCACTTTTGATACTCAGAAGACTGCATCGCCTCTCTTAAAAATAGCTGAAAATCATGGAAATACTGAGAACACGTTTTGCCCATCGTTCTCTGCGCTAAATGCCTTGAATTGGCTGCAAGATAAAGGGCAATCACCGCCTGAGATAACAGCTTAGCTAAAGAAAAACCAAAAACCTTTTTCTTAAGCGTATAAAGAAGAGAAATTTCCTCCGAGCAAGCATCCAGAATTTGTGAGGCGCACGCTTGAAGGTCCCTATCCTGCATGGCCTTGACCTGAAGAAAGGGATCATCCTCAAAAGAGCCTGTCTCAACATCAAAGTCAGCTGTTAGCTTGACATTTCTTAGGAGGCGATCGCTAAGGTAGGGCTCTCCCCCCTCATCAGCAATATAAAAAAGCTCATATTCCTTGTCCTTTAAAAGAGCCTCAAAGTCCCGCAACTCAGATCCACTGCCTTTAAGAAGAGACTTTTCTTTATTCCATGTGTTTTCCCAAGCCTCTTTCCCCTCTACATCACCTGAAAACTCCTTAACATAAAACTCCTGCAAATCACAAAAAGACCTTCTCTTCGCAACTTTTGGAAGTTCATGGTCAAAACGAAAGGTAAAGTAGGCATCCATTTTATGCGCAGACTCGCCAACCAAGGCCATCATGGCAGAGACACCCTCTTTTTCTTTTTCCCAGTCCATCGCAGACAGATTCTTAAGATACTGATACACAGAGCGATATGTAATATCGAGAGCATTTAACAGGACATCAGCACCTTCAGCTGCAAGCCATCGAATCTCATCTAATTCAGCCTCTTCCTCACCTGTCACAACCTTAGCCTCTCCGATAAGCCCAATAGGGGGTGGGCTCTCCATGTTGATTGAGGCAATCGAGGCTAAATTGTCCATTGCCTCTTGAATAGAAATGAGTTCTGAAACTTTTTGACGCATAATCACACCAGTCCCTATCCTTATTATAATAAACTGGAATAATTTTAATACTATTAATTACAAAAAGAGAATTATTCTTCAGAATGAGGAGGATGGAATTCTTCCTCATGAGGAGGCTCTTCATGATGAGACTCCCCACCGCCCCTCTTTCCCCTGATAAAGCTCAAGAGAATGCTTCCGACAGAAACAACAAAAGCAACAATCAGATATCCCCGGACATTTGTGACAAACACCCCCAAAGAAACGACTTTTAGAAGGGCATATGCAGCAAAGTTAAGAACAAGAGTGACGACGGAGAGCTGAAGAATTCCAGGAGAATGCTTCACCATCCTCAACACGGGAAAAACAAGAGAGTTGAGGAACCCCAAACCTGCTGCAAAAATGAGATCTCCACCAATGTGAGGGATCTTCGTCTGATCGACTACATCCACTCCAGGGATTAAGTAATCTGCAAAGAAAACGATAAAGAAATTAAACAGCAGACTTCTAAGATACTTCATGAACACCCTCTTTATCTGCAGAGTATAAAAAAACTCTTACTTTGACAAGTGAAGAAGATCATGTAATTATTTCTCTCTATGAAAGGTCTTCTTTGGATTCTTCTTTTAATCGCGGGCTGTCAATCTCCTCTTAAAGAGTCGAAAAATACGCTCAAAATCTGCTTTTCGCGCGATCCCTCCACACTCGATCCTCGAAAAAGCTCTGATTACGCCTCCTCTACCCTGATCTGTCTTCTCTTTGAAGGGCTGACTCGGTGTAAGTCGGGATCCGAGATAGAGCCTGGCATCGCTCAAAGAGTAGAGATTTCCAATGATGGAAAGACCTATCTCTTTCATTTACGAAAAACAAACTGGTCAGATGGATCTCCTGTCACTGCAAACGATTTTGAAGCCTCCTGGAAGGAAATTTTAACTCCCGGATTTCCAGCGCCTTGTGCGTATCTTCTATATCCAATTAAAAATGCAGAAAACTATGCCAAAGGGCTTTGTGCTAAGGATGATGTCGGAATCACTTCCCTCGATGATTCTACTTTGAAGGTTGAGCTTGAATCTCCGACCCCGCATTTCCTTAGCCTGACTGCGTTTCCCCTTCTTCTACCAAGCAAAAACTCTCTTTGCAACGGCCCCTTTCTCATTGAGAAGATGAAAGTAGGTTCTGAAATCCTTTTAGCGAAAAACAAAGGGTTTTGGGATCCCCAAAAGGTATCCTTGAGTGAAATCCACATTAGCATTATTCCCGAGGAAACAACAGCGCTCAATCTGTTTGAAAAAGGTGAGATAGATATTATCGGGGGTCCCCTCACTCCAATCCCCATCGAGTCGATGGCCGGGCTGAAAGGCGCCCAAAATATGCCCATGGAAGCCTCTACTTTTTGTGTGATGAACACAAAAACACTTCCCTTTTCAAATGCTTCCATTCGAAAAGCCTTTACCCTATCGATTCAAAACAGTCCAGTTCTTACCCAAGAAATCAAGGAGATGGGACAAATCCCAGCTAAGAGCATGCTTCCGCCTTCCCTATCCTTGAGAGATTCTCTTCCTTATGAAGGAAACGCACAGGAACTTCTTGCCCAAGGACTTAAAGAGATTGGAAAAGATTCTCTCAAAGGGCTTGTACTCAATTACAAACCAAGCCCCATAGAAAAAAAAATTGCGCAAACCCTTCAAAAGATCTGGGAAGATGAGCTTGGCATCCGTGTACACCTTGAGCAGCTAGACGCAACCTCTTTAATTCAAAAACTTTATGCAAAAAACTATGATTTATCAATCACTTCTTGGATTGCTCAAGTCCATGACCCGATCAATCTGTTAGAAAGATTCAAAGAAGAAAACCCGAAAAACTATTCCAGCTGGAGCGATGATAACTATAGAGCGTTGCTTGAAAAAGCGACCTCTTCAATAGAGCAAAGAACTTTCTACTTAGAAAAAGCGCAAGCCGTTCTTGAAGAAACCATGCCGATCATTCCCCTCTATCACTGGAACTTTCCGCTACTTGTTAATCCTCGAATAAACTCCCCTCCGATAACAGACTCCGGGGGAATTTTATTTGAAAAAGCATCTATTAACCCGAGCTATAAATAGGTGGCAAGGAGCTTGCTACGGCTTTGCAAAATCCGATTTTCAAATTGCAGGCCGTATTGAAAATACTGTCCTGCAATCTGAAAACTGATTTTGCTTTGCCTCGCTCGCGCTCTTTGCCATCTATTTATAGCTCGGGTTAATATTGAACTTCGATAGTTCTCTCAACTTTATTAAAAGGCCCTTTTACTCTCTTGCCATTTGGACCCAACAGCTCTAGAGCGACTGTGTGCTTTCCTTCTTTCATTCCATAAATGTAGTAGGGTTGCCACGAGCTGAGTTTTCTCTTGAACTTTCCATCAATTGTGAGCAAAACGTTATAGCTCTTGGGAGTCAGTTCGCAATTTGCCACATAAAAATCGAGGAGAATGGGCTTTCCCTCTTTTAAGGGGAGGTGATCGCTTGGTTCATTGTAGGTCAAATAAGGACCATCAAGGTCTTGATTTATCGTTCCTTTTTTATCTCCAACAGAGAAGGTGAGGACTTTGAAGGTGTTGCTTCCTTTCAATCCCTCTCCATAAGAGCGCGCAAGGAACATACGAACCACATGCGCCCCATTTTTCAGATGATACGGAATTTTAAACTGGGAGCTTGAGTCATAAAAATTCCCTCCTTCGTTAAAGGGATCAACTGAAGACTTGTTCACAGCAAAGTAGGGATGGTTATCCACAATAATATGGACTGTCTGCCCTTTTGGAGACGCAGCAATCTCGTTAGCTCTAGGCCCTGGAGAACCTGTGCCTAAGGGATATCCATCGACACGAAACTGAACGACAACAGGATTTTGCATCCCCGTTTGGCCTTCTTTCGGCTCTGCGACAGTCAAGGTAGCCGTAGTCGATTCTCCCGACCTCGAAACGGGAAGAATTTGATACTGCTCTGAAGGCTTACTCTCGACAGGCTTTCCCATAGCCAAAACACTTGCAAGAAAAACAGCGATCATAGACAACTCCAGTGTAATACCAGTTATAAGAAATCACTTCATATTTGAGCGCGTCAAAGCGACAAATTTTAAAGATCGCAAAGTGGCTAGTATTAATCAATACAAGCCACTTTGCAATCTTTGAAATTTGGCAACTTTCACGCAGCTCAAATATGAAGTGATTTCTTATAACTGGTATAAATCTGTTCATACCTAACTTTTTGTCGCTTGTCAAATATATCCATTTTCCGGTATGAAAAGGGATATGAAAAATATTTTATTTGCCTTCCTTCTTCTTGCAAAAACTCTTATTGCCGCAAGCAGTGTGCAAGGGTTTTGGAAAACAGTGAATGAAGAAGGCGTTGCCCAGAGCATCATCGCTGTCTATGAACACAACGGGCTTTGCTATGGGAGAATCATTGCGACCTTTAGCGAAACAGAGCCGGGGAAAATCGATGATAGCATCTACAATCCCGTTAAACGTGCTCCCGGTGTTGTCGGGCAGCCGCATTATAGTGGACTTGATATCATTTGGAATCTAGAAAACGCCAAGTGGGTCCACAAAGGACAGATCATGGATCCCCAGCGAGGAAAAGTCTACAGAGCTGAACTCTGGACAGATGGTCCCGATCTGATTGTCCGCGGAAAGCTCCTCATGTTTGGTAGAAACCAAAGATGGTACGCCGTTACAAAAGAAGATCTTCCCGAAGGATTCAAGCTTCCCGATCTAAAAAGCCTTGTCCCGTCCATTCCCCAAGTTAACTAAGGAATAAATATCTCGTTCATGTTAGACTCCTCTCTTAATTTGGAGTAAAACATGAGTAAAGTATTTATTTTTCTAATTCTAACGTGTATTACCTTTGACTCCATTTTTGCAGAAGAGTGCCCGCAAAGCCTTTCTGAAACAGAGTCCCCCTCTTATGGGACACCTCAGGAACCACAGCAAAATATTGTTAAAAACGAGGACTTTGCAGAAGTAACCTTGCCCAAAAAAATTAGCCCACCTTTCCAAAAACCAAGTGCACCGCTCCCGAACAGAGAGAAATCTTCGTCTCTATTTATGTACGGATCCGTTCTAGGCATCTTGCCGGGAGTGGGTTTTTCTTCGCGCAAAAATAATGTTTCCATAGATACCTCGTTCCATTCTTTGCTTCTCTTACACTCTCTTTCTCTAACACTCTCCAAGATTGTTCATCTCGAATCTGATGAAAAGACAAACTTCTACGTAAGCTTTGGAGGAGGCTTTATTGGAGTTGTTGGCGCTAACTTTGGCTCCGGGAGGAGCGATTTTTTTGGTGGATTGATCTTCCCCTTGCGCGCAGGTCTTGAGGCAACAAACTTTTTCGGTGATATCGGTGTGATCGGCGGGATAACCCCGCATGAGCCATATTTTATTCCCCCAGTCATCCCAGAAATTCGTTTTGGGCTTAAATTCTAAAGATAAAGATCATGAAAAAATCATTTCTTCTTCTAATGTGTATAACTTTTTTCTCTGCATTTGCAAAGGAAACCACACAAGACTTATGCCAGATCACACCGTCTCCAGCCTCTATGCCAGTAACTCAACAGTCTCTTTCAACTAAAAAAAATTTAAAAGTAATCGCTTTTTTCTCTTTCCCAATACCAGGCATTGGACTTTCTATGCGCACAAAATCTTTCTCTTTGGATGCTACGGCACGATCTCTCCTTTGGTATAATTCCCTTTCTTTTACAGCCTCTCCCGTCATTTATTTTTCTGATAAAAAAATAAGGCCTTACATAAGCGCTGGACTAGGTGTTATAGGCATAATCTCCCAAACTAGCAATAAAATTGGAGGAATCTTCCCTTTGCGCGTAGGCGTTGAGGGAGAGCGAGTTTTCGTAGACATTGGAGGCGCGTATGTCAGGAGCCATGACTTTAGAAGCGAGGGTTTTCATTCAGAAACAAAGATTAGCCTTCCTGATATCCGTTTTGGTATCGTGTTCTAATCATGATGACACAACCTCTACAAAATGACGATGAAATAAACTGAAGACTAAATAACGTATTCATGTTAAACTCCCTTCTTGGATTGGAGTGAAAATGAATAAAGTGTTTATTTTTATGGTTCTAACGTGCATTACCTTTGGTTCTGTCTTTGCGGAAGAAACCATCCAAAACCCGAATCTCCCTCTCCTATCCAATTACTCAACAAATATTGATCCTAATGTAAATTCTGAAAGCACTGGCTCCAATCCACTTAAAAAAGACGGGCAAGTGTTCGTATTTGCATCCGGGCTCATTCTCGATAACATGCGAGGGATTATGCCTGGGGGGGGTGTTGTGTTCCGAAGAGGGATGCTCTCTGTCGATGCAACAGGATACTCTTTTCTTTTCATAAATGGTTTTACTCTTTCCGCCTCTCCTATCTTTTATTTTAACTCTCAAAAAACAAGACCTTACGCAAGCCTTGGGATAGGCATTGGAGGTGTTAGAGTTGACACATGTATAGGAAGTTTTGGAGGCACTGGACTCATCCTCCCTCTACGTTTTGGAGTTGAACACGAGCACTTTTTCGCAGATGTGGGTGCAATTGGGACTGGGATTACGGATGATCACCGTCTAGAAGTTATTCCAGAGATTCGCTTTGGATATGGATTCTAATGACAAAACTTTTACAAAATGATGATGAAATTACCCTCTTAATCGACGGCCTTGGCCACAGCGGAGAGGGTGTGGGGCGCCTCGATGGTCTTACCATTTTCGTTGATGGCGCTCTTCCTGGAGAAACCGTCAAAGCACGCCTTTTTCGCGTTAAAAAAACACACGCCTTTGCAAAACTCGAAAGCGTTATCACCCCATCACCTCATCGCGTAAAACCTCCATGTCCAATCTTTGGAAAGTGTGGCGGGTGCCAGATTATGCATCTTTCTTACACTGAGCAACTTAAGTTTAAAAAGAAAAGAGTTGCTGATGCGATGCAAAGAATCGGGAAAATTGACCCTTCAATTGTTCTCGATCCGGTCCCCTCGCCTTTAGAATTTGGCTATCGCAATAAGATTCAGCTTCCTGTACGCGATCTTGGCGGACCAACTCTTGGCCTCTATGCAAAAAACTCTCATGACCTTGTGTCGGTCGATCGATGCCTCATCCACTGCGACCTTGGAGAAGAGGTTTTCAAAGAACTCAAGAGTCTAGTTAAGGCTTCTAAATTAGAGCCCTATGATCAGGAGAGAGGGAAGGGTGAGCTGCGCCATGTGCTTATTAAAAGCGCTATCCACACAAACGAAGTGCTCGTTCTTTTCGTTACAAACAGAAGAGCCTCCACAGCTCTTAAAACCTTAAGCCGAGCTGTTTTTGATACCATCCCTGCGGTTAAGGGCGTTGTTCACAACGTTCACAAGCAAAAAGACAACGTGATCTTGGGAGATACTTACCAGACGTTGGAAGGAGCTTCGTATATTCAGGAAAAGCTCTTGGGTCTTACCTTCTCCATCTCGCCAGCGTCTTTTTTCCAAGTAAACCCATTGCAGGCAGAGAACCTCTATTTAAAAGCACTTGAATGGGCAGATGTAAAGCCAGAGGATACCGTTCTTGATGCGTATTGTGGCGTTGGGACTCTCTCTCTTATTTTTGCAAAAAAAGCGAAAAAAGTGATTGGTGTTGAAAGCGTTTCTGAAGCCATCAAAGATGCGAAAAAAAATGCAAAGCGTAACAAGATCGATAACGTCTCCTTTGTTTGCGCCCCTGCGGAGACGTTCATTCATACGCTTGAATCGATTGATGTGCTGCTATTAAACCCACCGAGAAAAGGGTGTGATCCTGCTTTTTTAGAGGGAGTAAAAAAACTCGCTCCAAAAAAGATCATCTATATCTCTTGTGATCCTGCAACGTTAGCCAGGGACTTGAGACTTCTTGATACGTATAAACCTGTTCAAGTCCAACCTTTTGACATGTTCCCCCAAACATCCCATGTAGAGTGTGTTGTAGAGCTTATTTAGGTAAGATCTGTGTGAAAATTTTAACAGGATCCGCTTCGCTACAGGATCGGCTTTGCCGGCAGGATACGCGCTTCGCGCTTGCAGGATAGTACTCGAGAAGAAACAAGCTTAGAAAGCAGAGTCTCTTTTTAAATTTTAAATCAAGATGTTTGCTTTCCAAGTCTGTTTCCACCCGAGTCTTATCCTGCAAGCGCGAAGCGCGTATCCTGCCGGCGAAGCCGATCCTGTAGCGAAGCGTATCCTGTTCATTTTTAGCGGAGAGTTGTGATGAGGTAGCCTTTAACTCAAAAGATCTATGGCCAAGCGAAGCATATCCTGTTCATTTTTAGCTGAGCTATTGCCACGATGACACCTGTCATGCTATAGAAAAGACTATGGCAAAAGATCCTGTACTTGCAAAAGCAAAAAAAGAAGTCATCGAGAACTTGGAGATCATCCGTGTTCTTCTCGATCAATGCGTCGATAAGGGAATGATCGATGATGATAGTAAGTATTACAACGAGCTTCTTGGTCTAATCGCTGACGCGCAGATTGTCGAAGAATGGGAAGAGCTAACCGAGATCATCACGCTTGCAAAAATCCTTGAAGTGGACATCGACACCTGGATCTCTATTCACGGGGGCTCAAGCCTATCTTTGCTTTGGCCGCATAAAGAAGGATAGATGTTGCTTGCGCGACATTAAGCGACTGAATCTGCCCTTCCATCGGAATATAGACCATCTCATCACACCGCTTTTGAATTAAAGGTTGAATCCCCTCTCCTTCAGATCCCACAATAAGAAGTGTTTTTTCTTGGAATTCGAAGCCAAGTAAACTTTTAGCCCCTTCACTTAAAACACTTGCAACGGCCTCAAAGCCAGATTCTTGAAACTGACTAACCGCCTCTGCAAGGTTAGAAACACGCACCAAGGGAAGAATCTCTGATGCCCCACAGCTTGCTTTCGTTACACTTGGTGTAACTTCAGCACCCCGATTTTTAGAAAAGACAACGGCATCGACTCCAAAGCACTCCGCGCTTCGAAGAAGAGCGCCAAAATTTTGAGGATCAAAAATCTGATCGAGCATTAAGACAATGCTGGTTTCTTTATCTTCGGCCAAAAACTCTTTTAAGGAGAGATATTCTCTCGGAGGGACTTGAGCGACAAACGATTGATGGGACTCTGTCCCCACCATTTTAGAAAGAGCGTCAAAGGAACAAAATGTGATCGGAACCTTCTTTTCCTTACAAAGAGCCGTGATTTCTGATTTTCGATCCTTTTGCGCAAAAACATGAATTAGCCTAGATGGATTGCTCTTGAGAACCTCAGATATTGCATGAACCCCCATAATAAGCTGGTTTTTGGGAATTTCCCGCTTCACTTATCCACTCCCCGGCTTCGTGCGATAAACCTCATCCACATCTTTCATAGAAGAAGAAGTACATCCAAGATCTTTTAATTTTCCAGCGCCTAAGTCATACACCCATCCATGCACTGTGAGTGGCTGCGATCTATGCCAAGCGCTCTGAACAATGGTCGTGTGACACACATTTTTTACCTGCTGCTGTACGTTGAGTTCCACCAGGCGATTATACCGCTTTTTCAAATCACCGATTTGATCGAGCTCCTCTTTATTTGCTGCGTAAACATCGCGAATATTGCGCAACCAGTTGTCAACAAGACCCAATTGATGGTCTTCCATCGCAGCTTTTACACCCGCACAGTTGTAATGACCGCAAACAATCACATGCTCGATCTTCAATACATCGACAGCAAACTCAAGAACAGAAAGACAACTAAAGTCCGTATGCAGACATAAATTTGCGAGATTTCGGTGAACAAATAGCTCTCCAGGTTCAAGCCCCACAATCTCGTTTGCAGGGACTCTACTATCAGAACATCCAATCCAAAGATACGCTGGAGCCTGGTCCTTTGCGCTTTTGGAAAAAAATTCAGGATCTTTAGCAAGTCGCGACTTGATCCAGTTTTCATTGTTTTCAAACAGATTTTTCATACCTTCCTCACATCTATTGGAGATTCTCTTTTTGACCAGTAGTCGGGACCATAGTCATAGACCAGCTGCTCTCCTGCCTCGATTTCTTTATTTGTGATCAACACCACATGGGATAAAAAATCGATTGTTGCCAAAGAAGACTGGAGATTGGCAAAAGTACCATGATTGACTAACCTTCCAATCCCTCCCTTCTCTTGCGCGTCAATTGTGTAGGGAGTTTTGACACCACTTGAAAAGGTATGCTCAAAGCAGTAGGCATTTTCTCGATCACTTCGCTTGCTTTTGCGTAACAAACCCGAATACTCAGCGATAAACTCCATCTTCTTGAACTTGCGTCTTGCAAACACGCCCCAACCTAAAGCCGGATTGATGTAGCGCAAAACAACGTCTGGCAACGTCCCTTCTTCTATCTCTTTTTTAAAATAGCTTCCAAACCACACCTGCTGGCGAGTGAGCTGTCCTTTTTCGTAGAGTTTTTTTGTTTTTTTCTGGATCTTATCTCTGAGCTTAAGCTTTTCAAACTCAAGGACTGTCGAAAAGGAAGTACCGCTCATTTTCTCCCACTCTTCGATCGTTATAAATTCTTGAACCCCATCTCTCTCAATGCAGATACGTCGTTTCTTATCCATGGCGCTTAAGTATACCAAATACTTTCTAAAAGACAAAAAAGGAAAAGAGAGGCAAACTCAAATTTTTAATAAGGAGACTGAAAAATGATCAAATTTCCCATGGAATTCGAAGTAGAAGCAACAGCCACCAGCGGAGTCCTCTCTACTTGGGAATCAAAGGTAGACGAGCTTCCTCCCATCACAACCGCAATCCCCCCTGAATTCAAAGGTCCCGGTGGAGGGTACTCCCCAGAAGATCTTTTCGCTCTCTCTGTTGTGAGCTGTGTAATTGCAACCTTTAAGGTTTACGCTGAAAAGGCAAAACTTGAGTTTAAAGAGATTGTTGGAAAAGCAAAGCTCACCGTTGACAAGGCTCCCTCAGAAGCGGGTCTGGAAATGACCCATCTAGACATTACACTCGATGTTACGGGAGCAACGGACCCTGAAAAAACAAAAAAGACACTTGACGATGCCATTAAAGACTGCGCAGTTAGCAACTCAGTAAAGAGTGGAAAAACCTTCAATATCAACATTTCTTGAGGAGGCATTGATCAGTGTTTCCTTAGCTGATCAAGCTGCTCAAAGCGTAAATAAAGCTGTTCAATTTGGGTTTCAACAAGACCTATCTCAGTGCATACTTTGGCAAGCGCCTCTGAGTTTTCTGCTTCTTCATCTAATCTACGCGTTAGGTTGTGGAGCTTGTCTTCTAGTTTTGTAATCTTGCCCTCAATTGCGTTGTATTCCTTTCTCTCTGCATGAGCAAGTTTTGGAGACGCCTTTTTTACCGCCTCTTTTTGGGAAGGTTTTTTGGATGCTTCCCACTGGCTGTAATCAGCGTAAAACACAACATCGTCAGGTCGCCCAAGAGAACAAATTGTATTACAAATGCGGTCCATCATGCACCTGTCATGTGTAATTAACACAACGGCGCCAGGAAAATCGAGCAGGCTCTCTTCAAGAGCTTCCAAGGTGGGGATATCTAAATCATTTGTGGGCTCATCTAAGAGAAGGACATCGGCATTTTGGAGCATGAGATGCGCAATGGCAATCCTTGCCCTTTCTCCGCCAGAGAGCCTTTTAATTGGCATTTCAAGAATGTCTGGAGAAAATAAAAACCGCTTGCACCACCCATTTACATGGATTTTTTGCCCTCGAAACTCAACATAGTCGCCATCTGGAGACAATGCCTCTTTTAAAGAAAGGTCTAAAGGAAGCTGAGAGCGGTGCTGATCGAAGGTAACAACTTTAAGATCATCTGCTCGTTTAATCGTTCCTTGAGTTGGGAGAATCTCTCCAGAAATCAGGCGCAAAAGCGTTGTTTTCCCAGACCCATTTGCTCCCATTAAGCCCAAACGCACTCCTGGAGAAAGGGTAAAATCAAAATTCCTGAAAAGATCTCTCCCTCCAATCTCCTTTTTTAAATTCTTTGCGACAACGAGCTTTTTTGTTTCCCTCTCCGTTGCTGCAAACCCAACGCCTGCTGTTTTCTGTGTATTTCTTTCTTTTATATCCGCATGCGCCTTTAAAATTTCCCCCGCCTCATCGATGCGCGATTGCGATTTTGTCGTCCTTGCCTTGACCCCTTGACGCAACCACTCCGTTTCTCTCCTTGCTTTTGTCGCAAGCGATTGCTCTTGAGCAATCTGTCCTTTAATAAATTCTTCTTTTTTAGAAAGAAAATGCATGTATGAGCCATCGACTGCAAAAATCCCTTTTGGGTATACGCGACCAATTTCAATCATTTTTTCAGTTACATGCTGTAAAAAATAGCGATCATGACTGACCACAAGATAGGTCGGGGCCTCTCGAAGAAGGAATTTTTCAAGCCAAAGAACACCTTCTAAATCCAAATGGTTTGTCGGCTCATCTAAAAGAAGGATATCAGGCGATAAGATTAGCTCATCTGCTAATCCAAGTCGTTTTTTCCACCCGCCAGAGAGCCTATCTGCAGTAGGTTCTTTTCCTGTAAATCCAAGTTTGCTCAGCCACGTATCAGCAATTAGCGCATGTTCGTAATCAGGGATTTTTGTCTTTTCAGCAAGCGTGTTTAATAAAATCTGTTTCGGGCTTAGAGCCGGGAAATCACAGGATTGAGGAAGATATCCAATTTTCAGACCTTTTCGAGGCGAGATAATGCCAGAGTCTTGGGTCTCAAGGCCTACCAAAATTTTTAAAAGCGTTGATTTCCCACAGCCGTTTAAACCGATGAGTCCTATCCGATCTCCGGAAAAAATACGCAACGAAAGAGTCTCAAAAAGGATACGAGAGGCGAAGGATTTTGATAAATCCTGACAACTAATTAGAAGGTCCATGATTTATAGTATAAACCGATGTCCTGCTGGTAAGCAAGACACCGTTATTAGAAAGACCTAAAAACAGATCTTTATTTTGGAGCTAGAACTGCGCCTACAACCAAACCAGCTGCTGCAGCTACGGTCATCATTTTTTGGGAAGCCTCCCCCACACCAAGTTTAGAAGCTGTAAGTACAGCGCCTGCGCCAAGAGCGGCGCCAAATGCACCATATTCAAGTGTTTTCGTAAAATTGCAGCCTGTTGAAGGCTGAATTACCTTTTTTTGTTCATTTACTTTTTGGTCTTCTTTAGAAATTTCTTTTGGTGATTGCTGGGGAGAAACAAGTGGTTTCTCTACTGGTGAGGTTGTTTTCGGCGATACTGACATAAAATTCTCCTTAATATTTAAGAGTTCTCTGATAAATGACAGGCAGTTTAAGAAAGAAATTATTTTACGTCAAAAAAAACTATACGAGTCTCCACTTATTTTATACCCAAATCAAGCGCTGTCATCGCCTCTACTCGCTGGAATCGAGATCATTGGTTATGCAATAACACAGTCAGAGCATGAGCAACCTGAGGCATCTTCTTTCGGTCTACTCTTCTTTTCTGGATCGGTCAAGAGGGCTCCTTGCTCAAAGCTTCTTGATGGCTGAGATATTTTTTGTTCCAACTTCTGTATCTTGTCTGCTAACACCTCGGTTGGAGACAAAGCTTTGGGAAAAGAGAACCCTCTGATCATGCTGTATTCATGGTTGTAAAATTCTAAAGCTTTATTTAGTTTGCCTTGATGCTCGTATATACCTGCTATGCGTTCATAAAGAACAACAAGCCTACTAACTTCTTCTTTTGACTCCCTGACGCGTATTTCTCGCAACCTAAGAGCCTGTGTATAGCTTTGCAAAGCGAGATCACTCTTTCCTTGAGTCTGATAGACTTTTCCTATTAACTGGTGATAGCTGGCTATATCATCGGGGAAATAACGTTTCGCCAAAGAAAGACTTTCTCCGTAATGAGCTAGCGCACCTTCCCAGTTTCCCTTCCTTTCTGCAGCAGCTCCCTGATAATAATGATTCTTGTTTGCTTGACGCCCATCGACCTTGCTCTGTTCTGCGCAAGGCCCACGCTCTTCCGAGCGATTATTATTCTTTTTGAGAGCGCTTTTTAGGCCATTTACTCTCTGAGGATTTTCTGTTAACGATACAGTTCTACGATCTCCTGACGAATAGCTGCCTTCAGCTTGAGCTGATGGAGGTGACTCACTCACTCTCCATAGAGAGTAATCTCTAGGAGAAATCATCCTCTCCTCTTCCTAAAAAAGATAACTACCTGAGCCCCAATCATTTTACAAAACCACCCCGGTCCATAAGAAGGGCGTCTGCCAACACAAGTGCTGTCATCGCCTCTACTACAGGAACTGCGCGAATTGCAACGCATGGATCATGTCTAGCTTTTTGAGAAAGCTGCATGGTCGCTCTTTCTCCTTTTACAGAAACCGTTTGCTGCTCTTTTTTAATGCTCGATGTTGGCTTGAAAGCAACTCTGAAAAAAAGAGGCTCTCCTGTCGAGATCCCCCCTAAAAGTCCTCCTGCGTGATTGCTTGCAGGATGCACGTCTCCATCTGTGATATCAAACCCGTCGTTATGCTCGGAGCCTCTCATCCGAGAAGAAGCAAATCCTTCCCCAATTTCAAACCCTTTACTCGCTGGAATCGAAAGCATCGCAAATGCAAGCAGAGCCTCGATCTTTCGGTACACAGGATCCCCAAGACCCGGAGGAACCTCAGCTATGCCTTTAACAATCCCCCCAAGAGAATCTCCTTCTTCTTTTGCTTGGCTTATGCTCTCTTGGATAAGAGAAGATGCTTTTTCACAGGGACAAAAGATCGGGCTGGCATGTATTTTTTGCTTATT
>CBDUSP010000033.1:0-18360 GCA_965370365.1 uncultured bacterium | reverse complement strand
CTTTAAACACCTCTTCCCCTTGAAAAAGGCTGATTTCGACGGAGTTGAGGTCTTTGTCCCCAATGACACCGCGACTTTCTTACAAAGATACTATGGCGAAAATCTAGATCCTGCTAAAATCTACGACCCAATAACTGACAGGTTTGAAAAAGACTTAAGCCATCCTTATTGGGATCGGCTCTATGTCCATTAAATCATGGCATCTAACAAGAAAAAAGTACTCACCGCCACAACGATCGCCTTTATCAACGTTGCTGCAATTTGTAATGTAAAAAACTTCCCCCTCTTGGCTGAGTTTGGCTTTGCAGCGCTTCCTTTACTTGCTCTCGCTGCCATTATTTTCTTTATCCCAGCATCGTTTGTCTCTGCAGAACTCGCTTCTGCATGGCCAGAGAGAGGCGTCTACACATGGGTTAGAGAAGCGCTGGGACCTCGGATGGGATTTGTCGCCATCTGGCTCCAGTGGATCGAAAATGTGATCTATTACCCAACGATCCTCTCGTTTATTGCCGCCGCGATCGCCTACATTATAAATCCTGATTTAGCTACAGATAAGGTCTTTATAACGACAACAATTCTCGCTGTGTTTTGGATTGCGACGCTTATCAACTTCCTGGGCATGAAAATTTCTGGCTTCATTAGCATGATCACAGCTTTATTTGGGACGGTTCTCCCTGTGATCCTCATCACAGCACTCGCCTCTCTTTGGCTCTTCAAAGGATTCCCCTCCCAGATCACGTTTTCTAAGGATAGCCTTACACCGAATTTTGGGTCTTTAAGGGATCTTGTCCTCTTCTCTGGCGTTCTCTTTAGTCTCGCTGGTGTTGAAATGTCTGCGGTCCACGCAAAAGATGTTAAAAACCCCCAAACTGCTTATCCAAAAGGGATTTTGCTCTCCTCTATTTTAATTCTCGGGTTTTCCATGATCGGAGCCATTGCAATTGGCATCATTATCCCTGTCCAAGAAATCCAACTTGCATCAGGCGCCATGGAGGCTTTTTCCTCCTTTTTAAACGCGTTTAATCTTTCTTGGGCAATGCCGGTTGTTGCGGCTGTAATCTCCTTTGGAACGCTTGGAATGTTAAGCACCTGGATTGTAGGACCCAGCAGGGGTCTTTATGCAACCGCGATGCATGGCAATCTGCCCCCAATCTTTCACAAGAAAAACAAACAAGAAATGCCTGTTGGCATTTTAATTTCTCAAGCTCTCTTTGTAACCGTTCTTTCCCTTGTCTTTCTCTTCATGCCATCGATTAATAGCTCATACTGGATGCTTCTAGCTCTTGCCGCACTTCTCTACCAACTTATGTACGCGCTCATGTTTATCGCAGGGATTGTCCTTCGCTATAAGTTCCCAGAAACGAAAAGAGGATACAAGATCCCGTTTGGGAACGTGGGGATGTGGGTCGTCGGAACTTTAGGCTTTTTGGGATCTTTATTTGGGTTTATGCTCTGCTTTATCCCCCCAAGCCAATTTGCAACAGGAGAACTTTGGATCTTTGAATCCTTCCTCATCGGGTCAACGATCATCTTTTGCATCATCCCCTTCTTGATCTATAAGGCCCGTAAACCCTCATGGCAGCTTAAACATGACAAAGACTAGCTGGGACGCTTCAGAAGAGTGGTACAGCGCTCAGGTTGGAGAAAAGGGACACTACTATCACAGATCCATCATCTTAAAAAAAGCATCCTCTCTTTTAAGCTTAAAAAAAGAAGACTCCCTCCTCGACCTT
Source organism: uncultured bacterium (assembly GCA_965370365.1). Taxonomy (GTDB): domain Bacteria; phylum Chlamydiota; class Chlamydiia; order Chlamydiales; family SM23-39; genus DAIDHZ01. The sequence continues at coordinate 16,627 of CBDUSP010000033.1, read as the reverse complement.
GGCTGTGGGCAAGGAGTTTTGCAAAGACATCTTCCCAAAACGATCAAATACACAGGAATTGATAACTCAAAAGCCCTGCTCGCAAAAGCTGAGCAAATGTCTCAAGGACGTTTCCTCGTGGCAGATGCCTGCAAAAAACTCCCCTTAAAAAACGAAACCTTTGATGCAGCTTGCTTTATTCTCTCTTTGCAAAACATGGACTGTCCCGAAAAAGCAATTAAAGAGGCATCAAACCATCTTAAAAGTGGAGGGAAACTTCTCCTCGTGCTGAACCACCCTTGCTTTCGTATTCCACGACAAAGTAACTGGGGTGTCGACGAAAAGGCAAAGCTCCAATATAGGCGCATGAATGTCTATATGAGTCCTCAAAAAATCCCCATCCAGACAAACCCAAGCAAGGGCGCAAAATCCGCAACAACCTATTCCTTCCATCACCCCCTCTCTTTCTTCATCTCATCGCTCTCTAAAAGTGGCCTTATGGTCTCGAACATGGAGGAGTGGTGCTCTGACAAGAAAAGTGAGGGGGGAAGAGCAAAAATGGAGGATCGTGCTCGAAAAGAGTTTCCGCTTTTTCTTGCTATTTTGGCCCATAAAACTTAAGTAGAGCCTCAAATGAATAAAACTTCCCCAGGAAAACCGAACAGCGCATTTACCGTACAGAGAACGTGCGGAAACCAAGATCCAATGGTTACATACGCTCCGGTCAAGCACATTCCTGTTTTGCCAGGAGATCTCCTTCAAAAACAAAAGGAGTCCCCTACGAGGATGTCAGTACAGCCTTTGCCTGAGGGGAAAGTGCATGTAATAAGCTCTGAGCTGCCGCAAACGAAAAACTCTAAAGAAAACAAAGAACCCCTCTCAAGACAGGACACACCTGAAAACCAAAAGCAAGCAATTGAAGAATCGACAAAGAAGTGCATGGCTTTTCTTACAGGAACCTCTCCTTACAAACAAAGAGATCGCTCGCCTCAAGTTTCCCCTGGGCAACCACAAAAAATAGGTCCTCTTCACTCTGAAAGGACGCCCCCATTTTCTCTTTTCACTAAAAAGAGAAGGCATGACTATCTTGACGACATCTTTAGACCTACCCCACAAACCAACGAGTCATGTGAAAAAAAATAGATCCTTTTTGGTAATTTATCCACATGTGATATAACTTCCAATCATGTGCGGAATATTTGGCTACGTCGGGGAAAAAGACCCCTTAAAAATCTGTCTCAAAGGTCTTGAAAGACTCGAATATCGCGGGTACGACTCAAGCGGTATTGGCGGCATCCACGAAGGAAGAATCGCAATTTGCAAAGCCAAGGGAATGCTGAGGGCTTTGAAGGAAAAAGCCTCTCTTCCCAAGCTCGATGTAGCAATTGGTCATACCAGGTGGGCAACGCACGGAAAGGTCGATGATGAAAATGCACATCCATTTACCGATGCAAGCGAATCTTTTGCCCTCATTCATAATGGCATTATTGAAAATTACAAGTCCCTTAAAGAGTCTCTCCTAAAAGAAGGGATCTCTTTTTCCTCAGAGACCGACTCCGAGGTTATTGTGAACCTGATTGCCAGATATTATGACGGAGACCTCCTCAGTGCCGTTCATAAGACGCTTCCCCTTCTTCAGGGGAGTTTTGCGATCCTCGTTATTCATAAAGACCATCCAGAAGAAATCATTGCCGCTGCCAATGAATGTCCCCTCTCCATTGGCTGGACTGAAAGCAAAAAAGAGGCCGTAATCTCTTCAGATCCAAATGCTTTTCAAGGCCCTAGCTTCGATATTCTCTTTCTCGAGAAAAAAGAAGTTGCACGCGTCCGTAGAGGACACGTGGAGATTTTTGATGAGTTGCTTAAAACCGTAAAAAAGAAGACAGAGCGACTAGAGGGGAATCTAAAACCTCCATCGAAAGAAGGCTTTGAGCATTTTATGCTCAAAGAAATCTTCGAGCAGCCCCGGGTCATCCAAAATACGCTTCTTGGTAGATCTGATGCAAATGCATTCTTTAAAGAGTTAAAGCTTGAGCCCTCCTTTCAGAAGTTTTCTATTTTAGGCTGTGGAAGCTCCGCCCACGCAGGACTTATCGCCTCATATCTTATGGAAGACTTGTCAAAGATCGAAGCGCGCGTTGAAATCGCCTCTGAAGCGCGCTACAGAACGCCTGTGCATAGCCCTGAAACTCTCGCGATCGCGATAAGTCAGTCTGGGGAAACAGCAGATCTTTTAGCAGCTATTCGAGAAACCAAAAAACAAGGGACAAAAACACTTGCCCTTTGCAATGTGAAAAATTCAACGCTTGTAAGAGAGTCGGAAAGCTTTTTAAGTGTAAAAGCCGGCCCTGAAATTAGCGTATGTTCTACAAAAGCATTTACGGCGCAGCTCAGCTGTCTCACCCTTTTTTCTCTTCACTTTGCGGATCTTTTGAAAAAACTCTCTCAAGAAGAGGTTGCAATCATCCATGAAGCGCTCTTAAAAATCCCCTCTCAAATCGAAGAGGTTCTAAGGCGAAAAGATGAGATTCAGAAAATTGCAAAAAAATATGCAGCCTTTGATGATTTCATTTTTTTAGGGCGCAACTACATGCTTCCAACTGCCATGGAAGCCGCTCTAAAGCTCAAAGAAATTTCTTACGTAAATGCAAATGCATACCCGGCAGGTGAGCTAAAACATGGAGCCATCGCTCTTCTTGATGAACATTTTCCTGTCGTTGCTTTTTGTGCAAACGAAAGAACGCTTGGCAAGATGACAAGCAATCTGATGGAAGTAAAAGCGAGAAAAGCCCCCGTCTTTGCGATTGCACCTGATGGTTTTGAAGAGGTTAAGACCATTGCAGATGATGTCTTTTTTGTACCGAAGGCAATCGACGCCCTCTCTCCCTTTTGTTCATCTGTTGTTGGCCAACTCTTTGCTTACTATGTTGCAAAAGAAAGGGGCTGCGATATCGATCACCCAAGGAACCTTGCAAAGTCCGTGACCGTTGAATGAAAAAGCTCCTTCTTTTAGCTTGTCTCATCTTCGTTTTTTTTCTCCCCAAGATTGTCTCCCCATTTTTTCCCTACCTAGTCCAGTCAAAACTTAAAGGGAAGGTTACAATCGAAAAGACATCTCTTTCTTGGATGGGGCCTCAAGAGTTTGAGAATGTTCACTTTTCTGATAAGGACTTTACAGCAGTAATTGAAACGCTTAAATCCCCTGTCCCCTTTTGGAAAATTGGGAAGATTGATCAATCGTTTGAAGTTACAAACACCTCTTTAGTATATGGTGGCGATGCGAAACTAACAAATATTCAGGCGACGATCAAAGGCAACTATATAAATGCGACTGGACAGACACCTCAGGGAGGGACTCTAGAAATCCAAGGAAATGCCACTTCCTCAAAGGATTTTGATCTAAAAGCAAATCTCCGCAAGATTCCAACGATTCTCGTCGATCGCTTACTGAACCTTAAAGGCTATCTATACAGCGCTTTTGGGGCTACTTTAGATGCACAAGGCACGTATGTATTAAAAAACAAAAAGGGAGCCATTCAGTTCAATGCAAGCTCCCCAAGTAGCTCTCTTTTCCTTGATGGCCAAATGACAGATGATGTTCTCACACTTACAAAACCACTTGAGGCGAGCCTTTTTTTTACCGATAAAATAGGACAGATCGACATCCACGCACAAACTCCAGCCACTCTAAACATCTCACCTGATGGATTTCGCTGTCCTTTAAAAAACTTGGAGGCGATTCAAATCAAACATGCGTCCCTTGACCTTGGCAAAGTCCTCATACAAGGAGGTGACTCTCTCTACTCTCTTGCCAAACTCTTTAACCTTTCAAACAGAATCAACTTTTGGTTTACGCCTGTTACCTTCTCTCTTAAAAATGGACTCATCGAGATGGGTCGAATCGACGCGCTTCTTTCTAACTCTGTGCACCTTTGTGCGTGGGGAGATATCAATGTGAAAAGAGATGCGCTTGATATGACCCTTGGCATTCCAAGGGACACGCTAGAAAGATCTTTTGGCATTCGAAATTTGGGAAGAAATTACGTCCTTCAAATTCCTGTTCGAGGGTCTTTAAATAATCCAAAGTTTGATACAGGTCCGGCTGTTGCAAAAATTGCGGCAATGACAACTGTGCAAGAGATTCCATCAACTGGTGGAAAAATTTTCGGAGGGCTTATTAACCTCTTTACACAAGATCAAGATGGGGACGATGCGCCGGCACCAAATCGCCCCTTTCCCTGGGAACAATAGGAGTTTTTCATGAAAAAAATCATTCTCGCTCTATTTATGATCCAAGCTGTTTTTGCAAGTGAACCGCAAAGCCGGCCTTACCAAGTAAAAGACTACTCTCATCTCTACGAAATGGAAGGTTTTGACAAAAACCTTATCGAGATGCATTTGAAGCTCTATGCAGGCTATGTCAAAAACGCAAGCATCCTGCTTACAAAAATGCAGGTTGCAACGGCGGATCTTCCTCCCTATGAATATGGAGCATTGAAAAGACGCTTTGGTTGGGAATTCGATGGCATGCGACTCCATGAGCTCTATTTTGATAACTTAGCCGGCAAAGGAATACCCAACAAAGAGAGCTCTCTTTTTTTAAGCATCGTGAAGCAGTTTGGGAGTTTTGAGAAGTGGAAAGAAGATTTTATTGCCACGGGAATGATTCGAGGAATCGGCTGGTCGATTCTCTATCTTGATCTCACAAATGGAATGCTTATCAATACATGGATTAACGAGCACGATACAGGCCACCTTGTCAGAGGCACTCCGATCTTAGTCATGGATGTATTTGAACATGCCTTTATTACCCAGTTTGGACTCAATAAGCTCAGCTACATTGAAACATTCTTTAAGTACGTGAATTGGAATGTTGTCCAGGAGCGTTACAAAGATGCTGAACGATGACGGTAGCCGGATTCGAACCAGCGACAAACGGATTATGATTCCGAGGCATTCCCTCTCCTCTCATTTCTCAGCATTTGTTCACAGCAGTAGGATACACGAAGAACCCCCTTTAGATCAAATGGCAAGAGATGGGATCTGATGTCAAAAATAAGATATCAGTGTGGTGTGGGTGTGGTGTAGCAACTTTAGGAGTTTTCTTAGGACAAAGTTTCTTTGGAGAACCAGAAATACTTATTTAATAATTTCATTGCCTTGTCAGCCCCCCCCCCACTCGTAGCTAGTCAGAATCGTATCCTTTATCTGCTTCACAAATAGTCATCTGCTTATTATCCTTGCAGTGGATCCTTTGAAGTTGATCAAATAAATGAGTGAAGTGCTTTGTCATGATTTACCCCATAAAAAGCAGGGATCATACAATTAAAGTTTTTATTCGGATAGTTTCATATAACTATATTGAGTAATATTAAATTACTCTTTTCGGTTGTTTTGTTACTTGTTATTTGTTACGCTCAGTGCGTTTTTAAATGGAGGTTGTATGAGTGTTGGTGCTGTTAATGTAAATTTTGAGGGTGAAGAAGGTCTAAAATATTCTCTTGAGGATGATCTAAAAGATCTTCAGAAGCTCCAGGAGCTGCTAGTAAAGCTTTCAGATATATCGAATCAAGTTAAAGATATTCGTGCGAAGCGTGAGGGTTCAAAAATTGGAAGAAGAGAAACTTCTATTACAGCTTCTCTTGGTACGCTATTGGCTCTAGGAACAGTAGTCGCAATGCTGGCAACACCAGTTTTTATTATGGTTAAACTTGTAAATGGTTCATTAAGCTGTTCCAAATAGGTTTTTTGGGGGGTGTATATGGGGTTGTTGCACAACCCCTAAAAAAAGAAAAAGCTACCTTCTTTGACAGGCCTTTTACTTAGGCCGCACGACCATCAATCATCAGAGAACCTGTAGGTTATTTTAATTCTCCACATATTTGGGCTAGAAAATGGGTGGCTTGGGTAGCGGCAAAGGATTTCGTTATGGTTTTCGAAGCTTGGAACTCTGTTGAATTCTTCAATCAGGTGAGAGTTGATCCCAAAAGCGATACATTAGCTTGGGGATAAGACATCGATCTGGATCCCTATGTCTTGCGAGAAAAGCTAACTAGTGCCTGATCGCGTAATTTCATAAAAAAAGCCAATTTGTCCATACGACAAGTCTCGCTGCGACTCCCATTTGGGATGGAAAAACTTTACAAAACATTCTTGAAAAAGCGGACTTTCGCAACCCAAAAGTGCACGAAGAAACCAAAATATTTGTCCATGAAACAGCGAAGGAATGGTTCGATAGCCTGTGGGATCATGGCACTCGAGCAAAGCTTGAACAACTCTCTTCAGAACAATTCATAGATCTACGCCAAAATGCACTCAAAAAAGGAGCACAATACGCTAATCCACACGGCTTAAGGGAAGATCTTCAGGTGTTTTATGGAGTAGCAGACAAGTAAGGGGTCGTCAAATTTCCTAATTCTTAAATTTCAAATCGCTTAATACAGGGCGGTGATCGGATGGGTAGAGCTCTTTTTGGAAGTAGTTGTCCCAGACGCGATCGTCGATGATGCCATGTTGTATAACTCCTATGGAATCATGCGTAAATATGAAGTCATACTTGGAATAACCGTTTTGCTGTTTGTATGTATCATAGTCCCATCCAATCCAACTGCCTGGTACGCCAAAGATCTTGTCGGTAATCGTTGCAGAATCCCTGATACGAGTCGAGCGGGTGCTTAAAAGTTGATATAATTCGGCCCCTCCCAGCTGAGGAAAACAATTGAAGTCGCCCGTTACAATGGCAGGCGCATCCAACAGCTCAGCTAAATCCATCACAATCTTTGCACTTTCTTGACGAGCCCTCTGACCAATATGGTCAAAATGGGTCGTCATAAACCAAAATTCATTGCCATCGATTAGATTTTTAAATTTCGCGTAAATCACATAACGCTCGTAGGTAGATCCATCCCAAGCCGGCCCCTCCGAATGGATCTGCGCCTCATTAAGCCAGATCGTGTACAGATCTGAAATCAAGAGAAGATTTTGTGAGTTATAGACAATCCCAAGCCCTGATTCTATCGGTTTCCTCGAAGGATACTTGCCGAGCATTTTATAAGGCAGACTGAATGGGCCGTTTTGCAGCGAATCCATCTGAAAAAGGGAAACCTCTTGCAGGCCAATGATATCGGGCTTATACCGCTCAATAATCATACGGACTTTGGGAAGACGATACATCCAAGCATTTTCCGTCGCATCATCCTCGGTGGATGGAGCCATGCGAATGTTGTAACTCATAGTCCGAATCGCTTCCGGGTTGCTCATGGGAGCAACCGCCTGCTTGACAATCAGCTTCGAAATCGTTTCAGACAAGAAAATTTTCTTCAGTTCCTCCACAGACTGAGAAAGATCTCTATTGACAATCTTGTAGTCAAAAGAGTCCTGTTGCTTTAATTCATTTTGGGCATTGACAAGGCGTGTTTTTTGCACAAAGTCCTCGTCTGTGCTTCTCTGAGAGAGCCTTTCTTTCAGAGTGCCAAAAGAAGGAGGGGCAATAAAGATGGTCACGACTTTTTTGCCGAGAAGATTTTTTAAATTCTTAGCAGCCTCGGTGTTCAAGCTGCACACAATATTGTACCCCGCCTGGAGTTCCGCATTGAGCCATTCCTTAGAAATTCCGTACCAATTCCCATGTACCTGAGTTGACAAAATAAATTCCTTATTCTCTTCCCTCTGCACATACTCAGCTTGATTGACAAAGAAACAGTCCCTTCCCTCTTCTTCTCCGATGCGCCGAGGTCGGGTCGTATAGGAAACCAACTCATGGAAGGGAACAGCCTCTTGTTTCAATTTACTGATGAGGGTCGACTTTCCGACCCCAGACGGCCCAACTAGGACAAAAATTTCCGCATGAATCTCATTCATAAGGCACATACTCATTAAAACAGTTATACCGCGCCCGCTTAGGTTGTGTGAATTTTAGTGGCTTCAGGGTAGCACAGATAGAACAATTGGAAGAACAGTTATTTCTTTTTTAAAATCAGACAATGCATTCCTAGAACAGTCCAATCACTTTCGTCTTCCAAGTATTCTTTTAACTCATCATAGGCTTTGTCTATATCTATTTGGACTTGATAAGTTCGGTATAATATGGAATTTGTAATAAAAGATCTGATTGCGGACGGAGGGATTGTGGCAGAAGACGCCAATTTCACTCTCGATTATTTGTTGCCTTTTTATGAAAAGGGGTAAAGCAGACGACAGAGAAACAAATATAGAAAAATCCTACGAGACCATCCCGAAATATTTACAAAATACGCATAAGAGGAATAGCATTGGACTAGTCTATTGCAATGTGAACTTTTACTTCTGGACTTTTTTCAGGATCAAAGTCGCTACGGTACACTTCAAAATCGCTCGTGTAAGACCGCGCTAGATCCAGTTTCCATACTTCTTGCCATACAGCAATCAACCCATCAGGAAACTTCCCTTCTGTCACAAAAACAGCATACTTCGATGCAGGGATCTCTTTACCAACAAGCCCTTTTGGTAATTCATCTAAAGAAGACACTTCACACCCAAGAATCCATGAGTAAGGCTTGCTATAGTCCCCTTCATAGTCAGTATAAAGAGCGAAAACATCCCCCGCCGTTTTGTTGGGGATCTTTGCAAAAACGTTTTCTTTAATAAACCGTTCTTGGTGCGCTGGCATCTCTAAAGAGCATTTCTCATTGTCTGTTCTTAATTCAAGGCCAATGAACAGTTTCTGATCCTGCTTTTCAACAGTATACTTTACTCTCTCGCTTAGATCTTTATTTGCTATATCTTCGCTATAGACCCCACCTACTATGCAAGTCAAAGGACAAAAATATTGCTTCCTATTCATGTTTTAACCCATTGAGATGACGGTAGCCGGATTCGAACCAGCGACAAACGGATTATGATCCCGCTGCTCTACCAGCTGAGCTATACCGCCAGAAGTATAGAAGAAAATAGCGGGGGTAGGACTCGAACCTACGGCCTTTGGGTTATGAGCCCAACGAGCTAACCACTGCTCCACCCCGCGATAAAGGAGTAATTCTACTCAAGGCCATATTTTATTGCTAATGAAATCTCTTTCCAGGTTTTAGCAGAGGCGCCTCGGAAAGTCTCTACAGAGGGCTCTAAATACCTACCTTCGGTAACATCTTCCAAAATGCTTTCAAAAGAACTACGCTTACCTACTTTCGATTCAAGAACTTTTTGGACAAGCTCTTCCTGAGAGAATGTGTATGGCCCAAATAAAGAAGGACACCCGTAAAGACAGGGCTCTAAAACGTTATGCCCCCCAATTCCAGGAACAAAGCTTCCCCCCACAATTGCAAGCTTACTATGTGTATAGCAAGTACCAAGCTGACCCATCACATCCATTAAAAGCACTTTTTCTGAAGTTAGATTCCATCCAGATTCACTAAACCGAGCAAATGAAATCCCTTTTTTCTTTAAAAGACGCGCCACTTCATCGAATCTCTCCGGATGGCGCGGAGCTAAAAAGACTTTCCATCGACCTTCCAAGTGATCAAGGATTTTTTCTTCTTCAGGGGCATGCGTTGAGCAAATCGTTATGAAGTCTTTTGGAAGAGATACGTCTTTGATTTTTTCAGGCTCAATATCAAATTTAAGATTCCCCGTCACTCGAACTTTATCCCCTGCAAATGGCAAAAAGCGCTTTGCATATTCATCACTTTGTACACAAAGAAGATCAAACTTAGAAAAAAGCTTATTTGCAAAGCTTGGGAACATCTGCCAACGAGATGCTGTTTTTTGAGAGACTCTACCACTGACTAAAAAGATCTTACACTTTAATTCTTTTAAGAGATTGGGCCAAAAATCCCCTTCAACCAAGATAAACAGTGAGGGTTGCAGTCTCTTTACAAATCTACGCACAACAAACGAAAAATCAATGGGGGAATACAAAAAGGTATCCGCCTCTTTTAAAGATCGTTTGGCCTCTGCAAAGCCCGTTGCTGTTGTTGTCGTAATACAAATGAACTTCTCAGGGTATGCTTGTTTTAACTGCCTGAAAAATGGGACTGCTGCCTTCACCTCTCCAACAGAGACAGCATGGATCCAAATGCCCCCCTTCTGAAGATTTTCAGGGAGGAAAAAACCAAGGCGCTGGAGAAGCGCTGGATGCCTTTTTCCACGGAGTCTTCCAAAAAAAACAACAGGAACTAAAAAAAGCAAATACAGGAAAAGAACAAGATCGTAAATCAAGGTTTTATCACAATATTGAGCAACTTTTTCGGAACGAAAATTGTCTTTATAATCTTTCCTTCCAAAAACTTCGCCGTCTCTGGAGTGTCTTTGATCTTCTGCATCAACGATTCTTCCGTCGTATCAACAGGCATGTCAAAACGCCCACGAAGCTTTCCATTTATCTGAACGACAAAGACGGCCGTATCTTCAACAAGGTACTCTTGTTTGACTGGCGGAATCGGGACATAGGTAATCGATCCTTTTTCGCCGAGCTTTTCCCAAAACTCTTCTGCAATATGCGGAGCAAACGGAGAGAGCATCTGAACTGCCGCTTTTAGACAACTTCTGGGATATTTCGGCAGCGGAATAAATGCGTTTAAAAACTCCATCATACGAGCGATTGCCGTATTAAACTGCATTGCTTCAACATCTTCTGTCACAAGATGAACGAGCTTATGTGTTAGCTTGAGTGCCTCTTCGCTTTCCTCATCACAAATCTTGTCGCTAAAAACCATGTCATAAAAACGATTCAAAAAGCGCTTACATCCAGAAACCGCATCCGTGCTCCACGTCTTTTCTCGATCAAAAGGGCCCATAAACATTTCGTAGAGCCTTAAAGCATCCGCGCCAAACTCTTCGATCATCTCATCTGGAGAAATCCCATTTAACTTCGATTTGGACATCTTGTCACTCTGCGAGGTGAGTTCCTCGCCCGTACCTAAAGCAAAATAACCCCCCTCTCTCTCTTCAACCTCACTCGGTGCAACATAACCCCCACCTGGGAGTTTGTAAGAGCGCGCAGTCACAAGCCCTTGATTGCGAAGGGTCATAAACGGCTCTGGTGTATGAACGAGATCTAGATCGTAAAGCACTTTATGCCAAAATCTTGCGTAAAGAAGGTGCAAAACTGCATGTTCGACCCCGCCAACGTACATATCGACTGGCATCCAATATTTGTCTGCGTCCGTACTCCAAGCCTCTTGTTCGTTGTGAGGATCACAAAAACGAAGATAATACCAGCAAGAGCCTGCCCACTGAGGCATTGTGTTTGTCTCTCGCAAAGCTTTTTTTCCAGTTTTGGGATCTTCAATCTCAACCCATTTACGCACCTTTGCAAGGGGGCTCTCTCCAGAATCAGCTGGCTTATAATCATCCATTGGGGGCGGTGTTAAAGGGAGCTCATCGAGGGTCAAAGAGCGCTTTGTGCCATCTGCAAAGTGAATGATTGGAAACGGCTCTCCCCAGTATCTTTGGCGAGAAAAAAGCCAGTCCCTTAACTTGTAGTGAATGGACCGTTTTCCCTTGTTCTCTTTTTCGAGATAGTCTGCCATCACTTTTTTGGACTCTACAATTGCAAGGCCATCCAAAAAGGAGCTATTGATACTTTTTCCCTCTTCATCAATGACTTTAATGATAGGGAGGTTATACTTCGTTGCAAAACCAAAATCTCTTTCATCGTGAGCTGGAACCGCCATCACAGCGCCCGTTCCGTAGCCCACGAGCACATAGTCAGCAACCCAGATGGGGATCTTTTTTTCAGTCATTGGATGAAGTACATAGGCTCCTGTCCAAACACCTGTTTGCGTCTTGGCTAAATCCGTTCGCTCTAAATCGCTTTTTGCAGACACGACGCGCAAATAGGCATCAACTTCTTGTTTTTGGTCTTCTGTGACAATTTGAGAAACAAGAGGATGCTCTGGAGCAATCGCAACAAAGCTCACCCCAAAAAGGGTATCAGGGCGCGTTGTAAACATGGTGACTTTTTCACCTGTCTTCTCCAAAGGAAAGTCAATAGACACCCCTTCACTTTTTCCAATCCAGTTCGACTGAAGCCTTTTTAAGTGATCGGGCCAATCCAAAAGATCCAGATCTTTAAGCAAACGGTCTGCATACTCCGTAATCCGCAAAATCCACTGCTTTAGTGGGCGTCTTACAACGGGATAGCCCCCTTCTTTGGACTTCCCGTCTTCCACTTCTTCATTTGCAAGAACGGTCCCAAGTGTTGGACAAAAATTGACATTGATCTCAGCTTCATAGGCAAGCCCTTTTTCAAAAAGCTTTGTGAAAATCCACTGCGTCCATTTGTAGTAAGAAGGGTCGCTTGTTGCAATTTCCCGATCCCAATCATAGCTAAATCCAAGAGACTGTAATTGGCGACGATACGTGTCAATATTGGCTTTTGTCGTAATTGCAGGATGCGTACCTGTGCGAATCGCGTATTGCTCAGCAGGAAGTCCAAAGCTATCCCAGCCCATTGGGTGAAGCACGTTAAATCCGAGCTGTCTTTTATAGCGCGCTAAGATGTCCGTACCGGTATAGCCAGTTACATGGCCAACATGCAAGCCCGCACCTGACGGATACGGAAACATATCAAGGATGTAGTACTTTGGTTTAGTGGGGTCAATTTCGGCTTTGAAGGTTTTGTTTTTCTTCCAGTAGCTTTGCCACTTTTTTTCAATCGATGCAGGGTCGTATTTTTTCTTCATAGGAAGAGATTTTATCAGCTACCTGATATCCTTTCAAAGGATTTCAAGGGCTACCTTATTAAACTCTCCGCTAAAAATTAACAGGATACGCTACGCTTGCAGGATCACCGCTGACGCGGTGGCAGGATCGCAGCTGACGCTGCGGCAGGATAAAATGTTTTGGTTCAAAACATGAGCGTTCCCAAGAAATCCATCTATCCTGCCACCGCGTTAGCGGTGATCCTGCCGGCGTAGCCGATCCTGCAGCGAAGCGTATCCTGTTAATTTTTAAAGGATTTTTGGGCGAGAGTCTGTGAGCTCAGAATCCCCAAAATACTGAATCGGTCCTGGGAAAACGTACTCATCATCGATCTTCCAGTCCTCTCTTTTTTCAGCAAATTCTAAAAAAGCCTTTCCCTTAAGATCGACAAGCGCCTTTTGAATAACCGGCTTTTGCGCTCCTTTTCGCTCCTCCATATGCATGAGATGTACAATAGGAACAAGCGAGCATGTCCACTCAAGGCTTGGCTTCAACAGGTTCTGAATCGAGCAAATCATCCCCGTTGCCCCATCTCGAATCGCAAGGGCCGCGACCATTCCAAGTAAATAGCAATAGGTGGCATCGAAGTTTGAAGGATAGCAACATCTCCCTTCATATCCAAAGAAGTGAGCAATAGGAGTAAATTTCTCTTCGAGTTTTGCTTTAACAAGCTCGATCAAAAGAGACTCAGTATCGATTTGGGATACAGTAATATTTCCATGAGGATCCCGATCCGACACGAGCTGCTCTTGAATTTTTTCAGGGAGTGTTGAAAAAAGCTGTTGATTCTTAGGCTTAAGATCAGCATGGGCTTTCCCCTCAGATAAAAGCTGATTAAGCTCTTGAATCAAGGCTTTCATTTCTGGAATAAATTCAATGAGCCCTTCAGGGATTAGAATCACCCCATATTCTTTTCCATCGTCCTTTCTTTGCACGATGAGATCGACAATTTCCCCGACAATTTCCTCTAAGCTCCGTTCTTCCTCTCCAATGAGAGCAAGATTTGGCTGCACAGCAAGCGCGCACTCAAGTGTGATATTCGAGGCAGACCTTCCCATGAGCTTGATAAAGTGATAGTACTTTTTTGAAGAAAGAGCGTCTTTTGCAATATTTCCAATTAGCTCAGAGTACGTTTTGCAGGCGCTATCAAAGCCAAAGGACATTTCAATTTCCTCGCTTCGCAAATCTCCGTCAATTGTTTTTGGCACGCCAATAACTCGTGTAGCACACTCATTTACTAAAAAATATTCCGCTAAAAGCGCCGCATTTGTATTTGAATCATCCCCACCAATTACAACGAGACCATCTAAAGTCAGCTCCTTGCACGCTTGCATGGCAGATGCCATCTGTTCCGGGCTCTCGATCTTCGTGCGTCCAGATCCAAGCAAGTCAAAACCGCCCGTATTTTTCACAGCAGCAACATCATTCACTTTGATATACTTCCATTTTTTATCGAGAAGACCTGAAGGCCCTCCTAGAAAGCCAATCACTTGAGAAGAGCTGCTGAATTTTTGCATCGCATTATGAAGGCCTACAAGCACATTGTGACCACCTGATGCGGGACCTCCTGAAAAAAAGACACCAATCCGAAGGGGCAATTCTTTTCCCTTCCCTTTGACAAGCTCATAGCCTTTTTGCTCCCATGTTTTTGGGAAAAGCTGACGCAAGGAAGAGGCCGTTTTTTGAGAGGAGCTGACTCTTTGAAAACAAACCTCTGAGAGCTTTTCGAAAATCGGGGGGGTCTCTGGGATATACTCGCGACGCTTTGTCTCTAAGGTATGCACAATCAAGCTCCTTTTAGCTGAACGCCTCAATGTAAGGTTTTTTTTGAAACGCGTCAAGGATACAGTCAAAGCTACCGCGTAAGCTTGCATGTATTGTTAAAAGCGAGGTATAATTCCCACAAATTAAAGGAGTTAATATTTATGACAATACAAGAAATTTCTGCAGAACCTAAAGAAGACTCTTTCTACGAATCCATAACTAGTCTCAGTTGTGACGCAGCCAATGCAGTTACAGAGAGGGTCTCTGCGGTTTCAAATAAGGTACGGTCTCTACACACGGAGATGTGGGAAAAGCCATGGTATAGAACCACTCTAAATCTCATCACTGTAGGTATAAGTACATATGTGATTTGGACCCAGTTTCTAGGCCCCCGCTTGCAACAGCTTCATGAAAAGCAAATGGCTGAAACGCGAGAAACGATCGCCGCGATAATGAAGCCAGCTGATGATGCTATGAAAGCTCTGAAGCTATAACCGTTGCCATAATCTCCGCAAGGCTAACGAAACTCCTAGAGGACGCAGATAAATAAATTGTCCAGCAGTACCCCTATTTTTTTTAACGTCCATCAAGCAACCACGTTTCTCCATGGAAAAGCGTGGTTACCCCACACCCTTTTCCATGGGAAAACGTGATTACTAGACACGTGTTTCGAAAGAATCGCTCCTTCACACAGGGCTTGCTATTTTCAGTTCCCTAAGCGAAAATGAAGAGATCATGACAGTTGCATGCGTAATCCCAGCTAGACTTAAAAGTTCTCGTTTTCCAGAAAAACTCCTCAAAAAAGCAGGAGGGAAATCGGTTCTCCAACACACCTTTGAAAAAGCACTTCTTTGTAAAGAAATTGACGCCCTGTTTGTCGCAACCGATAGTGAAGAAATTGCAGAGCATGTACGCGGATTTGGAGGAAAGGTTATTTTAACTGGAGAGGCTCAAACCGGCACAATGCGGATTGTAGAGGCCGTTCAGAAAGAGAAGTTTCTTCAAAAAACAGACTTTATCATCAACCTTCAGGGTGATCATCCGTGCATAAACCCCGAGACATTATCTGCCATTGTGCAAGCACTTAAGTCTGCGACAGAAGCAAAAGTATCCACGGCCGTCACAAAGATTCAAAATAGAGCTGACTACGACTCTCCCCACATCGTTAAGTGCGTATTTGATCAATCTTTCAATGCCCTCTATTTTAGCAGGTCCCCCATCCCCTATCTTGCTAAAAAAGAACCGCTTGAAGCGTATGCTCATATCGGAGTCTATTGCTATAGAACTTCATTTTCCTTTAACAAGCGCGTATCCCTTTTGTTCCCACGTTTTTGGAAACAGTTGGCGCAAGTGTGATGCTGTTTTTTTAGATGAGCTAATTCTTTGAAAACAAACCTCTGAGAGCTTTTCGAAAATCGGGGGATTTCTGGGTTGTATTCACGGCGTTTTGTTTCTAAAGTGTGCACTATTTGAGCTCCTTCTGGCTGAACGCCTCAATGTAAAGATTTGTTTGAAACGCGTCAAGGACACAGTTAAGGAGCCACTGAACAACTCATTCGCCTGGCCTTCGGTCAAAATTCACCAAAAAGCTAATTCTCAACCTACAATAACTAACCCTAGTTTATTTCGGTTTCCGAATTAACTTTTTTGGCGTTTTTGACTCGAACTCCAGGCAAAGCAGTTGTTCAGTGGTTCCTTAAGAAGGGAATCTACCGCGAAGACTTGTATTTATTGTTAAAAGAGATGTATAATTTCCACAAATTAAAGAAGTTAGTTTTTATGACCACACAAGAAATCTCTGCAGAATCTAAAGAAGATTCTTTCTATGACTACATGACCAGTCTCAGTCACGACACAGTCAATGCAGTTACAGATCGGATATCTGTGATTTCAAATAAGGTATGGTCTATACACACGGAGGTGTGTGAAAAACTGTGGTATACCAATTTAAACAAATGCATTTTGTATAGTATAGCCGCGCAAGCGGGTGCCCTATTGATCCTAAGCCTGGTCCTAAGCAGCCAAAGCCAATTGCAAAAAGATCTAGCAGAGATATTTGAAAAATCTACAAAAAGGTGCGATGCATTATGCGATGCAGCTATAAAAAATATAAATAAAATCGCCGATACAGCTATAAAAAATATAAATAAAATCGCCGATACAGCTATAAAAAGTTTAAATGAAAAAGCCGATGCAGCTATAAACA
>CBDUSP010000032.1:0-18835 GCA_965370365.1 uncultured bacterium | reverse complement strand
AAGATAATTTTCGATCTGCAACAACTAACCCTAGTTTATTCCGATCTCCAAATTATCTTTTTCGGCGCTTTTGGCGCGAATCCCCGGCAAAGCAATTAATCAGTGTCTCCCTAGGGTCATCTCTAGAGGCGCAATTGCCTGGATGGCCGCCTTGAGAGGGGCAAGGTTGATCTCTTCGGATGCGGAGATCTCAAAAAGAGTCGATAGATCAAACGGATAGCGCTTACGGAATCCCTCGGCTAATTCCTCCGTCTCCTCTTGGTCAATTTTGTTGAGAGCCACAAGAAATGGCTTTTCAAGCAGAGATGGATTGTATGCTTCCAACTCTTTTCGGAGCATTTCAAACTCCTCAAAAGGGTCTCTGTCTTGGTAGGGAGCAAGCTCGATAACAAACACGAGTACTGAGGTTCGCTCGACATGCTTTAGAAAGGAAATGCCAAGCCCTTTATCTTGCGAAGCATTGTTGATAAGCCCTGGAATATCTGCAATCACAAGACGATTGAGCGAGTCGATCTGCATCACCCCGAGATTGGGGCGAAGGGTTGTAAAGGGATAGGGAGCGATCTTTACTCTAAGATAGGCAAGCTTTGAAATGAGTGTCGATTTACCCGCATTTGGCATCCCAACAAGACCCACATCGGCAATCATTTTGAGCTCGAGATCAGCTTTACATTCCTCTCCAGGCACCCCCGGGGTGCAGACGTACGGAGCCTGGTGGGTTGGGCTTTTAAACTTTGTATTGCCCTTACCGCCTTTGCCGCCTTTGCAAATCTTCCATAACTGTCCTTCCGAGACAAAGTCGCAGAGGATCTCACCTGTTTCAGGATCTTTTACAAGAGTACCGAGAGGAACTTTGATGACGCGATCTTTACCATTTCTTCCGGTGCGGTCATTCCCCTCTCCCGGCCTACCACTTTCCGCTTTGATAATGCGATGATTGCGGAGGTGCTCAAGAGATGGAATCTGAGTATCGCCAATTAACGTGACGGAGCCGCCGTTGCCACCATTGCCACCAGCCGGGCCCCCTTTGGGAATGTATTTTTCGCGACGCCACGCAATGACGCCATCGCCTCCCCTGCCCGCCAACAACTCAAGTTTTACTGTATCGACGAACATGGGAAATTATTTAACCTTTCTCTGCCGGAACGACAGATACGTAAGTCTTTTTTGTCTTACGAAAACTGACGAATCCATCTATAAGGGCGAACAAAGTAAAATCTTTGCCTCTCCCTACGTTTTTAGAGGGGTGCCATTTTGTCCCACACTGGCGAACGAGAATGCTGCCGGTTGTAACAAATTGTCCCATTGTTGCTTTAATTCCGAGACGCTGGGAGTGCGAATCGCGTCCGTTTCGGGAAGAACCCTGACCTTTCTTATGTGCCATCTATAAACTCTTTGTTTTAAGCCACTGCAATTTTCGTAATCTTTACGCGTGTATACTTTTGTCTGTGTCCGACTGTGCGGCGGTAGTTTTTTCTCTTCTTGTATTTGAAAGCGATCTCTTTCGGGCCTTTTGCAAGACCTAAAACATCTCCATGCACTTTACACTGAGACACATGAGGCTCTCCAATCAAGGGAGCTTTTCCATCTGTGAAGAAAACAACCTTCTCGAAAGTAACAGAGCCTTCTTGGTGCAATAGCTCTACATTAAGCTCATCGCCCTCAGACACGCGATACTGTTTTCCACCTGTATCTATAATGGCATAGCTGTCACTCATGATTCCTCCGAAATAATTGCCCGAAATGATAATCGATCAATAGGGCCCCTGTCAAGACCTGTGATGTTCCTCCAAGATTATTTCAAATTTTTATTTCCTAACAGCGTTGACCCAGCCGCCAGCAAGGGCACAGCCAGCAATGCGAAACAAACAATTCGTTAGATCTTTTCCAAAGAAATCAGTTCCACTTTTCCCGTCAAGAACTTCACAGACTATAGCAATAACTCCGACACAACCTCCGGCAACCATGAATTGTAAAGAGGCAGAGTCTAGAAGAGAAGAGGTCTCTTTCCCAGGTTTGGAAAACGAGCTTTGAGTTACTCGTTCATCTAGAGGTAAACTCGACTCATAGGGAGTTGGTACGTTTTTCTCATAGCCACTGGTATTTGCTGAAAACGCTTCGTTTGCTGTCGTCTCTACCTTATCGGAAGTCTGAGAACTCGGTTCAGAGGAGGGATCTTTTTTATAAACAAACGCAGCAAGACATGCCACTCCAAAAAAAGGAACAGCATATAAAGGAACAGGGACACGCATAATTCTTAACCTCTTTTAAAAATTGGAGCGGAGTTTGCAAGATTATTGGTTTTTTTTCAATCAAAAAAATCTCAAAAGCGACAGAACCTGAATTTGATGATGCTCAATCTTTTTTTCTTTTTTAGATCGTTTCCTCTTCGATAGGAGCCACTGAATAACTGCTTTGCCAGGGATTCGCGCCAAAAGCGCCGAAAAAGTTAATTTGGAGATCGGAATAAACTAGGGTTAGTTATTGTAGAAAAGAAAATTAACTTTTTCGGTGAATTTTGGCCTAGAGCAAAGCGAATGAGTTGTTCAGTGTCTCCGATAGCAAAGAATCTGACGTATGGGTTTTTTTGGGTCAAAAAATAATTGCAGGATTGATGTAAAAGGTCTCCCTCCCTACAATTTCCGGCCGCTATGAGCTATGTTTCCCAAATTAATCCCTTTAGAAAAGACCCCGAAAGGGAGAGACTCAAAAGCCTACTCCCCTCTATTGGGAAGGAATCTCTAATTGCAGAGGTAAGCCAGGCAATTCTTTCTCAAAACCAGGGTCAAATTGACCTCCTCTGCAAGGAAATGCCGTTTGAACCTCTCAAAAAATTTACAACCCATAACAACCCTCTAGAAGCGGTAAAAAACGAAGCTCTTTTTTTACCACCGCCTCCTTCAGATAAAATCCTCACAACCTCTTCTTGGCTTCCAAAGCCTGGTTTTTTTGGGAAAACGGTGCAGTACGTCACAGAGACAGTCTGGCAAAGCTATGGCATCGATCTTGATGCTCCGCCAAAAAACACGTGGACTGCCCAGGGCCAATTGAACATATTCCGCTCGATCATCACAGACAGTCAATGGATCGTAGAGAGTGCCCTTGTTTACTTTGTAACTGTTCAAAAAACAATCTTAGCTGCCGCGGGCGTGCTTTTATGTCTTTTTGGGATCAGAAAAATCTACTCCTATTTCCAACTGGGGATTCCTGAAGTTCTCGACAAGAATCAAATCACAAATTTGACTCGTAAAGCACAGGACCAGGGATTAAAAAAAGCCATTGGAAGAACAGATGAGACGCAGAGTCTTATCACGGCTCTGACGCCATCCGCTATAGAAAAGCCAAAAATTGCGTTTTTGGTGGGGAAACCAGGTGTTGGGAAAACACAACTCGTAGAAAGCCTTGCCATGCAAATAAACGAAGGGACGGCGCCGACGCTTCAGGGGAAAAAACTCTTCTCCGTAAACACTGCGAGTCTAACGGAGATCGGTAGTTATAATGAGCATGGTTACTCTTCTCGTCTCGATCTTGTTTTCAAGGCAATTGCAGGCTATGAAAATGATGTGATTCTCTTTTTTGATGAAGCGCATAACGCAGCTACAACAAAGCTAGAAGGAACAAACTCAAACGCAGGCAATGGTTTAATGCTAGAGCTCTTAAAAACCAAGCTCCTAGAGAAAAACATCTCAGCTATTCTTGCCACCACAGAAGAAGAGTATGACAAATTCATTGCTCCCAATAAAGCCTTTGTTGAGAGAACGGAAAAGATTTACATGTCCTCTTTAAAAGATGAGCAAACTAAGCTCATTCTTAAAGAGACGATACAAAATGAGCAGATTGACACTTCTCAAAATGCCATTGATACAATCCTCGAAATTGGAAGCAAAAATGATGCGTTTAAAGAGAGGGCTAACCCAAGAAAGTCGTTTGATATTTTGCAAAAAGGAACAAGACATGTTCTTGCTTGGCAGCCTTCTTCTTTAAGAAAACAGTTCGAAAAAGAGGAAATTGAATTGCGCATGCTAAAGGCTGATTGCTCTAAAGCAAATGGAGAAAAGGAGCTTCTCTTTAAGCTAAAAGAAAAAAAGCAACGCATTGAGAGTCTGACACTTAAGCTTAAAACGCAAAAAGTGGCTCTGGATTCAATCAGAGCGATTGGATCTATGGAAAAACGTTCCTTCAAACACTATTGTCAAGTTGTCCATCAGCTGAATGATTCCATCTCGAGCGAAAATCTCCAGAGGGACTATCTGTTCTTCAAAGAGATTCTTCTCCCCTCCATCCAACAGATTTTCTCGAAAAAAGTCGCTGAATTTGAAAGCGAATACGGAGAAAAAATCCCTCTACAGATAGATGCTGCTCTTCTAAAGAGCCTCTATCCTACTTCGTAGAAAGAGACCACTTTTTCAAAAGCTCGTCGAGTTTTTTCTTTCTCTTTAGCTCTTTTAGACTCTCATCAAATCCTTGGACGAGCTCTTCTTGTTTGTTTTTAAGCGTAACTAGGTGAAGCCCCTGATGTGTTAAAGGAGAAGAAACGATTTTCAACGTCTCCTGATACAGATCAGGCACATAGGCAGCGGCCGGAACTCTTGCTAGAAGACCACCAGCAACCTCCTCTTTCACAATCCCATTTAATAGATCAGTAGCGGACAAATACTTCCGAATCAGTAAATTGGGATGTTTCCCCAAAATTTCTATTGAAGTAGCCCCTGCAATGACTCCAACGTACTGATGATGAAGCTGAGAAAGCTTTTTATAGAGTGCCTTCTTAGGGACAATAAAAACGGGACCAATCTCTAAAAAGTTTTTCGAAAAATCATACTTGGCGAGATTAAAAGTATACGGAGGAACCGAAGAGAGCACTGCATCATAGGCTCCTTCTTCAAGACCCGACAAAAGATCTTCCCGGTTTGCCTGGATTTTATTAAATTCAATATCAAGACTCGAAGCGATGTCACGTAAAAGTTCATCTGTAAAGCCGTTTATGTAGGGGGTTTGCGGCCCAAAGTTAAGAGGCCCCCAAGAAGGGTCGACTCCGAGTTTTGGTCTTGAATCAATTTTCCCCGATTCTTTTGAACTGCATGCTCCGAGGAAAAGGCTCAAGCAAAGAGCGAGGATGCGGAAAATCACTTCTTTTCTCCGATCAGACAGCGGTCATGTTGTGAGTATTCTTCGCGAACTTTCTCAACAATCGCAGGATCTGGGGGAAGCGGAGAAAGGCCCCAAATTTCATCGGCATATTTACGAATCGATGTATCTACAGAAAAACGTCCCATTGCGGCGACATTATGCAGAGCTGTCTTTGCCCAATCAAGAGGTTTTACAAAAAGCTCTTCAACGTTTCTTTGCGTGTCATAGTAAGAGCGAAAATCCTGAAGCAGGCGGAAAGGGTCTTTTTCAACAAGATCCTGATAAATCTCTGAAAACGCTTCTTGCTCCTGCGGATTTGTCGCAAATGTTCCATCTTTCAATGTGTCGATGGCCCGCTTTAGCGCTTCATCTTTGTCATAGAGCTCCCACGGATTGTGCGGCTCTCTGACTTGCTCTACTGTAGCCCCAAACCTAAATGGCCACCACGCATCTGTAACGCTTTCACGCATTTCGATGTTCGCCCCATCTTCTGTGCCGATTGTGAGAGCGCCATTCATCGTTAGCTTCATATTTCCCGTTCCAGAGGCTTCCCAACCCGCTGTAGAAATTTGCTCTGACAAGTCCGTTGCAGGGATAATCACTTCTGCTTTGGAGACGTTGTAATTTTCGATAAAGACCACGCCAATTTTATCTCGGAGGCCCTCATCTTCTTGAATTTTACGACCAATTGCCGTGATGAGCTGAATGATTTGCTTGGCTCTTCTGTATCCGGGAGCTGCTTTGCCGCCAAAAATAACGAGTCTTGGAACACCTTGGCTTTTCTCCTGCATCAGCATAATCACGTGGAGCGCATTTAAGAGCTGTCTTTTGTATTCATGGATTCTCTTAATCTGCACGTCAAAGAGCGCATTTTCATCAAGACAGATTGGGTGTGGAATCATCTTTCCTGAAGAATCGCGCGTCGCCGTTTCTTTTTGTAAAAATTCGAGAAGTGCCTTTTTGTTTTGCTTCTTAATTTGCAAAAACTCTTCACAGGAGGCTGCATCATCAGCAAAGGAATGGAGTTTCTCAATTTCAGAAAAGTTGGTGATCCAGCCCCGCCCGATCCTTTTACTAATAAACTCAGAAAGAAGAGGATTGATATCGAGAAGCCATCTTCTTTGCGTCACTCCGTTGGTGACATTGATAAACTTTTCTGGGCTCATGTCATAAAAGTCTTTGAAGAGAGTCTCTTTTAAAAGTTTCGTGTGAAGTTCTGCCACTCCATTGACTTTATGAGATCCAAAGATGGCAAGGTTTGCCATGTTCGCCTGTCCAGCTCCGAAAATCGACATTCTTGCGACTCTTTCTTCATCGCCAGGAAATGTTGTCCGCACCTGATCACATAAACGCTGATTGATTTTCTGAACCACATCAAGCTGTCTTGGGAGAAGGCCTTTTAAGCGCTCCTCATTCCATTCTTCGAGAGCCTCTCTTAAAATCGTGTGATTGGTGTATGAACAGCAAGCTTGGCACGTCTCTATCGCCTGATCCATGGGGAAATCGTAATTCTTTGTAAGTGTGCGAATAAGCTCTGCAACAATTAATGATGGATGCGTGTCATTGATCTGAATGCGTACCTTGTCGCAGAGATTTGTCATCTCGCCATGAATGCGCAAGTGGCGCCGCAAAATATCTTGCAGCGATGCTGAAACAAGCAAAAATTCCTGCTTTAACCGCACTCTTTTGCCTAGCTCTGTGTTGTCATTTGGATAGAGAACATCGGTTAAGGATGTGTTTTCAACTGCGGATTCTAAAAAGCCTGCGTTGTAGCGTTGTAGCTGAAAGTTTCTTGGAGATTCTTTTGTCGACCAAAGGCGGAGTGTTAAAACAGAATAATCTGAGTCTTCGCTGTAGCCAATAATCGGTGTGTCATAAGGAAGCGCACGAACCTCTTCGGGATGTTCTAACAAAAACACTTCATCGCCGTGTTTATTTGTTGCAGCAATTGGTTTTCCGCCAAAGCGAATTTGCGTCGCAAGAGTATCGCGTCTCGATTCCCAAGGATTTGTGTTTAAAAGCCAGCAATCGGGTTTTTCAACCTGTTCTCCATTCCAAATTTCTTGCTCAAAGATCCCGTATTGATAGCGAAGTCCATAGGCGCGTGCGGGATAATGAAGCGTGGCAAGAGAGTCTAAAAAACAAGAAGATAAGCGTCCAAGACCGCCATTTCCAAGTCCCGCATCAGGTTCGCACATAATGAGATCTTCAAAGTTGCGTTCCATCTTCTTTAAAACGGCGTGGACAAGTTCGGAGGCGCCCATGTTTACGATGTTGTTTCGCAAAAACCGTCCAGGGAGATATTCCATCGAAAGGAAGTAGAGAATGGGAACTTTTTTTTCTTCGACCGTCTCGATTGATGAGGTCCAGTTGATCATGATATCTTCGCGCAGCACAGTACAAAAGGAGTGATAAAACTCCTCCATCGTCGCTTTTTGCGAAGGCCTACCATTGGCCGTGATCATTAAGTGTTTAATTTTTTGCGCTAAAACATCGGCAGTGCGAGATACATCCATAACCGCACAATAGCAAAAGGATCTATTATCGGCTAAAAATTACTTGCTTATCGGCGTTTGTGAGGGGGCGAGACTTGCCTTGAGCCAGTGTTCCGAGAAGAAGGCCACCGATGCGAATGCGTGTGAGTTCAACAACTTTGAGACCTGAGCATTCTGCAATGATGCGCACTTCGTGTTTTTTTCCCTCTTTTATCGAGATGCGAAACGTTCCTCGCCGTACTTTTTTGACTGAAGCGGGCCGTACCCATTTGTTATCTACGCGAGCGCCTTTGGCAAGGGATTCAAGATGTTCGGGGGTGATTTCGTGAAGGGTTTTTACGAGATATTCTTTTGTAATGTTTGCAGAAGGATGAATGATTTCGTTTGCAAGGTGTCCGTCATTTGTCACTAAAATGAGACCTTGAGAGTCTTTGTCTAATCTACCGACAGTGAAAAGGCGCTCTCGCTGTTTTGGAAAAAAGTCGATAACGATGGGTTTTTTCCCCACGCGAGCATTTGAGCAGATGACGCCAGGAGGTTTGTTAAAAACGTAGCAAACTTTTTTTTGTTCTCCCTTGACTGTTGATCCGTCGACGAGAATGCGGTCTTTTTCTAAGTCAACGAGGGTTTGAGGGACTATTACAGTCTCTCCATTGACCTGAACGCGTCCTTCAAAAATGATTTCTTCACAGGCTCTGCGAGAAGCGATTCCCGCTGCCGCAAGGGCTTTACTTAAACGTTTTTTTTCCATAACGCCCAGGAGTATATCAGAAACCCCCTCTTCTGATATACTCCTTTTCCATGCAACCGAAACTCATTTTAATGCGCCACGGCAAGTCCGTGTGGAATCAAAAAAATATCTTTACAGGCTGGGTGGATGTGCCTCTGGCTGAAGAGGGTATCCAAGAAGCGATCGATGGCGGGAAGAAAATCAAAGACATCCCAATCGACGTAATCTTCACATCGACCCTCGTCAGATCTCATACCACACTGACTCTAAGCATGTTACACCATTCCTCGAAAAAGATTCCGGTGTTTCATCATGCGGGAGGCAAACTTGAGGAGTGGGGGCGGATCTACAGTGAAGAAGCGAAGGAAGAGACGATTCCTGTCTATAAGGCATGGGAGTTAAATGAGCGTTACTACGGAGAGCTGCAGGGCCTAAATAAAGCAAAAACAGCCGAAAAATATGGGAAGGAACAGGTCCATATTTGGAGACGCAGTTTTGATACTCCCCCGCCTAATGGGGAGAGCCTTGAGATGACAGCTGCAAGAACGCTCCCCTATTTTCAAGAAAAGATTGTTCCCTGTCTTGAGAAGGGGCAAAACGTGTTTGTTTGCGCGCATGGCAATTCGCTCCGTTCGATCATCATGCACCTGGATAAGCTATCTAAAGAAGAGGTTTTGAATCTCGAGCTTCCGACGGGAGAGCCTGTTATCTATACATTTGATCAGGGATCATGGCAAAAGACGTAATTCATCTCGATGCAAATGGGGGGGCGTCCTCCACCACTCCATTCCCAACGGCGCTTTACGATCTTGTTGGGGCGGAGAAGGAAGATAGCTTCACAGCTACATCTTCTGGAGCAGAAGCTGTAAACCAGGTTCTTTTTTCTTGTTTTTTAGAAGTTTCTCGGAAGACGGGGAAATGTCATTTTGTGACCTCTGCAATTGAAGATGCGCCAACGCTTCAAATGATGAAGCGTCTTGAGGAGCTTGGTTGTTTTGTGAAGATCACGCCTATAAATACGCGCGGCGAAATCGATATCGCAGAGTTTGAGAAACTGATTTCTTCGAGAACCGCTCTCGTATCAATCACTATGGCGCAAGGATTGACCGGAGTGATCCAACCGACTGATGAGATTGCAGCTATCTGCCAGAAAAAAAATATCCTCCTTCACTTAGATGCAACACATGCGATCGGCAAGTATCATTTTTCAATGCATGGAGACTACCTAACTTTCTCTGGAGGGATCTTTGCAAGAAAAGGGGTGCCGCTAGTCCCTTTTATTCTTGGGGGGAAACCTCCCGCCAACCTAAGCTCCTTGGAAGAGACAGCGAAAAAAAGCCTTGCATCACTTGATGAATCGAGTCTGGAGATGCCGCGACTGCGCTCCTTTTTTGAGAAGGAGATCTTACAAAGTATTCCCAATGCGAAAGTTTTGCTTAGCGGCAGCCTGCGCCTTCCGAACACCTCTGTCATTGCATTTCCGTTTGCGCATCAAAACGCGCTCCATCACCTGCTTCAAGGCAAAAATATCCAAACGCTTGTCGGGGGAGATTCTTCGCAACATTTAAGCGCGCTTTTAGCATGTTCAAAAGTGGATCCAATTGAGGCTTCTTGCACATTGAGTTTTTCGCTTCCTCCCACAATCGAGCAAGAGCACCTACAACAAGCAGTCCTTGAGATTAAAAAGAGCGTAGAGTTCCTTCGATCCATTGCGCCGCCAGAAATGGTTCACTACGACCTAACGATGCATGCGCGTTTGCAGAAAGAGATTGTTTCTTTCCGTTTTGCCGGTTCCTTTTCCGAGGAAGAGGCCGCAGAAAAAGGCATGCGTCTTGCGACAGGCGTTGCAAAAGGACTCATGCTATACCTGCTTGTGGATGAGACAGATGGTGAGATTGCGGATGTGAAGTTCCAATGCTTTGGGCCGATTGCATTCCTTGCGATTGGAGAGGCTATTTCGGAGCTTGTCATTCGAAAAAACTTGCCCCAAGCCTCGCGCATTTCTGCGGATCTAATTGAGCAGCATCTGAAAGGGAAAAACACAAAAGGCTTAGATGCGTTGATTAATCAAGCGCTTATGGCAATTGATGCAGCACTTGAACAATGCAGTGATATTACCTGTACAGAGACGGCGTATGAGACAACGCCTATCGCGTTGGATCTTGAGCAAAACCCGGATGGGATTCCTGGTTGGGAGGCGTTTTCTCACAGCCAAAAACTCCAATTGATTGAAGAGGTGATTGATAAGGAGATCCGTCCTTATATTGAGTTGGATGCCGGTGGTATTAAAATTATCGAGTTAAAAGAGAATCACGAGGTACTGATTTCGTATGAGGGGGCGTGTACAACCTGTCCTTCAGCTACAGGATCGACGCTGAGCGCCATCCAGAACATTCTGCACGCTCGTATAAGTCCGCTGCTTACAGTAGTTCCTCAGTTTTAGGCAATTCTGAGCCGCAGTTTTTCAAATGGGTTGGCTGCTGTTAGAAGCTCTTCGTATTTATCTACGGAGATACTCGTTTTACCTCGTTCATATTGAGCATACGCGTTGGGAGAATTTGATCCTAATCGCTCAGCCGCTTCTCGCACAGTGGATCCACTTTTTTCTCTCTGTCTTCTCAAAGAAAGGGATAAAAACAGTTTATTATCGCTAGCCGTTATTCCGATTGCATTTCTATTATAATTAATGACACTTACAGAAAAACATTTAGCAATTTCATCTTTAAAATAGTTTTTAACCATAGTAAGGATGAGATCCTCTACCATTTCTAATGCTTCCTTGCGAGTTTTCCCCTGTGTCATAGCGTCAAGGACTGGAATTTCAACGAGCCAGAGTTTACCGTCTTTCCAAATTTTTCCTTCCATTTCCATGTTAATTCTCCTTGGGAGGGTTGGCTTTAGCTTTTCTTAGGATCTTTCTCGCGAGCATTTCATTCTCTTTCCTTAAAGTGTACATATTTTTATATACAAAGTCAGTTTAGAGGAGGGAAACATTTTAATCTATTCGTTGTTAGACGGTTATGAATTTTCAAGAGAGGCGGGGCTTATTCCAGCTATCAAAAATATGCCTGAGCGACATAAAAACAGCGCAGAAAGATGTCACTAAAGGCATATTTCTAGAGTTTGCCTAGATTGCGGCGCGACCCGTCTTCTGCAAAAGCGCCTTAGCCTCTTCGAAGGTTTCTTTGTGCACAATACGATATCTGTTCGTTTCAGGATCGTCAGCCTTATATACGACACGCCCAGCCGCTGCCTCAACAAAAATAAAACGGTCCGGTTGAACTCTTTTTCCCCTAGAATCCTGCAAGAAAATAGTAACTTCTACATTTTCTGGTCTGAAGGGATAATTTGCCAAATACTGATGGATCGCCTCTTCTTGGTTTACAGAGGCAACAAATTCATCCACAGCATTTACAACGAGTACCCTTGCTTCATCTTCAGTTAATGGTTTTGGGTAGTTGAAAATAAGCATTAGTTTCTCTATTTGATACATCATTTGCCCGCCTGTTCCACAAGGGATTAATCCGTACTTGTTTTCCAAATCTGAAGCGACTTTTTTCCGAACCTTATTTACTAGTACTTGCTTTTCGCTTGGTGCATACGATTTCTTTTGTTGGAGCTGAGAACATCCGCAAAAAATGAGTAGGGAAAAAAGAATCCATTGTTTTTTCATTCAAACTCCCCATTTTTCTCAAAATAACTATCTAAGTGTCTTTTAATGTATTCGTAAAATGTCGGGCTCTGAAAATCATGATCTATCCCTGTTGCATCTGGGTGTGGGTCTAGCAATATTAATTGTCCTTGTTTTGTTAACGCCGCCTGAACTCTTTCAGACGCAGCGGTCTCTCCCGTGTCGAAAAACCCCGCTACAACCAGCTCCGCTTTTGGAACAAGATCCGATTTACTTGCATAGTTAAACGACTGGTAGCATATATCATCGGAGATAATCGCTGCAGGAGCAATCGCCACTACGATTACCCTATCTCGAATTTCCTCCGGAGCGGAGGCGAGTCCATTTCTCACGTGAATTGCTCCTTGGCTGTGGCAAAATTGTAAGCATTTGGCGTTTGGATTATCCTTATTTTGCTCATGAAATGCTACCCAATTTTCTTGTAGGAGCTTTCCAGTGTTTGGAGAGCTTCCCGGGATATTCAAAATAACCACTTCTGCAACATCCATCAAGGGGGAGTTTGAGTGATTATACACCCAATCAACGGCTTTGCCCCTCGCTCCCTGTTCCAAATATTCCGCATGTTTAACAGCGTCCTCAAGAGAGTTGTCGATTCCATTGACTCCCATAATTTGCAAAGCTGGATTCCTCTCTCCTTTCGTTGTGAAGGTCATCGAGAAGTTATTTTGTGGTGGGGATGGGAGCTTCTCTTCATCTGACAAGCCTACCATTTCAGAGGCCCATTGAGGCCATGATTTACTTAACGCTTTATCAGAAGAGGAGAAAACAGGGAGATTCCTTTCGAAAAATCCGGGCTGCACAACAGGCGATGGAGGCGGGCCTACCGCATCCATGTTGAAAGAGGTCGGGGCCTTTTCAAAAGACATTCCTTGGATAGGCACTTGTGGAACAGCTAGCGCGTCAAGAGGACCAGAAGGAAAGTCTCTGATAGTCCCAGGAGGGGGCATCCAGCTAGGGGGTTGCGGAATGGGCAAGAGATCCGGAGGAGGATTCCATACAGATCCAGAAGGGGGCGGCTTCCCAATAAAATCATAATCTGACGGCAAAGCAATAGAGGGAGGCGGCGAAGGGTTTATAGCCTTGTTACTGTTTCTGGGAGCGTCTTGATCTCTGGATTCTCTTAACCCACTAATCGCAGCGCTACCAGCAGCTACTGCAACACCTGCAGCAGTTCCTCCTGAAGTGATCGCAACAATAGCAACAGTTGTAATCACAGCAACAATTGCAGAGCCAACAATAATTTCTGTCTTATGTTTCTTCCAGAACTTCGAAACGGCCTTGCCAAAACTTACTTGCTTGGCAGACGTTTTCTCTGGAACACAACTCTGTTCTCTTACATCAGGCAATTCCGATCGTGCCAAAATAAGCAAAAGTTTCTCTCTCAGACCTTCTGATAAACATAAAAAATCCTCATCAGTCACAGCCCTATTGAGACCAATCCCCAGATCTAAGGTCCACTTAGCATATTCAGCCTCTTCGGCCTCTGAGAACGCCAATATATCACGCACCATTCCCCCCTCCTCAATTTTTTAATTGATAGAGCGTATGAAAGCTAGCCTATTTGTGACAAGAGGATTTATACCCAAATTATCGACTCTGGCGGCGAGGCAAGACAAACATGGGTAAAAGGATCAAACCGATAATCACAGAACTGATAAGCACTGTGGATTTGTCTGTCAGTACCACATGAGAAAACTGCAGAGCATTGATGACGGATGAGTTGCTCAGTGGTTCCTTAAGAAGGTGTCATTACAATTTTGCGCTTACAAGATTCACAAATGCATTGCTATTTAAGAAATTTTTTGATAAACTTGTGTCCATTTTTTGGAGAGGGTAAATGACAGTTGCAAAAGCCTCGCTTGTTGCATTACCAGAGGGCTGTGAGAGATACCAAATTTACGGAGGTAGTGGTAGGATTGAGAAGGACATCCCGTGGACATTACCTTCCGGTGATCAATATCAAGGTTATGATGTTGAGGCTCCTAAGAACGTGTATACAGTCTTTATTAGGAGGCATGCGGAGGGGAGAAGCGTATTTCAAAACATGACAACCTCTCACGTAGATGCTTCTGCGAGCGCTGCTTTTAAGCTCTCTGGAGGTTCTTTCAAGGCTGGGATAGAAGGATCTGGATCTCACAAGAAAGAGGTGGGAGAAGAAAGGGTTTTCAATGTAGATACACACGGAGAGGTGGTAATCATTTCTATTCGAGGAGGAAGGGAGAAACGGGAAGACTGGCTATGTTGCGGTAAAGAAGAACCAGCAAGTTCCTTTGCATTACACTTGCACGTGAAAAGATCCGGAGCTATTGCTGCCGATTCAGGAAAGTCCAGCCCTCTGTCCTTAAAAACTGATCCTGATAAGACTGATTTGGAAAAGAAAGCTCAAGAGCTGCAGGAGAAAGAATCACAGTTGCTAGCAATGAAAAAGAGATTTGAGGATAAAGAAGAAATCAGAGAAGTTCGTCTGCTGAAGATAGACAAAGCGCTTGATGGATATGCTTTTGGGGGGGCAGACTGGAACAAGTATTTTGGGAGGGTTGTTTCTCCACCCAGACCTCCTATTGAGCTCATCGACTTTCTCGCTAGGCCCTGCCCATTCGGGCTTGGAAGGAGAGTGCAAGACTCCCATGTGCTCGTTTACGTGCCTTCTTCTGTAGAAGGGCTCTCTCTGAGCGCCAAAGTTTTTTCCGATTTGTTGAGGAGTCGGGATAAGAGGGAAGATCAAAAAGACATGATTAAGCCCAACAGAGTTGTGAAGGAGCAGCGCTGGGAAGAGGAAATCTCTTGTTCGCACTGGGCTCTTGTAACAAAAGACATTTTACCTGAAACGCGTGGTCGCAGTTACTCTGAACAAATTGAAAAATTAAAGCCTCATCAAGGATATGAAGTCCCAAAGATGTTGCCTGCTCTTGTGGCTCTTGTAGCCAATTTTATCCAAAAAGGACAAGCGCTGTATCCTGGAAATCCAGACGTTGTTCCGTCCCATACATTTACCAATTGTTGTGAGAAATTATTCACATCTGATGGAGAGACTCATGTGGTTGTTGGAGGCTTTGAAAGTGAAAGGCTGAATGCTACTTTATCCAGTACAGGGAAGAACGTGGGGATGGGCGCCATGAGGATTTTTTATGTCCAGCATTCAGAGGGGTAAGAAGATGGGTATTTATGGTTAATCAAATAAAAATAAAAGTGCATGATGGCAACGGGATGGAAATTGGCCCTTTTATCTACAGAGAAAAACAATGGTATCTGGGAGATCAGGTAATTCGGGCCCTTTTTGCAGGGCGGGGTTGTTGCCAGAGGATTGTTTGCGGAGAAGTCGTTGCCCAGACCTCTGCTAAAGATCCTGGAGATCGAAAAACGTTTCAAGAGTCATTTGACATTCGTTTGGGATGTTGCGAGGCATTTTGTTCGGGGCCAAATGCGCTCTCAATACGAGATCTGGAATCGCAGATTAAGCAAGCAGCGAGCAAAGTTTTTCGAGCCGCTACACCCAGACAGTCTCGTATTGATCGACAAGATAATCGTCCCTCTCGTACTTCGATAGGAACTCCGCAGTATGGAACCTTCTCAGTCGATACCTGTTTAATAGGGGATCCCCCTGATCCCTGTTCAATAAAGAAGTCTCTTAA
Source organism: uncultured bacterium (assembly GCA_965370365.1). Lineage (GTDB taxonomy): Bacteria > Chlamydiota > Chlamydiia > Chlamydiales > SM23-39 > DAIDHZ01. The sequence goes on along the minus strand of CBDUSP010000032.1, from coordinate 3,157 downwards.
GGAAGAAGTCCCCTCAGAGCCTTCTTCAGGGTTTGATGCTGAGGATATTGAAAGGATCTCTGTAGAGTCGTCTCCTGTTTTTGAGGAAAGGAGATCCCGTCATAATTCTTTTGGCAGTTCAGAGCCCCAGACAAGAACACTCGGATCAACCGGATCGGGGCATGATCTTTAGGAGAACTCGTTTCCCTGTTAAAGAGAGCTCTCGTTTTAAAATATCGTATTTTCAGTGGAATAAATCCAACTTTCGGGTTGCGGAGGTAATATGAGTAGTTTGTCAAATCTCTTAAAGCTAGAATTGTTTAATGATCGCCGTGAAATGATGGGATCATTTCAATACATGGAAAGTGAAAATAAGTGGAGCATATTCAGCCTCTTCGGCCTCTGAGAACGCCAGTATATCCCGCACCATCCCCCCCCCCCTCCTCAATTTTTTAATTGATAGAGCGTATGGAAGCTAGCCTATTTGTGACAAGAGGATTTATACCCAAATTATCGACTCTGACGGCGAGGCAAGACAAACATGGGTAAAAGGATCAAACCGATAATCACAGAACTGATGAGCACTGTGGATTTGTCCGTCAATACTACATGAGAAAACTGCAGAGCATTGATGACGGATGAAAGCAGCCATGCTGTGAAATAAGATGTTTGTCCAAACTGATCTGGCAGTTGGCGCCTTCTTTCTCGAATCATGTATGCGATAACAAGAACGATACAAAGATTGACTAAGGAGCTATCAAAAATCCTCAGGAGCAAATCTGTGGGAATAAGCCCCGCTACCAAAATAAAAATGGTAGTAAGTCCAAGTCCTAAAATAAAGTATTCCTTTTTTCCCACAAGGTTCTTAGGGGCGATGAGCTCCCACCCGACAGAAGCGGAGTACACGTTCGCCACGTTGGTGCAAATCACAGACAGAAAGATAAAGCAAATGAGCGGAATGGTTAGCGCCCCGTTCCCTGCTGCATGAATAGACGCTTCGTTAACCTCAAGTCCCTGAGTGATAATCGACCCAAAATACAAACCACAAATCCCAATAACAATACTGACTAACTGAACAAGCGTTAGTGCCTTTACAGAGGTTTGCCAAGATCTGCTATGCCTGAAAAAAGTTGGCAAATCTGCGGTGATCCCCAAATTCGTTGCCAAAACTAATGTTAGGCCAGCAAGAGAAAGAGAGTGATTGTTGTGAGCCGGCGAGCTATCTGGCAAGGCAAATAAGATCATCACAAAGGCAACTGCTAAAATCGGGAAAGCAACCATCGATAGTTTTCGAAGGAGAACAATGCCTCCCATGCAAAAGAGAGTACTCAAAGTCCCAAGAAGCACACCAACTTGCATGAACTGATTAATCTTTGCACTTTCTTCAATATGAAGGAGGTGAGTGATTGAAAAGCTTCCGGTGGTTGTTTGAGTAATAAACCAAAACAGTGTCGACAAGAGGAGAAGCATCGCAATAAAGTAGCTTCCTGTTTTCCCTAGATAGTCGCGAGCAATGTCTAGTGTACTTTGTCGTTTTTTGTACCCCATTGCAATAATTCCCAATCGGATAACCATAAAATGGTATTTCCAACAAAAATCGTCAGAGCGGCTCCTAAAAAGCTGTTCTTTTGCAAAACTGCAATACTCGTGGCAAGAATGGGTAAGCTCGTCCATCCAGCCATCTGAATAGCAGCCAATTGCCAAACCGATTGATGGCTATCAGGGAGAGAATGAGATCGAGAAGACGGTTGATTCATATTTATGACTTGCCTAGCATTTTTTGCACCGCCCAGACATTTTCCTCAACAAATAGAATGCAGAGGAAAGAGACTACACTCGCACCAATCCCAGCAAGTAAAGGTCCCGTACTCCCCATATTATCCTGAATAGTCAGAATCGTTGCAACGATGCAACCTATTAACCAACAGAAACTGTTAATCGCCTGTCCCTTCGGACGCGGGCGATGTCTAATTAAGAGTCGAATCAAAAAGCCGATAAACAAAACCACTCCCAAACTTGCAATGTAACAGTTTGCTAAGTTCTGTACGAACAAGATGGGGGCAGAAACCTGAACAAAAGTATAGGCAACTGTTCCCAAAAGACCAATGATTGCATAGCCTTTTGCCCCTTCAAATCGAGGGACAAAGCCTTCCCAACAAGCTGATGCATAATAGATGTTAAGTAAGTTTGTGCATATCAAATTCCAAAAAATCCAACCTAAGGTAGCAATCGATAGAAGAGATGTTCCTGTAGGTGTAAAGTCTATCCATATGGTTGCAATCTCAAAAAACGAGATTAAAAAAGCCATAATTGTCAAAGCAAGGTAACTATCCGCCTTTGACTGAGAGTGACGAAAGAATGTCGGATAGTTCACTACACCAGGAAGAAGCGTAAGAACAGAAACCGTAACCGCAGAGGCAGAGACCCCCCACGTTTGAATTGATGCAAATGAATAGCCCGAGCTAAAAGTTGCATATAAGTAATAACATAAAACTGCAGGAAAACTCATCACTGTGAACTGCTTAATAAGGCGAATTCCTCCACTTGCAAAAAGGGCAGTAATAAATCCTATCCCCGCCCCTAAGCGCAACAGGATTCCTGGCTTCTCCGCCCCAAAGTAGGGCCCTAGAAGAGGAAGGGCTGAGTTCAGTTGAAGAAGAAACCAGTTTATGAAGGAGATAATAAGCAGCCCCCACATAAACAGAGATCCATACTTCCCGAGATAGTTCCTTACGTTTTGTATCGCATTACTTCGGTTTTCAAATGCCATGGAGATAATCATAAGTGAAACTAACCAAAGGATTAAATTCCCGACAAGAATCGAGCAAATCGCAATACCAGCCCCATATTGCGCTGCTATCGTTTTTCCTAACATACTTGCGGTGACCCCCAAAGCGATGCTTTGGATACAGCTCAACTCAAAATAGTTTTGATTTTTGGTGATTGGGAGAGCTCCAGCCCTATTTATCATGAAAGAATACTCATCTGATTCTTCACGGAGTGTCATAGTTCTTGCAATTTCTCAGCAAGATTTTTTTGACTCTTATTTAGATTGCAGGATGTAACGCATCTGATTTAAAGGAAGGGAACTTTCTACCCAGTTGAGAAGAATAAACATGTTGTATAAAAAATGTTCTGGGATCATCCAAAGAAAACCCTTTTTCCTGTGCCATTTTTT
>CBDUSP010000031.1:0-18996 GCA_965370365.1 uncultured bacterium | reverse complement strand
AGGAAGAATCACCTGACGATCTACTTCCCGCTTGCAACCTCTTTGCTCATCAGTCTTGTTTTGTCGCTCATTTTTTCAGCACTGTTTAAAAGCAAAAACTGATTTTGGCGCATCGCCTCGTAGAGGACAATGGCCGCGCTATTTGCAAGGTTTAGGCAGCGCGCCTCTTTTCTCATTGGGATTGTGTAGAAATTCTTTTCCCACTTCTGGAAAAAATGAGGAGGAAGACCGGCGGTTTCAGATCCAAAGATCAAAAGGCTGTCGTCTGTATATGGAGCTTCGGTGTAAGGTTTGGATGCTTTGCTTGAGAAGAAAAAAAAGGGGGATTGGCTTTCGTCTAAAAAGTCTTCGAGATTACGGGTCTCCTCAACATCGACTCCGTCCCAGTAATCGAGGCCTGCTCGTTTTAGGTGGCGAGAGGAAGTGCTAAATCCAAGAGGATGAACGAGAACGAGAGACGCGCCAGTGGCCGAGCAGGTGCGGACGATATTCCCCGCGTTTTGGGGGATTTGAGGCTCAAATAAAACGATTTTCATAGGGAAGAAGTGTATATGAAACAACCTACAGTCGCAACGGTTGTAAATTTTTGTACAAATGAATCGCGCTTTATCAAGCCTTGTTTAGAAGAGGCCCTTAAATTTTCTAGCCAGGTGATTGTCCCTGTTTGCGATCATTTTTTTGATGGGTCAAAAGAAAACCGAGAGCTTTTAGATCAGATTTATGCATCTTTTGAGGGCTGTACTTTTGTTGAGTATCCCTTTATCCCGAAGAAGATCAAATCCACTCATTTTTGGCATAGTCTTTCTCGCCTCCTTGCTTCCCAAATTTTAGAGGCCTCGATTGAAAAAGTATTATTTTTAGATGCAGATGAAGTTGTTGATGGGGATCTGTTTGCAAAGTGGCTAAAGAGTGACTTAGGCGCTCCCGTAGTGAAACTTGCAAACTACTGGTACTTTAGAGAGGAGCGTTATCAGGCTAAAAAATGGGAAGACTCTGCCGTGTTCATTGAAAAAAAGTTATTAACTCCGCGTCTTCTTTTCAGAAAAGAGGAAAGGGATGCTCTTTATGACTTTTCTCGAGGGCCAAAAAAGCGGATGGTTGTGGGGGATGAGGGGAGTCCGATGATTCACCACTACAGCTGGGTGAGGACAGAGGAAGAGATGCTTAAAAAAGTAAAGGCTTGGGGGCATCACAAAGACAAAGATTGGGAAGGCTTGGTAAAAAAAGAGTTTTTAGGGTCCTTTCAGGGGGAAGACTTTGTTCACGGGTACGCGTATACGACGGTAGAGCCCCGGTTTAAACTTCAGAAATCGCCGGCATTTGAAAAGCAGGGCACCTCAAATGTTGTGCGTCTGCATGAAAAAGAGGTCCTGTCTGCCATAAAAAAGGCAACGCCCTCCGTTTGGAACTTGATTTTTAGCCAATTTACATAGATGATGGGTGGATATTCGCATTGGTAGCTCAGTTGGATAGAGTACCTGGCTACGAACCAGGGGGTCAGAGGTTCAAGTCCTCTCCAGTGCAATGTTTATCTACAAGAAACCTTTCGGCCCATTTGCCACAAATACCATTCTCATTGGCTGTGAAAAGACAAAAAAAGCAGCTGTTATCGATCCTGCGCAGATGTCGACAGATACGATGCTACTCAAGGCTGAAGAGGCAGGGCTTCAAATTGAAAAAATTCTTTTAACCCACTCGCATTGGGACCATTTTGCAGACGCCTTTAAATTAAAAGAAAAGACGGGCGCGGCGCTTTTTGTTCACTCTTTAGATGCTAAAAATTTGACAGACCCCGGATCGGATAAGCTCCCCACATTTATCCCTATTCATCCTGTTGACTGGGATCATCTGATAAAAGATGGGGATACGATTGAATTGGGAGAGATTTTTCTCAAAGTCATTCATACACCTGGACATTGCCCCGGGTCCGTGTGTTATTATATCAGGCAAGAAAACCTTTTAATTTCGGGAGATACCCTGTTTCAAGGGGGGATCGGGAACTTGAGTCTGCCCACAGCAGAACCTGAGAAAATGAACGACTCTCTCGAGAGACTCAACAAACTACCCCCAGAAACACGCGTTATCCCAGGTCATGGTGAAGACACTACAATCGGAGAAGAAAATGGCACTCGTTGGTAAAAAAGCCCCAGAATTTCAAGCAAAAGCAGTCATTAAAGATCAGATCGTTGAGGACTTTTGTCTCTCTGATTTTTCAGGAAAATACATCGTCTTTTTTTTCTATCCTCTTGATTTTACATTTGTTTGCCCAACAGAGTTGCATGCGTTTCAGGAGAAGCTAGAAGCATTTGAACAAAAAGGCGCGCAAGTAATTGGCTGTTCAGTAGATAGCCACTTTTCTCATCTTGCATGGTTGAATATGCCAAGAGCAAAAGGGGGCATTCAAGGAGTGACCTATCCGCTTGTTTCAGATTTGAATAAGTCGATTGCAAAAGACTTTGAAGTACTAAAGGAAGATGAGGGCATTGCCTATCGAGGCCTTTTCCTTATCGACAAAGAGGGAGTGATTCGGCATCAGCTGGTAAATGATCTTCCCCTTGGACGGAGTGTTGATGAAGCCTTGCGTCTTTTAGATGCACTTGATTTCCATGAGAAAAATGGGGAAGTGTGTCCTGCAAACTGGAAACAAGGATCTTTGGCTATGAAGCCCAATGAAAAGGGTCTTGCCGAGTATTGCAGCGCGCTAAACACCCGTTAAGTAATCGAAGAGATCTTTTTGAGAGACAATGAGATGCGTTTTGTGGATCTCGCAGATAGGATCGGAGGCTTTGATGATTTCAGGGTCTCCAACTCCTGGCATGCAAATTGCATGGATTTGTTTAATGTGTCGTTTGTTTTTTAGAATATCGAGACCATTTAGATAATCATCAATACTAAATCCCTCATCTTGGACGCGAAAATAGATCACGTCTCTTTCATAGAGAAGCGCTTGAATCGCAAAGAATAGACCTTCACTTTTCTCTGGGGGTTGCCCGAGTCGATCAACAAGCTCAGGTAAAGCTTTGATAACGTGTGGGGTTTCTAAGTGGCCTTTTTCTGCCTCTCCGAAGAGAGCTACTGTACAACGCATATTGTTTATCCATATGCGCTGCAGTATTAATTTGCAATGAGTACCACTTACAAAAAATAATATCACATTTGAGCTGTGTGAAAGCTGCCAAATTTTAAAGATCGTAAAGTAGCTAGTATTAATCAATACAAGCTACTTTACGATCTTTGAAATTTGGCGCTTTGACACGCTCAAATGCGATATTATTTCTTGTAAGTGGTACTATTCTCAATTTCAAGAAGGCGATTATACTTTGCTGTTCTTTCAGATCTAGACATTGAACCTGTTTTAATTTGACCCATTTCAAAAGCAACAGAGAGATCTGCGATCGTTGTATCTTCTGTCTCTCCCGATCTATGAGAAATGACGGTTTTGTAGTTGTGTTTTTTTGCCAAATTAATTGTCTCGACTGTTTCAGTAAGTGTTCCGATCTGATTGACTTTGATAAGAATTGCGTTGGCCACATTTTCTTTAATCCCTCGTGCAAGGAACTTTGCATTTGTGACAAAAAGATCATCACCAACAAGTTGGACTTTGTCTCCTAAGACTTTTGTGAGATGTGCCCAGCCTTCCCAGTCATTTTGATCAAGCCCATCTTCAATTGAATCGATGGGATATTGTTTTACAAGATTTGAAAGATACTCTGTTTGTTTAATTGAGGTTATTTTTTTGGCAAATTCGGAAGCTGCGCAATCCAGTGCAAGAGTGATTTCCTCTCCTGGTTTATAGCCCGCTTGAGTGATCGCTTCTAAAATAAGCTCGATTGCCTCCTCATGAGAAGACAAGTTGGGTGCAAATCCCCCTTCATCTCCAACAGATGTTGCAAGCCCCTTTTTTGATAACAGTTTTTTAAGCGTGTGAAAAATTTCTGAGCCATAACGGATCCCCTCTTTAAAAGAAGGCGCTCCCACAGGACGAATCATAAACTCTTGAAAATCAAGATTGTTATCTGCGTGCATTCCGCCATTAATGATGTTCATCATTGGACAGGGCAGGGTATTTACATTGGGTCCCCCAAGATACCGATAGAGGGGCAGTTTTTTGGAGGCAGCAGCGCACTTTGCGACAGCTAAAGAGACGCCTAAAATGGCATTGGCACCGAGATTTTGTTTGTTTGGGGTGCCATCGAGCTTGATCATTGTCTCGTCGATCTCTTTTTGATCGAAGAGCGATTTTCCTTTTAAAACCTTTGCGATCGGGCCATTTACATTGGAAACAGCTTTTAGTACGCCTTTCCCACCAAATCGTTTGGGATCATTGTCGCGCAGTTCCACCGCTTCATGTTCGCCTGTAGATGCGCCAGATGGGACGGCTGCTTTGCCGATAAAGCCGCCATCAGACTGAACGGTTACTTGGAGTGTTGGATTCCCTCGAGAATCGAGGATTTCAAGAGCGTGGCAAGAGGAAAAGGTCATATTAGCTCCAAGTGGTTTTCTTAATTTGTTGGTTGGCTTCATTTAGGAGTGTAAGATAAGATTCGTAGCGCAGCATTGAAATCGTCCCTCTTTTCACGGCACGCAGCACTGAGCAGTCGGGCTCTTGAGTGTGCGAACAATTGGGGAATTTACATCGCTTTCTTCGTTTACTTCTAAACTCTGTAAAATGATCGCGAATGTCTTCTTTTTTTAAATCCCAAAGACCAAAACTTCGAATGCCAGGCGTGTCGACGCAGTAACCGCCACCGGGAAGCGTTAATAGCTCCGCTCTTGTCGTTGTATGTGCTCCTTTGTCTGTTTTCTGGGTGAGCTTTCCTGTTTTTAACTGCAAACCAAAAGCGACGTTGAGGATGGTGGATTTTCCAACGCCCGATTGCCCTGAGAAGACAGAGGTTTTATTTTGAAGAATCTTTGAGAGGTTCTCGATCCCTGCCCCTGTTTTTGTACTCAAAAGAAGGATAGAGATGCCAAGGGGCTCATAGGCAAGCAAGAAGGCGTCATAGAGATCTTTTTCTGCCTCTTTCGCCTCGGGTAAGAGATCCATTTTATTAATGACAATGAGGGGCTGGAGATTCCCTTTTTCTGCAGCAATTAAATAGCGATCGATGAGTGGGGGCTTTAAAGGCGGTGAGGCGACAGAAACGCAAATAACTGCAATGTCGACATTGACTGCAATGAGTTGTTCTTTTTTTCCACTGATGTCTGTTCGAGAAAGAATAGACTCTCTTGGCTCCACCCGAACAATCACTCCTTGATCCTTAGATGAGATCGTAAAGGAAACGAGATCACCGACTGCAATGAGGTTTTTCGACAGGCTCTTTTCCTTTTTCAACAAGCCTTTGAGAGAGCAAAGGTATTGCTTTTCCTCAAAATCTACGATACTTCCTTCTCCTGAAATCGAGAGAACTTTTCCTTTGTGGAGATTTTCTTTAGAGGAGGCTTCTTTTGTTTGTTTAGAGGCGTCTGTTTTTTTGTATTTTGAGCGATCGGTATTTTGCGCACGTTTTCTTAGCTTTCGAGATTCCTTTCGATCGCGCTTATGGAACTCTTCTTCGTAGTCGTAATGTTTCATGAGATCATTTTGTAGAGCAAGATGGCTCCAGCTGTAGCTACATTGAGCGATTCGACATTGTTTTGCAAGGGGATGGAGATACGTTTTCCCTGTTTTTTTGCCCAAGGACTCACTCCCTGTCCTTCATTGCTTAAGACAAGAGCAAGCGGGCCTTGAAATGTTGCCTCTTTAAGGTCTTTCCCTTTTGCATCGGCAACCCAAAGGGTTCGATCCCACGCAGCAATTTCTCCAGGAGTTTTATACGCAAAAGGAAGGCGAAAAATGGCTCCTTGGGAAGCGCGGAGCGTTTTGTCGTTGAAAAAGTCGGCAGTTCCAGGGGTTGCAACCACGCCTTCCCAGCCGAGAGCAAGCGCGCATCGTAAAATCGTTCCCAAGTTCCCGGGATCTTGGATCTGATCCAACACGAGAATAAAGTTTTTATCATCGATATTTTGCTCTTCTGGAATGGCAACCTCTGCCAAGATTCCGTCAAAGTTTTTGAACCCAGAGATTTTCTCTAAAATGCTTCTTGTGACTCGATGACTTTCTTGAGCGCGAATATCTACAGGCTCTTCAGAGAGAATACATTGGATGGGGAAAGGGAATTCTCGAATCATCTTTTCTCCAATAAGAAGAAGCGTCTTTGATTCTTTTCGATAGGACCCACTCTTACGAAGGGACACCCAGTGTTTAACAAGGGAGTGAGTCAGGCTTTTGATATGCATTTTCAAGAGTTCATTATAACAGAGGAGAGCGTTTGGGTATAGCTCGGATAAACATACCGAAAATGATTCAAAAATTGGTTTTTGACGGCATCGACGCTTCCTATTGACAAGGGTCATTCGCCTCGGACGATAATTCCAAGGAGCCTCTTATATCCAATTCCCGACGTGAAAAAATCTGTCCGGTATAGGGTTGGGAGAGTTCGTTTCTTCTTCGAAGGACATATTCAATAGGAAAGGAGGGCACATGCCACCAACGAGAGAAGAAAATCCTATTAGTCCAGAGTAAAGTGTTTCTATCTCCGCAGAGGAGAGCTTTCCAGATCTCGCTATAGCTGTTGCAATAGTATATCCTGATAGTGCACCAAGCGTTGCTCCTAAAACGCATCGTCCAAAAAAGATAGTCTTATCACTTTCGAGCGCTTCTGAAGGTTTCTGTAGTGTGTTATGGAGGGTCTCAAGCTGCTGTACATTCTCGTTATATATATTCGTAATAGCCGTTTCCGCTTCATTTATTGTTACATGCGCAGAAGAGCCTATTATTAAAGAAGATGAAGAAGTTTGGAATGGACATTGAGAGGGGGATGTCATGCGTTGTTCAGTGGCTCCTTAAACAATTCTAGGAGATCCATTGTCCTTGTGTCAAAAGAAAAATTAGGGAGAATCTGTTTACTGGGGCCAGTTGGAAGAGGCTTTTAATTTTTGGATAATTTTGTCTGGATCCTCGATTTGTTCATTGATTGCGAGTTTTTCTGCTTCTTTCAAGAGAAGTCCCATAGGTCGTCCAGGACTCACTCCTTCTTTAGCAAGGTGCGATGATTTTACAACGGGATCTTTTTCCTGAATCCGCACGATTGATTTTTTAAGAAGCTTTTGTCTTTCTTCATGTTCTTTTTGCTTAAGAAGCTCGATGCAAATATTTGCAAACGGATTTGCATAGGCGTGCGCCCAGTCAAAGAGTGGTGAGGAGTCGTTAAGCTCTTTAAAGTGAGAAAGGAAGGAGACAAATGCACAGTCGATGTTTGGCAGTTTGAGCTTTTTACAAAGATCAAGTGTGTCTTCTAGTGTGTGGTGGGGAAATAGGGGGAGAAAAGAGGCAATCACGCGCGCGCCTCTTGGATACTCTTTGATGGAAGCAACTCTTCTTTCAATTTCATCTTGGGAGGTCGCTTCTAGGGACGGGAAAATGGAGCTCAAAAGTCCAAGACTATGAAGACGGGAGAACATCTCGCCAAGCGTGTTAAATGCGTGAGCTTTTGTAAACTCTTGCCAGATACGCTCAATTGCAACAGCCGGGAACAGCTCCTTTGCATGTGTGATAATCGCAGCTTCGGTGAGTGGATCAATTGCAAAGCAAAATCTGCAAGACAGTCTTACTGCGCGCATCATGCGCAGACGATCCTCTTTAATTCTTGTGTGGGGATCCCCGATTGCGCGGATCACTTGTTTTGTTAAATCCTCTTTTCCACCTACGTAATCGAGCACCTTTTGTTCGATTGGATCATAAAACATGCCATTGATTGTAAAATCTCGCCTTTTTGCATCTTCCTGTGGAGAGGTGAATTCAACACGAGAGGGACGTCTGCCATCTTTGTAATCGAGATCTTGTCGAAAGGTTGCTACTTCGTATTGACGCTCTTCAATGATGACTAGGATGATTCCAAACGCAATTCCGATAGGAACTGTGTGAGAAAAAAGAGCTTGGATCGTTTCTGGGGGCGCGTTTGTTGCGATATCGATGTCATCAGATGGATGTTGTAATAGAAGATCGCGAACAAATCCCCCCGCGTAGTAGGCGATAAAGCCTTCACGTGAGAGCGTATCAATGATGAATCTTGCCTGAGGATGCTCTTCCATTTAAAGAACCATAAAAGGTTTTCTAAAACACCGCAATGGTTGAAAAAGTATACGCTTTTTCACTACGGAATCTTTGCTCGAAATTGAGGTGAAACTTGCCCGATAAAGAGAGCGTAACTCCATAAAAATAGCCAAAGTTAAACTGGTTTTTGTAATCAAAACTACCAACTTCTGGACTTGACCCGATGTGGAGTTTGGATCTAAGGTAAGTCCCTCCTCCATAAGGGGTTATAAAAAAGAAATTGGAAGCGAGTGCGGCGCTAATTTGCCACTCATTTAAAGAAAGTTCCTGTTTTCCAAAGTCGATCGGAAGATTAAAGCGATTAAAGAATTTGAAATAGGAGTTGGCAGACTCGGGGATTGCAAAGTAGGTAAAATCAGTACAAAAGTACGTTCTCCCCCACTGCATGAGGATAATTTTGCCACCCGCACTCCATGAAAATTGATAGCTGCTTTCAAAGTTGAAAAGAAGGTCTGTAATCGAGGGATCTTCCTCAACGAGCTTTGTTCTTGGCTTTGATCCGCCAACGGTTCCAAAAAGCTCGAGTCTTTCTAGGAAAATGAGAGAAAAAGAAGCGAGCTGTGAGTGGATGATAAATTTTCTAAAAATATCATCCGGATCGAAGTTTGGATTATTTTTATCGGCCTCAAAGAGCTTATCTGTAATGTAGTCTGCTGTGTAGCCAGTTGTTCCCTTAATGAAGGGGTTTTGCGAGGAGAATATTCCCGAGTTCATCACGGCTGGTGCCGCCGGATTGCCGATGTATGCTCCAAACAAAGGTCCTATCAGAACTAAAAACAAGAGAGATATTTTTGGAGTCATGGGATAGAGTATAGGAGATTTCATTTTTGGTATAAAGCAATGAAAAAAATTATACGCCTTCCAGAAACCGTGATTAATCAAATAGCAGCGGGCGAAGTGGTTGAAAATCCGGCGTCTGTCATTAAAGAGCTTATCGAAAATAGTCTCGATGCAAATGCGCGTAACATTTGTATTCGCATTCAAAAAGGGGGACAAGATCTCATTGAAATCGAAGATGATGGAGATGGGATGAGTGCTGAAGATGCGCTTGCATGTTTGGAGAGACACGCAACGTCTAAAATTCGATCGGCAGAAGATTTGCTACAGCTTTCAACAATGGGGTTTCGCGGAGAGGCGCTTGCTGCGATTGCGTCTGTTTCTCATTTTGAAATTAAAACCTCAAATGATCAAGAAGCGACAAAGATTTGTGGGGAAGGGGGCAATGTAGAGGAAGTCATTCCGTGCGCCCGTAATCGGGGAACGTCTGTGACGATTCGCTCTTTGTTTTTTAATGTTCCTGCGCGCAAAAAATTCCAAAAATCGGTTGCATCAAGTACAGCTCAAGTGACAAAAGTAGTTGAGATTATGAGCATGGCAAATCCGGAGGTTGCGTTTTCTTATGTCTCCCAAGATGAGACGATTTATTCTTTAGATGCGCAACCAACAAAAGAGAGAATAGAGACGCTTTTAGGTCCTTTTGAGTACCAATCCGAAAATGCCAAGTTTTGGGGTCTTTTTGGCGCGCCGACTCAGGCAAAAAGTCAACGAAGAAAGCAGCATCTTTTTGTGAACAAGCGCCCTGTTTTTTCTCCCCTCATTGCAAAAGCGGTGCAGATGGCCTACGGCACGCGTCTTGAAAAAAACACATATCCTGCATTTACCCTTTTTCTTGAGTTGGATGCATCAACGTTCGATATCAACGTGCATCCCCAGAAAAAAGAGGTTCGTTTTTCAAATGAGAGCTCCCTTTTTTCTCAGGTGGGGAGCTTTGTTTCAAAAATGCTTGCCCCCAAAGAAAGCATAGCGAGAAAGCCAATCTTTTTTGATCAGCCCCCCTCTTTTCTTTTAGCTGATGTTCCCTCTCGTATAAAAGAAGAGCATCAAAGCCCCCTTCCTTTTGAGTTGAAGGGAAGGCCTCTTGCCGTTTTTGGACCCTATCTTCTCATGGAAAAAGAAGGTCTTTTCTTGATCAATCTTCAAGGAGCCAGAGCGCGCATATTTTTTGAAGAGTTAAAAGAGAAAAAAGTGCAGAGCCAATCTCTTCTTTTTCCCATTGAAATCGAAGAGACGGATCCTGAAGTGATCTCCTCTTTGCAAAGCATTGGGATTGAGTGTAGACAGATTGCAAGGAAGATGATTGCGATTGATTCCTTGCCCCAAGAAATTGATCCTCAGGAGTTTGACTCTTTTTTCGATGCTTGGAAGGAGGGAAAGAATCTAGATTCTCTATCCGTTCGATTTTGTCGCCGCTCGAAAAAAAACTACTCTTTAGAAGATGCGATGCATCTTTGGGAGACCCTTCAAAAGTGCGCGGATTCAGTATTTGACCCTCTCGGTAAAAGGCTCTGGAGGAAAGTAGAATCGGGGGATTTGGATCAGTGGCTTGGAAGCTAATACATCGTTTCAGCAAATGAATTGATCAGTGGCTCCTTAAATTGATATTGTTGCGGTCTAATACGGGATTATTGCATAATTCTTCACACACACTTTAAATAGGAAAAATAAGATGAATCCCAGTGCGCCAAGCGCAGTCACTTCCAGTTTAAACGTAGCCACCTCCAGTTCAAACGCAGCTATTTCCAGTTTAAATGTAGGGACAGCCTTACACAGACCGAACAGCAATAGTTCCAATGACGCAACATTTCCTTTGTCCCGTCCATCTACCACTATACCGAGAACTTCCTTAATAGGTGACGGTCTATCGTGCAACGATTATTTGAACAAGATTATTTATCAAGGACTCGTTCAGGAAGCGGATGGCACAGTGCTTGAGGATGTTCTTTTTGACTTCAAATATCGCAGGTTGGATGTTGCGAACATGTTCATGCATAGAACGATCCAAGAGATGTGTCACCACCAAAAGCTTGACAAAGTAATAAAAATGCTTTTTCTGGCGCACCTGTCTTTCTTACGGCAGGCAGATAATAATGCCGTGCATGAGGTTCTTCGGATGGAGTTTGGAAAATGTAATTTATCCGAAATTCTTAATGTTATTGATCGCGATTTAGGTCTTGGTAATTCCGGAGTTTACAAGAAGTTCAATGATAGCGAAGTAGAAATAATCCTATGTGCAGGCACATGCAAGAGTCTAGAAACTGGTAGTCTTATCCTTGTGCAGCAGCTTGTACAAGAAACATTTGCAAGCAAGAACACGGGGTTTAAGGGGTCTATAGAAGAGGGGATCGTATATAGAGAGATTCTACGAAAACTTTTTGCAAATCATCCAAAGTATCAGGCCATTAACATTGAAAATGCTTATTTACCTAACGTTCTTGATATTATTAAGACCAATAAAGAATGTGACTATTGTTTTAGTTGGAGTGAAACACAAATCCTTTTATTGATAGGGATAAAGTGTAGTTTAGCTCATGATGCATCCCTTGCTTCTCTTGTGGCCCCTTTTATCGAGAAACAGTTTAAAGAGAAGCACGGGTGGTTTAATGGGTCTGTAGAAGAGCAAGTCATCTATAGAGAGGTTCTGCGACGAGGCCCGTCAGATGACAGATTACCCTTCATCGTGAGAAAGGTCTTTCCCCTACCATCAGATGAATCGGGGGATGATATAGTGTGTCATAGAAAAAACATGACCGAGGCGATATGTATTGCAGAGAAGCTCTTGACCAAGTCTCTTGATCGTACCATCCTTGCGGGTGACGAGTTGTCTAGTGAGGAGAAACGAAAATGCTATAAGAGCTATGCAATTTCGGCCTTTTCCGCCATTACAGAGAGAAATGATTTTAAAAACCTTTCCGTGGATGAAGCTATTAAGCTCGCTAAAACAGTGAAGGATGATAACGTGCATATTAAATATCCTCTTTTACGGGTGTTATCTAGAGACGATACTCCTTTTGATGAGGCCTATAATGTCGCTGTTGGATTCTCAGGTAAAGAGAGACAAGAATATATTATTGCATTGCTTCTAGATCGCAAGCATTTGTCTTTTGAGGAGTGGTCGAAAGGTTTCGAGCAGATCTCTAACGAAAGTGTCAAAGAACAGGTGTCCCTTAAATCTGTCTATAAAGAAAAAATTCCTATTGATAAAGTTTTTCAATATGTCGACGCGTCCTTTGACCGTTTTATTAACACAGTGACAAAGATGAAAAGATTGGATGATGCCGAAGTAAATAAAAGAATATCTGACCACATGCTTGCATTTACAGCAATTAGAAATAAAGTTAGCAAGCAAGATGAAAAAGATAGAATCATTGAAGGCATCACGAACAATCTTCAAAAATATCAGTCTCTTCAGTCAGCAGAGCGCCTCTTGCGTGCCGTATATGATGAACAAGCAAAGAACAAGACTGTTGCAGATATTTACAGGGCAGTGACAAGTAGCCTTTATGATCAATTAGTGAGCAAAAAAGAGGAGCAAGTCAAAGCTTGATGAACCAATCCTCCCCTTTGCAAAGAATCGATAAGCTTAAAGCTTGGATCAACCGAGAAAACATCGAAACTCTTCTCATCGATGATCCTGTCGATCTTTTTTATTTAACAAATCTTACTCTTTCGCTTGGGGTCCTCCTAGTCTCTTCGGAAGGGGCAACGCTCTTTGTGGATGGGCGCTATATTTCGTCTGCAAAAGTAGGGGCTCCTTGTGAGGTGCTTCCTTTGGAGACGCTCAAGGAACAGGCTATATCGAGGGGAGCGATTGCTTTTGATAGCGCGTTTGTCTCGTTTGATCGGTACCTTGATCTCCAACGGCTTTTTCCTAAAATCCCTCTGATTCCCATTTCAAAACCATTAAAAGCTTTGCGGGGTGTAAAAGAGCCCGAAGAGATTGAAAAGCTAAAAAGGGCCCAGGCGCTTACCCGGGCAGGTTTTGAGTATATTACAGAATTGCTCAAAGAGGGTGTTTCAGAAGAAGAGCTTGCCTTTGAATTTGAGGTGTTCTGTCGCAAGAAGGGAGCCTCAAAGCTCTCCTTCTCGCCCATTGTTGCTTTTGGGAAAAACAGCGCATTTCCCCATCATCGATCTGGAAAAGATCGTTTAGAAAAAGATCAGGTCGTTCTGTTTGATCTCGGTTGTATTATCGATGGATATGCAGGCGATATGACGCGGGTTGTGTTTTTTGGAAAGCCAGATGAAACGATTGAAAAAGATTATGCGCTTGTTAAAAGAGCTCAAGAAAAAGCAATTGCGCTTGCAGCGCCTGGTGTGCCGTTTGGCAAGCTTGATAAGCTTGTCAGAAAAGAGCTTGAAGAGGCAGGTGTCTTATCTCTATTTACTCACGGACTTTCTCATGGAATTGGGTTAGATGTGCACGAGTATCCCCGATTAAAGATTGGAGGAGGCGGTGATGTGGATCTTATCTTAGAGCCGGGCATGGCGTTTACAGTAGAGCCCGGGATTTATCGAGAAGGTCTTGGTGGGGTTCGCTACGAGGATGTCGTGATCATTACGCAAGATGGGCATGAGACGATTTAAGCTCACACTTCTTCTTTCCTCTGCCTCCTTTTTTTTCTTTTTTTTCGCCTTTTGGGAATTTGGAGCTGAATGGATTTCCCCCTATTATGAAATCTCTTTTCAAGAAAAGGTCTCTGTTGCGGGGGCCCTTGTTTTTTTCTACCTTCTTTTTCTTGCGCTTTTTTTGCATCGATTTTCGTCTCCCTTAGAGCGCATTATCGATGCGATCATTCCGTATGATGAAGATTTTTCTACGCGGCTTGCCATTGAAAACTGGGGGCGCAACAGTCCTTTTACGCAGTTTGCAATTAGCTTAAATACCCTCATTGAAAAAGCAGGATCTCACATCCAACACTCTCGAGAAAAGGATCGGGAGATGGAGGGGATTTTGGACTCTTTAAATGAGGGAGTGATCGCCTTCAATGTTCTGTCCAAGGTGACTTTTGTAAACGATAAGGCATGTGACATGCTTAAAATTTCTCGCGTAGATTTGATTGGCAAATCCTTAGAGAGCATCCGCGATGTGGGGGGGCTATTTAGAAAGTGTCATGACATTGTCATCAAAGCTTTGCAAACATCCGAGATGGCCTCTGAAAAATGGGTATCTGAAGATGTGTTTTTTGATCTTGTTGCCTCTTCGCTTGTTCATCAAACAGGGGCGATTCTTGTTCTCCAAGATAAAACCTCCGACTGGAAAATGGTCGAGCTAGGCAAAAACTTTATTGCCAATTCCTCACATGAGCTTCGCACGCCGATTACGATCATCAGAGGGTTTGCTGAAATGCTCACAAGTAAAACGGGATTATCTCCCAAAATCACTCTCGAGATCACGAATAAAATTGTGCGAACCTGCGACAGATTGGATAAGCTTGTCAAAAGCCTTCTCACAATTACAGATCTTGAAAACTTTTCAGAGGATCGATTTCAGCCCTGTAATTTGATGAGTCTTCTTGAAAATTGCAAGTACGTTCTTGTTACGGCATATCCAGATGTAGAGATTACAATGAAGGGGCTCGATGAGAAGAACTTTGTTTTAGGGGATTTTGGCTTGCTTGACCTTGCAATCACAAATCTCCTTGAAAATGCGGTCAAGTACTCATCTGTCCCAAAGAAGATCCAAATTAACGTGCAGCAACAGGGACCAGGAGTCTCCATTTCTGTGCAGGATCATGGAATTGGGATCCCTTTGAAAGACTTGCCTCACATTTTCGATCGGTTTTACACAGTAGATAAGGCGCGCTCGCGCAAATCAGGGGGCGCAGGCCTTGGTCTTTCCATGGTCAAGCTGGTTATCGAAAAACATCACGGGGAAATCTCTGTTACTTCAGAGCCCGGCAAGGGAAGCTGCTTTACACTGAAAATCCCTCTCCATGAGTAACTTAAGTTTTCCAGTGCTTTTATAGCTTTAATGCTCTATCATTTCCTCGAACCGATCTCAAGAAGGAGAAAAACGTGACAATAGCATCTTCCCAACGATCGCCGAATGGGGCGCCACCAGGTTGGTACCACCCAACAACTAAAAAACCTCCCGCTTCTGCCTATAGGGTTTCTCTCACAGGTGTACCTCCTTCATCAGAAGGAGATTCCCCATGGGGAAAATCTTCCCTACGGACTTCCCAAAAGAGCTCTCTAGGAAAACCTCCTTCACCAAAAGAATTGTCCTCATTGACTCCCAAAAATAACTTTCTAGGAGATACACAACAAAACAAAGCCCCCGGCAACAAGGTAGTTGTAGTCATTTCTTTTGAAGAGGAGAATTTGCTGGGCGCGTGCACAGTTTTTGTTTTGGTGGCGTTTTTGGCTAAAAAGCTGCTAAGGAGTTGGGATCGCTGTGTGGAACGTGGTGGAGCTCATGGTGATTAGTTTCCTGCATCCGTGAGTAACGTCACCCCCTGCCGTTAATTCCAAAGCAACAGATTTGGGGGATGGCAGGCGTTGACTTTTTGATTTGTCCTGGAACTAAAAATGTCAATGCTTTAACGTCTTCTCAAAAAACATTTAAAGAGAGAAAAGCATGACGATCACAAAACCCCAATCTCCGCAGATGCCCACAGGCCCCAAGACCCCACCCGAGACCCCAAAGGCCTCCTGGGAGAGCACAACAGCTCTTGGATTGGCGTTGGCAATTCCAGTGGCGTTTGTGTTTGAGAGGATTATAAGAGGGGTCGGCCAAAATCCTCAGCAGGGTGCTAAACTAACCTCTCCGAACACTGAAGCCAGTCCAAGCTCTGAAGCCAGTCCAAGCTCTGAAGCCAGTTCGAGCTCTGCAGCCAATCAGAAAAGCAAACCCAACACGAACTCTGACCAAGAACCTGTCTCTGGCCAACAATCTAATTTTTTTAAGGGAGCTTGGGACGGTCAACCATGGTAGGCCGTGTCCCCCGCAGAGATCCGGGGATCCGGCGACGCCCTCTAGAAGCGGGAGGAGAAGTGATTTAGTGGGTTCTCAAGACGCGCGCTTAGGAGTGTAGATATTCTTGCGGAGTGTAATTCCGCTTGCATCATCCGATGCGATAAACGTTGTTTTTCCTCTCTCTAGGTGCCTTTGCCTTCCCATTTCAAGAAGGTCGAAAAATTCTTCATTTGGAGCTGTTTTGTGGCTTTTGGCAAACAGCTCTTCCACAAGCTCCTTTGTGGGCACGGGGCCATCCTCTTTATGAATCTCGTCATAAAGAAGCTTTCCAGCATCCTTTCCAAAAAGTGCCATGATTTGTCCTTGATGCGCATGGCAAAGACATACTTTTGAAGCGCTCTCATCAACTTTAATGACATCGAGCAGAGAGGGATACCCAATTTCTTCTTTTGGCTTCCAGGTTTTTGTCCCTTTAAGCATTTTGTAATAGCTTGCTTGGAACGTCGGATCTATCGAAAGCTTTTCGAGTGAAAATCGATTTTTTTGGATAGCATCTTGCGCTTTTTTCAAAAATGCGTTTAAGAAAAGCCCTTTTTCTTGGGGCTTATTTTTAAACAGAGTCATCCCATAGAAAGAATCCAAAAGCTTGAGCGCCATATCATAGAGGAGGGGATGCTTTTCTCTTCCTTCTTGCACAAGCGGCCAAAGATTCAACCTAGCGCAGCTGGGATTGATCTCCGGGGCATCTTCTTGCTTGGGTTTTCTCTCTTGTGTGTGTTCTTTTTTATCCGTTTCTTTTGGGATTGATCGAAAAGAGTGATAGGTCTTGCTTTCCCACTCAGAAAGAATTTTTCGATTTGCCAAAACATGGCCCAAGTAAGTCTCGCGAAGTCTTCGATCTCCCGATTGTTTTTCTAAAACAACGAACGTTCCAAAAGCAAAGATGAGAAGAAGAGAAAAAACAAAGGTCACAAAGTTCATGCTTTTATACTCCTGTCAAAATATGTAGGAATCGGGTGTGAGTTAGGAAGGCGAAAGGCAAACTCGAGCCTCGAATCGTTTTGTTTTAACACAACACGGACCATCGAAGGAGGTTCTGTTTTTGCTTTAGACCAAGCCCTGTCCCATAACACTTTTGGTCTTGCAGTATGCTGAAAATGCTCTTTTTCATCTGGGCTTAGAAAAGAGAGTTGCAAGTCGGATACATTTGAAAAAAGGATCTCTTTCCTCCAAGAACGGCTTTTTTCCGTAGGTTCAGAAAACGCATTTTCAGAAGGCCAATAGGTAAGACAAAGATCATGGTTCTCATCTATATAGACGCGCCCTACGACGGCTCCTGAAAAATCTGGCTCGGGGTCAATGCCATTATCAAAAAGAGCAACGAGGCTTGTATGTTCTTCTTTTGGGAATTTTTGCGTATAGAGGGGAGAGGACCTTCCTCCAGAGGTAAGAGACGTCAAAAGATCCTGCATTCGAATTTGGAGATTTTGCCTCTCCATTAGAGCTATCCTTGTCTTTTCCATTTTGCTTTCCATTTTCATGCTTTGGACTAAAAATGAGAAAAGCACAGAGATCAAAGTAGCCATTAAACTCAAAGCTACCAAGATCTCAAGAAGAAGGAAGGTTCGTTTTCGCAGTATCATGGCCCAGAGTATACAGATTACGTAAAGAAATTTAAAGAAATTTTAACAATCAGAGTTCAAAGCCGTCAGGAAGGTGGGTTCCCGAAGGAACAATGATGATTCCTTGGCGGATAAAAATCCCATCTCCATCGTAGGTGGTCAGCTTGTCTTTATTAATCAGCTTTACGTTGTTTTTAATTTGCACGAACTCATCGATAATTGTCTTTTCAATGATGCAATTTTCCCCGATGTAAAAATCCTGTGAGATTTGAGCGCTCTCATGTTCAGGCGGCATATAAAAATGATTGCCCATCATAATGCTGTCACGAATGACTGTCCCTTTACCAATTTGTGAGCGAAGTCCGATGATACTATTTGTAATCTCTTCCGCTTCAATAATACTTCCCTCGCAGATAATGGAATCTGTAATTTTGCTCCCATGGATTTTAGGGCCGGGCAGAAATGTAGGCCGTGTGTAGATGGGATTTCTTTCGTCGTAGGTGTTAAGCCCCTTATTTGATTTTGTCAGGATTAAGTTCGCATTGTAGTAAGAAGCAATTGTTCCAATATCTTCCCAGTATCCCTCGTGAATGAATGTCGCTGTTTTTTTCGTTTTTACCGCGGTATTAATTAAGTGGAAGCCAAAGTCATGCCTGTCATCTTGCTCGAGCAGCGAGACAAGCGCCTCTCTCTTAAACACATAAATCCCCATTGACGCGAGATAATGGGGTTTTTGAGGAGATGTTTTTTCTTTGAGAGCAAATTTTTTCAGAATCTCAGGATCTTTTGGTTTTTCCACAAAGTCCTGAAGGAGATTGTTTTCATCGATATTTAAAAGGCCCATGCGGCGCGCCTCTTTTTCAGGGACAACCGTGGAGGCAATGGTTAGATCTGCATCAACTTCTTTTGCAAATTCGACCATTTCTAAGAAGTGGATGTTGTAAAGCTGATCTCCCGATAAAATGAGGAAGTACTCAGCAGGAGATTTAAGAAGAATCGAGAGGTTTTTTCGCACAGCGTCAGCGGTTCCTGCAAACCACTGCTTTTTCCCCTCTTTATTTTCTTGCGGGGTAAGAACGTCAATCGATCCTGGATTAAAGGCATCAAAGTGATACGTTTGGCTGATGTGATGCTGCAACTCACTTGATAAATACTGGGCAATAACAAAGATTTGTCTAAAGTTTGAGTTGATCGAATTGGAAATGGGAATATCGATAAGGCGGTATCTTCCCGCATAGAATACAGCAGGCTTGGAGTGGTTAATGGTCAAAGGGTAGAGCCTTGTTCCTTGACCACCTGCCAAAATAACGGTCGCAACTTGGGGAGGTTTTGATTGCATAGTTAATTCGCAACATAGGAATTAACGATTTCGCATGCAAGAGGAAATCTCAAATTATTATTCTGTTTTTTATATTTGTTTTCTTGGGGCACGGCGTGTATTATCGGCTTGGCCTGCTGCCAGG
>CBDUSP010000030.1:0-19250 GCA_965370365.1 uncultured bacterium | reverse complement strand
CAAAAAAGGCCTGCAAAGCAACTGCCTGGTGAGATCTCCCCCCTCAAAGAAGAAAAGGCTTCCTCAGGTTCTTCTAATAAGCCTCTCCCCCTCCAAAAAAGGCCTGCAAAGCAACTGCCTGGTGAGATCTCCCCCCTCAAAGAAGAAATATCAACAGAGGAAAATCCCTTACAAAGAACTCCTTCTTCTGCGTCTTCAAATAGCACTGAAGCAGCCCCACTAACAGAAATTCAAGGAGAGGGACAGGGACCCTTAACTGTTTTTTGCTCACTAAATGCAGCCCGGAGACAAGAGCAACAAGATGCCATGAAGAATCTATATGGAGAAAACCTCTCAAAAGTCTTGGATCTGTTCGATAATAGCTTTATAGCATCTTTCGGGGAAGAGGATCTACAGCTTAGCAAAACTCAATCACCTGAGGAGCAACAAGAAGCGGATTTCATCATCGATTGTTTTGCAATACACGCAGAGCACGGAAACCGCGTCTCCGATCTATTCGACTCTTCTAAACGCGCTGTAGAGAACCAAGCCTCAGAAAAAGATAAGACCGTAAAGCAAGCAGCTTTTGAAGAGAGTGCAGCAAATCGAGAAGCAGATGCTTTCAACTCCATGACAAGTGGTGCCAAATCTGTAAAAGACGATCTCTTCTTCAGAGTCGTAACCACAGCTTTTGCCTTTCTATCAAAATACTTCGGATAAAAGAGAGTCCCTTTCAACAATAACACCCTCATCTTGAGGGTGTTTGTTTTTCTCAAAATTTGAATCGTTTCCGGTATTATTCGCTAAATGCTATGCTGAAAGTCTATGGCCAATCAGTCCCGCTACCCTCTTGAACAAGTCATCGAAATTAAAAAAAATCGGTTCGATCAGGCTGTAAAAACGCTCGAAGAAAAAAAAGCAATCTTAGAAAAAGCCTATGAAGCGCTCTTCGATTTAAACCAGGCGCTCGACGAGATTGCAAAACATAGAAAAGCCAAGCTCGACCAAATCCGCGACGCCCTTGATCAAGGAACCTCTTCAGACAAGATCCAACAGATGAAGGTCTACTTAAAAGTCGTCGATGAACGGGTAAGTGATCAAAAGAAAAAAGTCGACAGACAACAAGGCGTTGTCGATGATGCTCAAAAACAGGTCGATCTTGCAACCGATGATCTGTTCCAAAAAAAGAAAGATATCGAGAAGCTAGAGCTCCATAAAAAAGAGTGGGAAAAAGAAGATACAAGAGAGCTTGAGCGAAAAGAAGAATCAGAGCATGATGAGCAAGGGTCTGCAGGATATCACAGACTCAAGCGCGAAAAGAAAATGAGAGATAAGAAGTAGTATGGGAGCCAATCGAGTCGGAGGAGTAAGTCCTGGAGATCCAAAAGGGCCTGAGTCACGTGCAAAAGAGCAGCAACACCTTAAGCGCACGAAAGTAGAAAAAGTACGTCGGGTTGATGAAGCCGAAAATGAAGGCACACGCAAAAAATTTCGCAAGTTTATGGATGAGGATGAAAAACCTGAAAAAACTGCGCGCGAACCAAGCCCATTCGAGACAGGTTTTCATAAAGCTGAGAAAGAGGTCGGCTCAATTTTCCATGAGATTACTCACCCAATCGATGATTTAGAACAGATTGAAAACAAGGCCATCTCTTCCCCCGAGAAATCTCCCCCTCCCAATGTCAACGCACCAAGAGAAGAGACAAGCAAAACATCTGCTCCTCTTCCTCGATCTCATGAGTTTTGGGAAGAGACAAGCTCCTCTTCAGAAAAAAAACCAAAGATTCAAGAGACAAAAGAAGTCTCCGAAAGCCCGCAGAAGAAAAAAGCTAAAGAACAAGTCTCCCTCTCTCAAGAAACAGACGCCCTTACCGCAAAAAAGGGGGCAAAAAAAATCGCAAAAGAAAAACAAGAAGGAATCACAGTCCCTCTAGAGGAAGAAAAAAAAATAAAACGCGCTCCTTCTGGAAAAATCACGCCTGAAGAAGAAGCGAAAACAAGAGCCCCGGTAAGTAAAAAAGCAAAAGAGAAAGAAAGAGCCCTTTCCCCTCTACATCCCGAAGCACTTCCTGTCGACAAAAAGAAACTCAATAAAGACGACGATGCTGAAGGTAAACAAGGGGCCAAAACACCAAATATCATCGAACTCACAGACCCTTCCCAAGCGCATATGCCCCCAAGCGTTGTCCCCCTTGCACAAGCTGCAACTACACAAGCAACCTCCTATTTGAATTCGGAAACCAACCCTCTTTTTTTCCAAATGGTCGGAACCATTTATGTGATGACGGGGACTCCAGGGATTAACAGAACAGAAATCGCGCTCACCTCTCCGTCTTTTTCAAACTCCAAATTTTTTGGCTCGAAAATTATAATTGAGAAATATGCAACAGCACCCGACTCTCTAAACATCCGCCTAACAGGTCCTGACGAAGCGGTTCAAAGCTTTAATCAAAACATTTCAAATCTCTACGCCGCCTTTCAAAACGGAACATTTGACTTCCGCATCGGAAGAATTACAGCAGAGTATTCAGCGGATCGGCCCGTCTTTAAAAGACGAGATAGAGAAGGGAAATCTGGTGGAGGAGACTTCTCGGGAGAAAAAAAATAAGTGAACAAGCAACTCTATAAACAAGTCTCCAAACATTTCCAAGAAATCGATGAGATTCCCCTTTTTGGAAACGCGCCCCCCTTGAATCTAAAAGAAATCTCATTCAATCTTTCCAAACAGTTTGGTATCGAAGATTTATGCGTACATCTCAAAGAACAAAAATGGACTACGCTCGAAAAAACAAAAACAAAACAAATCGAGATTCCCATCCACCTCTCCCCTATCGATACCCCCCTTTATTGGATTATGACAAAAGCAGATAGGGACAAGTTCATAGAGCAAATGATGTTCCAAAAGACAAAAAAAGCCGCCTTTTCCTCATCTGCTTTGCAAGAAGGGTTTTATCAGTTCATCTTACTCGAAGCCTTGAGCGCTGCGCAAAGCCTTGAACCCATTAAGCAGATGTCTTTGCAGCTAGGAGAGAAGAGTCCTCTTCCCGAGGAAGATGGGATCATGATTGCCGTAGAAATTACGTTTGGGAATTTCTCCACATGGGGCAAGCTTTTTATCCCCAACATCTTTCGCGAAACTTGGGTCCAGCATTTTGCAGCATTCCCTCCCCAGTACGTCACAAATAACCTCTCCAAACAGATTCCCTTAGAGCTCGGAGTCAAAGTTGGGGAAGTAGAACTCCCCGTAAAGGAATGGAAAAAGTTAAAACCGGGAGACTTTCTTTTTCCCGATACATTTGCTCCCGAAAAGGGAACCCTTTTGCTTGGGGAAACCCCCCTATTCCATCTCGAGGCCCAAGAAAACACCCAAATGAAACTTAGATCTTATGCCTTTAACCCAGAGGACTCTATGGAAGAAGACACCCCACAAGAAAACGCACCTGCTAACGAAAAAGAAGCTCCACACGTAGAAACTCTCTCCCACACACTAGAAACCGCAGAGAATGAAGCAAAAAGCATCAAAGAGATCCCCCTCCAGGTCAGCATCGAGCTTGCCCGATTAAAAATAACTCTTGATGAGCTTATGAATCTCTCCCCCGGAAACCTTCTTAAAATCCCCGCCCTTGCAGAGAAACGAGTAACACTTGTAGCAAATGGCCAGAAAATCGGGGTCGCAGAGATCGTAGAGCTTGAAGAGAGCCTCGGACTCAAAATTCTTGAAATTTAATATTTTAAAAGTTAAGTAAATTAATTTCTTTATTTCTTTTATTACATATCTCTGATATAATTAACCTAATTCTAAAACTAGGTTAGTTAATATGACTCAAGCGACTCCCTCATCTTCACAAAGCGCCGCAAAAACCGCCCTTGAGGCCTGGAGACGATCTAATCCCGACCTGAGCACAGAACAGCATGTAGCAAGAGCTGTTCAAAGAGCTCTTGGATACGGAATGGCTGGCATAGCGCTTTCCTATACAGGGTCTGTCCTTGCACTACCAGTAGCCGCTTGTGCCCTGGTTTTCTGCGTCGGAAATGCCATTTCAGCATATAACGTTCACAACGAACAATGCAAAAAACATAATACGATTTAATTATGAGTCATTTTAGCAAACCTCTTTCTCTACAAGAACTTACCGCCGAAGAGAAGATTTTCAAGGAGAATTTCGAGGCCTGGACTAAAAAATGGAATCAAGAGAGTGAGGTAGTACAAACCCACAAGCTGTTCGGAAAAGTCTTTTCTGGGACCTCTTATGAGAGGACTGCTCAATGGTTGCATTGCGCTTCCAACCACGTGTATACAATGGGTTTAATCGCTCTACAAGCCAATAAAATTCTCGGAGCCGCCTGCCTTGCCTTAGGGGTTGTCATTACATCTAAAGCCCTCGAGCTTCAACAACCTATGAAAAAGAAAGAGACTTATACCTTTCTAGAAAGGTACAGTTCTTCCCTTGGAGAACCTCTCTTGAGTCCCTCTCCAGAAAGGGACGATTCTCCCTTTGAAGAACCCCCCTCGAGGCCGGTTTCGCGAGTAAATTCAGAAGACGATCTAGGAATGTGGGAAGGTGCCCCATCCTCAAGCTTTAACCAAGTCGATCACGATTCCCTAACCTTTTCCCGTTCCCCCTCAGTGTCTTCTTAAAAGGAGTTCGAGAAAATCAAAAATCGGGCGTTCCCTAATTTATAAACACTCTCTAAAGCATGAAAAAAGTGCACTCTCAGGAGATTCTCCCTATGGATTATTGCATTTATATCGTACTCTCCTTTACGATTGAGTACAGGGCTGACGTAAAAAGGTGATGCCTTTGTTTCTCTTGGGAAAAGATGTGATGTTGAGAACTTTTCGATTCGTTTTTCTTATGCTCTTTGTCTCCGTGTCTTTACTTCACGGAGATGATGAACCCTCTTTACACGAGTCAGAAGACGGGTACACGATCAACTACAACACCGTCTCGATTCTCGAATACATCCGCTTTGCAAGCAAGATCTCTAAGACCAACTTCATCTACAACAAAGAGGACTTAGACTTCTCTGTATCTGTCATCTCAGATGCCCCAATCACATCTGAAAATGTGATGGCAACGCTCATTCAGGTTTTACGCATTCACGGACTGTCGTTAATCGAGCAGGACAATAGTTTACTCATTCACAAGTCGGGCGATGTAAAACAGGTGGCAACGCTTGTTACGGGCAGCGAATCGGAGACAAAAGCACCGATTGTCACACGCGTTTTTCGCATTCAAAACGCAAAACCAGACTCCATTGCCGCCATTATTCGCCCCATGATTTCTGCAGAGTCTTTGCTCGAAACATCTCCAGAAACAAGACAGCTTATCATCACAGACATCACGGCGAATGTCGACAAAGTTGCAAGTTTAATCGAAGTTCTCGACTCCCCGCACACGCCCCTCGAGATTCAAAGCTATGAAGTCTCAAACAACAAGCTCGAGTTCTTGGTTGAAACAGTCGGTCAGATCATGGCCCCAATCACTCAAGGAAATCCATTCATCCTCGTTCCTCAGCCACTAGCAGGTGCCATTTTTATTGTATCAACTCCTGAACTTGTCGAGCGCGCTTTATCCGTTTTGCATACTGTTGACTCGCCTCCAAGAGAGGGAGCTCTTTCTGCGAAGAAGATTGCGCCAGACAACATGCTGATTTTTAATGCAAAGCATCGCTCTGGTGCAGAAATTTTATCGGCTCTGCGCTCCATTGGGGCAACGATCACAAAATCTGGGGTAAGCGAGGGAGATTTAGTAGAGACCATCGACTCTGGGAAGTTTATTCCTCAGACAAACGCCATCATGTTTGTCGGCTCGGTTTATTCAATTGCAAAGACAAAAGAATTCCTTACTTCCTTGGATACTCCGTCAGAGTTTAGTACCGACTCGTTTTTCATCTACAAACCACAGTTCCGCGATGCAGGAGAACTGGAACGAGCCCTTCGCGAAGTTGGAAACAATTTAAAAAGCTCTAAGGAACTCAACAGCTCTCTTGTCGAAACGATTGAAAATGTCAAAGTAAACCCCCTCACAAACACTCTCCTTTTCTCTGGGGATCCTGCAAACTTTCCGAAAGTGAAAGAGATGCTCGGGAAGATGGACTCTCAAACTACAGAAGCGGAGATGGGGGGAGGAAGTAACTTCTTTGTCTATAAGATTCTACATGCTCCTTTTTCTGCGATCGAATCCGCCCTCAAATATTTTGCAGCTAATTTAGATGATTCAAACACCTCCGAGAGAGGTCTCATAAACGCGATTCAGGACATGAAGCACATCGAAGAGACAAACTCTGTCCTCTTTACAGGATCTGATCTTTCTCTAAAGAAATTGCAGGAGATTGTCCCCTCTTTCGATAAAAATATCTCCTTTCCCCAGGTGACAAATCAGCTCTTCATCTACAAGCCAAAAAACCAGAAAGAAGAGGCCTTTTTTGGGTCCGTTCGAGAAGTCACCGAGGACTTAAAAAAGAATCTCTTTACCGACCCCGCTTTTCTTCAAGCTTTGCAAAGCATGAAATGGATGAAAGCCAACGGCTCCTTCCTCTTCACTGGAGATACAGCGGCTATTAAAAAAGTCGAAGAGCTCGCCGCCTCTTTAGATCTTATCCAACAGCCGCAAACCGCAAAGCCCAACTACTACATCTACAAGCTGCAAAACACAATAGCAGAGATCATTGAAGAGGACTTTGACAATCTCTTAAAAAGCTTTAAAGCCTCTGGCATAAAAGATACAAAGCTCATCGATGTCATTGAAAATATGCGCCATGTAAAAGAAACAAACTCATTCCTTCTAACAGGCGATCCTCACGCAATTGAAGAAGTCAAACAACTTCTTCAAGATTATGATTATCCGCGCGTTGCAACAAGAGCCGCGCAAAGCAACTTTCTCATGATCAAGCCACAACATGTGACGGCTCAACAGCTTGAAAAATCCTTGCGCGAAGTCGCGGTAAATTTAAAACAGGCAGATCTCGCAGACCCAAACTTGCTCGCTGCGATTGAATCGATCAAGTACATCGACGCAACAAACTCCCTGCTTTTTACAGGAACTCCTGATTCCTTGCAAAAACTCCAGATCTTAATCAAAGACGTCGACATTCCCCAGCAAGGAGCAGCGGGGATCCAGCACGTTGGAAAGACTTCCTTTTTCCTCTATAAATTGAAAAATGGAAGCGGTCCGCAAGTAGTAAACTCCATCAAAACTCTAAGCGCTGATCTTAAAAAATCAGGAGCCTCTGACAAAGATTTCATAAATGCCCTTCAAAGCGCAAAATATGTCCGAGAAACACAATCGATCCTCTTTACAGGAAATGAAGAGGCCTTGCAAAAAGTTGAGGCCTTTGCTTCCCAATTCGACATCGCAAGTGCTTGCGCGCCAATCCCTGAAGGCGACGAATGCCCAGCCCTTGCAACAGATTTCTTAAGCTATAAGCCAGTTGCGTTAAGCGGTCCTGATTTGGAGACTGTTACAAACGACTTCGCAGACAATTTAAAAATCAGTGGTCTTATCGACACCGATCTCTTCAGCGCCCTTGCATCTATGCGATGGGTCCCTCAATCACAGTCTTTAATCTTCACAGGAAGTACAAAAGCACTCGAGCAAGTAAAGCTCCTTGTTACCTCGTTTGACATCTCCTCAAACGCCCCTCCAGGCACTCTCCCGGATGGAACGATAGACCCTTCCGTCCAAGCAGGTGATAGCACAAACTTCCTCGTTTACAAGCTCCAGTTCCATAAAGGCGACGAAATCCAAGTAGCTCTCAAACAAATCGCAAAAGATTTGACAGCAAGCGGAGCTTCAGTCAACGTGAATCTCCTCAACGCAATCAACTCAATCCAATGGATTCAGATCACAAATTCCATTCTTTGCTCCGGAGATTCAGAAGTCCTCTCTAGGTTGCGTGAGCTCATTAAAAGCCTCGATGTTCCTTTAAAGCAGGTCTTTATCGAGATGCTTATTATCGAAACGAACCTCTTAAATGCGCTTGAATTCGGCCTTGAGTGGGGAGGCAAATACAAATACCGCGATAAATTCCAAGGAAGCATCAACAATATCATTCCCCCTGCAGGAGGTGGTCCCTGTGTTGTTCCCGATGCGCTCAATACTCTCAATAACTATAAGCCCACCTCACCAATGCCAGAAATAACAGAACAAATCCCCTTCGGTTGCGGGTTTGATCTTGGAATCATTGGCCAAGTGATTAAACACAACGGACAGACATTTTTAACGCTTGGATCTCTTCTCTCAGCGCTTCAAAAAGATGACGAAACATCCGTAATTCTAACACCAAAAATCATCACACAAGATGGGAAAACATCAACCATCTTCGTAGGAAGCAATGTCCCGTTTGTCGGCTCGTTTGTAAATACAAGTGGGCAAAATACCGTCCAAACATCCAACATCGAATACCGCGATGTAGGTCTTAACTTAACAATCACCCCAGTGCTTGGAAATTCTGATATTGTAACCCTTGATATTGCACTTGACAGATCACAAACCCTGACAGATCTAAGAGGAAATCAGATCAATTTTAACCAGTCCACTGCAAGCGGAATCGTCACAAGCAAAACCAATATGCAGACAACGGTTCACGTGCCTGATAAGAACTTCCTAATCCTCAGTGGCTTTGTTAACAACTCGAGTGTCAAGTCGACAACAGGAATCCCGTGTCTTGGGGGACTTCCTCTTATTGGGGCAGCCTTTTCAAAAGATAACAACACATCAAACAATCAAAATATCGTCATCTTCTTGAGACCACATGTCATCAACTCCCTTGATGATCTTCGCAAACTCACTGAAGGGCAGGAAGAGGCCTTCCGCGACCAGCAGGGAACACCTTTCCTCATCCATCAATTCGATGACGCAATGGAAACCATCAAAACCATCGATGATCGGTGAATATGCGCTACCTTCTGCTCTTGGTTTTCCTTGGTTCCTGCTACAGAGTCCCCGACAACCTAGATCCTCGCATCAACTACAACGTGCAAGACCAGCATTTCTCAAAACTCTCCAGTGCTTTTACCCCTCTAACTGGCGCAGAAAAACATTCTGACTGGGGCAAAGAATTCATCATCGCAAGCTGCTTTGCATCCGAACTCGATCTGTATCGCGCGGTCTCTACATATAAAAGAGCCTTAATCCTGATTCCATCAGATGAGAGTGCGCGCAAACTTGAAATCCAATACGATATTTTGCTCTGCTTCTTTTTCGGACAGAGATATGACGAGGCAGTGCTTGCCTTTGACAAGAGCGCTCTTGCCTGCGTCGATAAGACGTTTCCAGCCTATCACGATCTTCTTCTTGTCCTCTATGAGTGCTATAAAGAAATGGACGCCCAAGAAAAACAAGAACAGGTTCTCGAGCTTTTAAAAAAATCATATCCCGATACCGCCGAAAAACTCACCCTTTCAAGGGCGATTCGCGAGGGCGATCTCTGCACCATCCAAACCTTTGCAGAAGGCTTTCAAGCCCCATCCTATCTAGACGATCTTTTGTGTTACTACAACAGCCAAAAAAAATCCGTGGGGACCGCGCAATTTCTAAACGCCCTCATCCCCGGCGCTGGCTACCTATACATCGGACAAAAAAAATCTGCTTTCACCGCTCTTTTACTCAATGGCCTTTTTATCACGGCAGCCGTTCAATTCTTTCTCCATAACCACGTAGCTGCAGGCATTATCACAACAGGCTTTGAGTCGGGATGGTACTTTGGGGGGATCTACGGTGCAGGCGAAGAGGCAAAGTACTATAATGAAAGGCTTTATGAAAGAAAAGCGTCATGTGTACTGAACCAGCACAATTTATTTCCTACTTTGATGATGAAATATGAGTTCTAGAGCCACTCCCGCTATGCCTCCTCGGACAATTTCGAAAAGTTTTGGGATCATTTCCTCATCTGTAAAAAAGTCATATAAACTTCGTATATGGCTCTTTTTTCTTTTCCTTATTCCTATGTTTCTTTTTGCAGGATTCGATGCTCCGTGGGGGAAAGATGCGGGCTTAGGGCCACAGCAAAAAGTGGTGAAGCAAGAAGAGGGAATTGCCGTTAAGATTGCATCACTCGTCATCCGCTTTCATCAAGAGGTCCTCTCTCCTGTAGATGGGCCAAGAAGTCACTACCGCCCCTCATCTTCCCAATATATGCACCAGGCTATGCACAACTATGGGTTTTTTAAGGGCTTTATCATGGGCTGCGATCGCCTGCTACGAGAAAATGATGAGGAGTGGGTGTATCGCAAAATTGAGTATGACGGCCGCATCTTAAAGTACGATCCCGCAACAACTAATAAATATTAGAAGAAAAAAATTAACAGGCTACGCGCTTCGCGCTTACAGGATCGGCTCCGCCGGCAGGATCACCGCTGACTTAGGTGGCAGGATAGATTTAACTTTCTAAGGCATCTGTTAATAGATGCCTATATCTTGCCACAAGCGGTAGCTTGTGATCCTGCCTTTGAGCCCGATCCTGCAGCGAAGCGGATCCTGTTCATTTTTTAATGAGCTAATTCTGACTTAAGTTCCTGGTGCCATGTTTCAATATTTGCAATTCTCGAAGCCTCCGATGGATGTGAAATAAAACGGACAACCGTTCCCCAAAAACCTGCTTTTTCATTAATAAGCTGACTTGCTTTAAGGAATTCAGATCCAGCATTTCTTTCATCTGGAGTACAGACTCTATTTGCAAAGGCATCTGCTCTATGTTCAGCACGATGCGATAATGCAATATGCGTCACAACATTTGCAGTCATAGCGACGAGCACAGAAGGAATCAACGTCCATTGCAACCAAAAAACAGCGACTGTAGAGACAAATAAAGAAGCAATCGTCTTACACATACCAATTTCAAACCAGTCTGTTTCCAAAATATGGCAAACTTCATGGCTGATAATCCAAGGCAATGCGGCTCGCGTGGTGTCATCTATCTTCGGGGCAATATTAATAAAAAAGCGCCCTATCGAAGACCCTCGATCTGCATCTGTTCCTACCACAGAAATCGGATTTTCTTCCGTTCCTGCTGAGGTAACCTTAAAGCGATGAGGAATAAAGGCTTTTACATCTTTTTTATCAGATGCATCAAGCAGATCTTGAACCATTTCTGGATAATCTGTGCCTCCCCATTCTGAAGCGCATGATAACGATCTTTCAACGATTTCTCTTACGAGGGAAGCAAGCGGACTTTCCTCTGATTTTTCATACTTGCGATAGCTTTCAGGATTGCAAAGACCCAAAGTTTTATAAGCCGCCGCTAAAGGCACCCCATATGCAAACAAATTCCATTCAAAGAACATAAACACCTCATTTTTCTGAGGAACTTTATGCTTTTTAGAAATTATTTGACACCTTTTTTAGTCTAAACCCCGACGGATCAGTTCTTGAGCCCGTAGAGCCCCTTTCCAGGTGGAAAACTGTGGGTTGCTCTCATCTGTAAAATAGAGATTATCAAAGCCAAGCTCTTTTACAAGTCTTGATCGGTGAAGGACATACCAAACTTCCTCGGTAATCCCACTAATCACAAGATGACGATTTGTGCTCTTAAGTGTCTCATTTAATGCAAGCAAGGCCAAACACATCGACGCATCCATGTGATGGACGTTGTTGAGCCTCAAGACAATTGCTTGAACATTCGGATCTTCTGCAACGGTCTGCAAAGTCGATTGGAAAACATCGGCTGCTGCAAAATAAAGATCCCCGCCAATGCCAATAATGCGCACCTTTCTATGGACATTTTCCTTTGTGCTGACGATCACAAGGCGTCCCTTGGCGTTAAATGCATATTCAACAAGATGGGGTGTTGCGGATTTGTTTAAATACGTCGCAATGGAAATAACAATCCCGATAAAGAATGCAATGTCTAATCGAAAGAGCAAGCAAGAAATAAAGGTCAAAGAAAAGACAAGAGCATCTTCTCTTGTTGCTCTGAAAACGAGCTTGATTTCCTTCCAGTCCATTAACGTATGGACACTTGCAATCAAAAGAGCGGCGAGAGCAGCAAGAGGGATACTTGCAACAAAAGGCCAAAGAAACAGAAGAACCACGGTCATTATTATTCCACTAAAGACAGAGGAAAAACGACTCTTAGAGTGAAGGCGATAACTCAGAGCCGTCCTTGTCGCACTTCCAGAACACGGCATTGCGCCTGTTACCCAAGACAAAACAAAGTTGCTAATCCCCAACCCGAAAACATCTTGATTGACCTGGATTTTTTGTCCTGTCTTTGCTCCAAATGTCCGAGAGATTGAAAAAACCTCCAGGATCCCCAAAAATGCGATCGCCACAGCTGATGGGAAAATTTTATTCAACGTTTGCAAGTGAAAGATGGGAAACGTAAATTGCGGAAACGGGTTTTCAGGCATCTGCAGACCCCCCAATATCTTTACGGGAGGCCCCACAGACCACTCATTGAGGCCCATTGCAAACAAGGATCCCAAGACAATCATAATCAACGCATGGGGCCAGTTCTTTAAATAGCGCCGCATACAAACAAGAACGAGCAAACTAAAAAGACCTACAGCAAATGTTGTCCATTGCAATTTGGGAAGAAGCGTCAAAAGCTCCCATGCTCGAATGATAAGAGGCATATCACTTGAATGTGAAGGGAGGCCCATAAATGAAAATGCCTGAATCACCGCAATTGCAACTGTAATCCCCCCGAAATACCCAAGAACTACGGGTCGTCCAACAAACTGTAAAAACTTGCTCACATTAAAAAACGCAGCGCCTATCTGAATCAACCCAACGAGCAAAACAATCTGCATCAATATCACAAGAGCAACTCCTTCTGCCTGAGCTGCTGGAATATTCTCAAAAGAGGAATACATCACGCTTGCTAAAGACATCTGAAGCAAGATCGCAGTTCCCGTGCTCGGTCCTGATACAAGCGTTCTTGAGGACCCAAAAGAGGCTGTAAAAATCGTGCCAAAAATCGCAGAAAAAAGCCCCGCTGTAGGAGGAAGGCCTGCAAGGAGTGAATACGCAATGGACTGAGGGATTGTCATCAAAGCGACCGCAAACGCAGACATAAGATCGCCTCGTAGGTATGAGGATTTGTATCTCCTGATATCTCGCACAAAAGGGGCAAATGAAATGGCTCGTGGTTTTGCAATCCGCATAAAACTAATTATCTGAATATTCGTTAATGGTAATTGTAAGATAAGTATCAGAAGCGATTTTAGCAAGACTTGGAGCAACGTCTTTCAATCTTGAGGATTGAGCATACAGATAATCATCGTAAGGGTAGGCATATACAATATTGCCCGTAAGATTCAGCCCTGCCCCAATAATCCCCACACTATATAAATCAAACCATGGGCCAAAGGTAGCTCCATTATTTGGCAGGCTTCCATTCGGAAGATAATACGTATTGATCAAAGAAGGTAAAGGCCCAGAGCCCGTTAATTTATTCGTTCTTCCTGGAATAACCCCAGCAATGATCGCTGAACTTAAAATCTTTGTGATTTCCTCCGTATCCGGACCTATAGTGACGGGAGTTTGTCCTGGAGCAGATATGTAAGTCATCCCAGGAAAATTCGTAGACACATTGAAAATCGATGCAGACGTTGCTTCCGTGATGTCTGCACTTTTTTGCCAAGGAATCGTGTATGTTTCCTTATTATTATTACTAAATATAAATTCACCTGAAGAATTCACTTGTCCTACAAAACTACTTTTAGTTGTTACTATGGTTAATTTGTTTGTTTGGAAAAACCCCTCTCCGCCCGGTCCTCCCTTCCAAACATTTTCTGCCCAGCTGTATCCATAGGATGCCTCATTATCAAAGTAATTGATGTCAAAAAGTGGAGAAGAAGGCCTGCCAAACATCGATTCTCCCGGAGATAAAACGCGAAGCGTTTTTCCGGGAGTTGAGCAAGGGGCAAGAGCAGATGTAAGAAAGAGAGATTCCCAACGAGCTTGAGTTGCTAGAAAGGCTGTGTCAAAAGCATTTCTTAAACTCTGAAACACATTAGCTCTTGAGAAAAAAACACCGGCGGTGATGCGTACACTCTGCTCCAAAGAAAGCAGAGAGTATTGGATGGGAATTCCAAAATAATCCACATTTGTCACATCTATTGACAACTGGTTGAGAGGAGCTACAGGGTTTGATGGGTCTTGACAGCCCGTAGGGAGTAGAGTGAACTCAAACTGTCCATAAATTTGACAAAATGCTGGATCACCCGTGTCTGAAGGATTGGGCACCGCAATGTTGTTGTTGCTTACAAACAGATCAATCGGATCATCGATGGAAAACATAATCTCACCACCCTGCACCTGAGCAGGGACGTAAACCGTTAGTTGTTCATTAATTGCTAAACTGTAGGTAAACTTCTTAGAAAATGTGGGATCTATTCCCGTCGGAGCAGCAGCGCCTCCTAGAGACCCAACAGGAGTAAACACTCCCGGCTGCTCACCAAAATTGACAAACGTTTGCCCTACAGGATTGCATGGGCATAAATCGGCTCCACAATTCTCCCTCACAACCTCCGTTCCAAACATCGTAAAAAAAGCCTCTCTTCCAGAATTATTAATCAAAATAATCGGTAAGAAGCCTGCCATTGGAGCCGGGGGTGGAGGAGGGGCAGGTTGTGGAGGTGCTGGCGGAGGCGGCCCTGGTGGGGGCACAGGAGGCAGCTCCGAGCAAGCGTTTGTCACCCCAACTTCGGATGTAACATTTTTCTCCTCACAGACAAATTCATCATAAAAATCATTGAGAACACCCTTATCAGGAAAAGACTGCGCTTGCGCAGACGCAAAGAGAAAAACAAAGATCATAACGAGGTGTTTCAAAGATTCCTTTCCTTTTTCGCTACAACAGAGTAATATAAACATTCTTTTTTAACTAGGATGCTTTAGAGGATGTCTACAAAATGAGGCTTCGTCAATTTTTGGGATTATTTTGGCCGATTTTTGATTCTCTCGAAGGGGGTAATATACGTGTATATGATCCCCTTCGAGAAAATCAAAAATCGGCTCAAAAGAACACAAAAATTAACAGAAGCTCACTGTGTAGACATCCTCTTAGCGTGCGCTTTCTCCTTCCTCTTTTAAGTCTTACCTTCCTCTTTGCACAAGAGGCAGATGAGCTCGTGTGGAATCCCCGCATTCCCAAAAGAGGAGAGCAAGTTACGCCTCCAAAAGAGTACACGCCTCAAAAAAAACAAAAGAAAAAACGCCTCCCCAGATCTCATATTCAGATTGGAGGAAGCTATACATATGCACACATCACGCCTTCCTCTCTCCCTTCTTTTCATGGCCATTTAGGCGGCATTCAGGTGCTTTATGAATACAAACGGATGAATTTCTTCTATGGAGGTGTCGCGTTTTTGTGGGCACAGGGCAACACGCAAGGGGTTAGAGGAAACCGTTTTCTTTTCAAGATCGATGCGCAAGAGAGACTTGGATATACGTGGGGTTGGCGAAAAAAGAAACGCTTCTTTTCCCTTTTTTCAGGTATTGGATATCGTCACTACGGCCATAGACTCCAATCTTCTGGAAGCACCGTACGATTTAATTATAATGAACTTTACATCCCTGTTGGGTTCCTGTTCCAAGGAAGAGTGAATTCGATCACTGATCTTGGACTTAACTTCCAGTGGATGCCGCAAGTCTATCCAACGCTTACGATTAACCCACTTAAGGGAGCGCGGTGGATTCTAAACAGCAAGATGACAAACTTTAGGGGAGAGCTTCCGATTACGCTCTATCTCTCGCGAAAGCATCATGTAACGCTCGCGATCAACCCTTTTTTTGAGTATTGGCGCGATGGCCAAACAAATGCACGCACACAGCTTGGCACAAATCTGCGCGTCCCGGGGAATACCTACTTATTTCCGGGAATTGATATTAACTTCGGCTATGCCTTTTAGAGAGTGTTTACAGAATGAACTACAATAAATTATTTGGATTTTTCCTTATCCTCGCATCTTCTTTATTCGGTCAGCATTGTGGATGCCCCCCACTTCTTGCCCCCCCTCCTCTTGAGGCTGGCTACAGCGCATCGTCGCGCATCGAAGTGGATCGCTGTTGGGATGTCTTTGCAAATGCAAGCTTCACCTACTGGGAAGCAACCCAGTCAAATATGGAGATTGGAACTGTCTCCGATCAAAGCGATTCTTTTTTCTTTTTAAATGGAAACGTCGCTCTTCTCGATTTTGGCTACGAGCCCGGGTTTAAACTTGCCCTTGGCGTAAATTTAGATCAGGACAAATGGGATTCTCTTCTTCAGTACACGTGGTTTCGAAGTGATGTAGAGTCAACAATTGCGCTTAATCCCAATGGGCAAAGGATTCTGTATCCCTCTTGGCAAGTTCCCGATCTTCTCGTTGCCTATTTTGATGGGAAGGAAAGCTGGACTCTCAATATGGATCTTTTAGATATTGAGATGGGACGACATTACCTTGTTGGGAATCAACTCTCTTTCCGTCCTTTTTTCGGGGCAAGAGCAGCTTGGATCAGCCAAAAAGTGAGAGTCAACTACACAAATGTAACAAACGACATCTTCCTGCCGCGTAATGAGGTGTCTATCAAGCAAACGTCCTCTTCCTGGGGCGTTGGCCCAAGGACCGGACTTGAGACGAATTGGCCCCTCGGCAAAGGCGTTAGATTCTATGGGAACGGCTCTTTAGATATTCTCTTTACGCAGTACACAAAGCTAAAATTCCTCCAGCAAGGAAAAACGTCCGCTGGATCTGTGATTTCAGGCAGCGTAATTGTTGTGAGAGAAAGGGATGATCATCACTTAAGAGCGCATACAGATCTGGAGTTTGGACTTGGCTGGGGAACCTATTTTTCAAGAAGACGGTGGCATATTGATCTGACGCTTGGATATCAGTTCCAAATATTTTTCGATCAAAATATGTTCCGATCGTTCATCGATGACCAAACTCTTGGAAAGGCAGACTCCCCTCATGGGAATCTCCACATTCACGGGCTAATTCTTCAATCAAGATGGGATTTCTGAGGGAGACACTGAATAATACCATTTATAAGAAATAACTTCATATTTGAGCTGCGTGAAAGCTGCCAAATTTGGACGATCGCAAGTGGTATTGTATTGATAATACTAAGCCACTTGCGATCGTCCAAATTTGGCAGCTTTTACGCAGCTCAAATATGAAGTTATTTCTTATAAATGGTATAAAGGCTCCTATGTCACTCTCCCAAAAAGAGGTTCACATCCAGCAAATTGACGACCAAATCCACGAGCTAGAAGGGGTGAAACGGGGGTTTGAGTCAAGAGCTGAACGTCATGAAGACCTAGCAAGCCGCCTCCAATTTGATGATCAGACCTATCTAGAAATGCGCCGTCATAACCAGCTTGCCGAGGAAAATCGTGCTAAAGCCGCCGCAACGCAGAAGGAAATCGACCGCCTTGAATTAGAAAAAAACAAGCTATTGAATTAATTTGTTTACAAATTAATTAACTTGAAGTACTTTGTAATTATAGAGACAAAGAAACTTGGGGATTTGTTTTATGAAAAAGAATATGTGGCTTGATAAAGTCGTTTTCTTCTTATTGTTGCTCGGCGGTTTTAATTGGGGTCTAGTTGGACTCTTTAACTGGAACCTTGTCGATGCAATTTTTGGACAAGCGTATGTAATTGCTCGTCTTATTTACATCTTAATTGGTCTTTCTGCCGTATATCGCTTTGTGATTTGGGCAAGGGCGCAAACTTCTTCTAAGAAGAAGCGGTAGTTACTGCCTCTTTATTGATATATCCTTGGCGGAACTCTGCGCTATAGATTAGCCAGAGGCCGAGCGATACGATCGCTGTAGAAAAGAAGATGATAGAAGATGGCTGTTCTCCTAAGAACAGCCAGCTATTTAAAGATGCGAAAATGGGGCTAAAAAGTCCCATGAATGAAAGAAACGTCGCTGTAAATCTTTTGAGGAGAAATCCGTAGAGGTTATAGCAGAGGACGTTTGAAACCATTGTCATCGCAAAAACGCTTTTTAAGAAGGGTGCGATGCTCGCTGTTTCTACAGGCATAGGGTTCCAGCTGTCTACAAATAGGGAATGTCCAAAAGCCAAAAAGCCTCCAATAAGCATGCTAATTCCGTTGGCAGCCATTGGAGAAATAGGTTTTTCTCCGTCTTTTTTCTTTGGGTTAACAATCATTCGAAGCACGATCCATCCATAAGCTGTGCATACAGAGGCTCCTACCATGCAAAGTTCCGACCATGAGAGGAAGGGGATTGTTGTGAGGAGCTCTTCGCCTCCTTTTTGCGAGGCCAAGAGGGGAACAAAGCCGATGACTCCAATAAGCACGCCAAGCCATTTGCGCTTATTCATTTTTTCACCAAAGTGCAAATAGGAAAAAAATGCGGCAAAGAAGGGAGATAAGCTGTAGATAAAGCAGGTTTTTGCAGCGGTGAGTTTCTGAAGTCCTTGAAACTCAAAGGCATTTGTCAGGTAAATGGCAAAAACAGATAAAAGACCAAGGAGTCCCCACTGCTTCAAACTAAATTTAAAGGAGAATTTCTTTCTAAGAGCCAAGTAGCCGAGGATCAATGCCGCTGCAAGGAGCATTCGAAAGGAGGTAAGGAAAAGAGGTGGGGAGACTTCGAGGGCGATTTTTCCAATTGAGAAGGTGCTCGACCAGACTCCATACATGAACAGAACAAGCAAAAAATTCATCGATCAGTGCCTCCTTTACTGAGGACAGGTTACCAGTATAAGGGAGATTCGCGCAAGGGAGATAATTACATTCAAATTACTCAAATTCTTTTTATGAAGGAGTTTTCTAGAGATGTCGAAAACTCGATGAAGCAGGTTGACCTTCTGATTCTGACCAACACTCTGATCCCCAACTTATGAGAGATTCTCCGATTTGGGTGACTTTAGAGGTAGTCTTTTGAGAAGGTGTATTGCTTTGGTCAGGCAATTGACTTGCTTTATTTGCAGGATCTGTTGTGCTTGGATTTGATGATATAGCCATTTCATACCTTTTAATTTTGGTTTTTGGGAAACGAATTCAATCCTTCCACTTGAGAAGGCAGCATTGTACCAGGAAAGTGGTTTTTGGGTAGCATAAAAGATAGGATCCGTTTAGAGGTTGCGATTTATACCAATAAAATTGTATAATCTCTCCAATAAAGACCTAGTACACTCATGAATAAGTCTTTATAATAAAAAATGGGAAAAGGTGATGGAAATGACTTTAGACTGGAATAACATTGATAAATCGTCAAAACTAATAGAATCATATTTTTTCTGCCCTTTTTATAATCAATTAAGCTCTGTTTCGAAAGAGTACCGTTTTGTTCAATTATCGGCA
>CBDUSP010000029.1:0-19610 GCA_965370365.1 uncultured bacterium | reverse complement strand
ATGATCCTCCTCACTCATGCCTTGCCTCTCGGCAATGGTCATTCGCTCCGGAGAACCCTTTCGAGGAGTCTCCTTGCCAAAACCAACTTTTGAATTACTCCCGGTATAACCCATTTACTTTCCATAGTTTCTGCCGTTTTTAGAATTATAGCTATATATTGTTGCAAATTAATAGCAGATTTAATTTAATAGTAATTAAGTGGTGTAATTATTAAATGTGGTGATGTGATGGGTGATTGGAATGTTGATAATATGAAGCAAGGCTTCTCTGGGTTTTGCTCCAGGTATATGGTTGAAGTGCTGACTCTCGTGGCAATTGTGCTGGGGGCTATTTCTTCTTGGCTCAACCTCTTTGTGGGGACATGGGGTTGGTCCATATTGTTTCTCGTAATTGGCTGTGGCTTAGGGCTTCTCTTGCCAACGAAGATGGATAAGATCATGAAAAAGATCTATTCATTATCATGTGGGTCAAATCAAACAACGATGTGGATTTTTCAAGGAGCAAAATTGGCGGTCGCTCTATTTGTGCCCTTTGCTTATTTTTGCTTTTTAGGTGTTATGGCAGGGACTGCGTATGAGTATTATATTCACACAGCGCGCTCCGAAGGCAAAGAAAAGAAAGGAAATAAGGTAGCCTAAAAACGCCTATGCCCATCACTTTGAGATAAGCCATTTCCTCTAGGAGACGCTGAATAACTGCTTTGCCAGGGATTCGCGCCAAAAGCGCCGAAAAAGTTAATTTGGAAACCGTAATTAACTCGAGTGAGTTAATGTAGGTTGAGAATTATCTTTTTCGGTGAATTTTGGCCGAAGAGCTGGTGAATGAGTTGTTCAGTGTTTCCTCCATGAGGAAGTGGCTCATCTCGCATAAAAAAGAGATGTCGGGTATGCTTGGGATAAAGTAAATGTCCCAGGTAGGCATGAAAAAAACCGCCTTTTTCCCAAACGTGATCACGGCTTTCGGTCTTGCCTGTGGTCTTTTTGTTATTTTTAAGATCAACACCTTAGAGTCGGGAGTTGGGGACTACGAACTTATCCAACGATCCGCCCTCCTCCTTTTGATTGCAGCTCTTGCAGATTTGATTGATGGGGCCTTAGCGCGAGCCATTCACGCGGAGAGCGAGTTTGGTTTTGTCTTTGATAGTCTCTCTGATGCGATCTGTTTTGGCGTCGCTCCAAGTGTTCTAATGCTTAAGTCTCTCTCCTTACATCAGGGAAGTTTTCTTCTCTTTTTTAGCGCAACAGGCGCTATGGTCTTTTCCCTTTGCGGAGTTCTTCGTCTTGTGCGCTATAGTGTTAAGGCCAAGGAGCCAAAGAAAAGCGATCAGGGAGAAAAAGTCCCGAAAAAGTACTTTACCGGACTTCCCATTCCGGCGGGTGCCATTGCAGCGATTTCTATAAATCTCTTCTTTTTAGCGCCAATGATCGTAGAGTGGATTCCTTTAACGGATGCAAATCGGGCAATTGTCCTCACATCGGTGATGATTTTTCTTGGGTATTTGATGGTTTGCCCGCTTAAATTCCCCAGCCTAAAAATGCTTCGCTTTAGAATTCCTTCGTTTCATTTGGTTTTCCTTCTCGTTGTCGGTGCCGTTTTTGTGATTTATGGGATGTTGTATTTCTTTGCCCTTATTTTGGCATTGGTCTCCTGGTCCTATGTTCTTGTTTCTTTGGCCCTATCGTTTATTCGTTTGCTCGCTGGGAAGAAGTCCAAAACACTGCAAGAGTTTGAGCCAGATCACGAAGATACTGAAAATCAGTAGCGTATGGAATATTTGTTAATTGTTCTTGGTCTTTTGTTTTTTGTCGGGCTTTTACTTGCCTTCCAAAAGAAGACAAAAGACACGAAGAAAGAACTCGAAAAGTCATTCAAAGCCCTTTCCTTTGAGATCCTCGAGAAAAACTCGCGGATGTTCCTTGATCTTGCAAAAACGTCACTTGAAAAGCATCATGAAAGTTCAAAGCAGGAGCTAGATGCACGTCAAAAGACGATGCAAGAAACGCTAAAGCCATTCCAGGAATCGCTAAAACAGCTAGATACGCATCAAAGAGAGCTTGAAAAGAGGCGAGAGGGGGCCTATGGAGCGCTTTCCAAGCAGCTTGAGGAGATGCAAAAGGCTGAAAAAGATCTTCGCAAAGAGACCGCGCAGCTATCAAGTGCACTTAGATCTCCGCAGGTGAGGGGTTCCTGGGGAGAAATCCATTTAAGGCGTGTCGTGGAAATCGCAGGTCTTTTAAATCATTGCGATTTTTTCGAGCAAAAAAGCTTTGATTCAGAGGGAAAAATTTGGCGGCCAGATGTTGTCGTTCGCTTGCCGGGGAATCGTTACATTGCAATTGATGCGAAAACACCCATTAGTTCCTATCTAGATGCCTCAGAGATTCATGAAGAGACTCTTCGAAAAAAGAAGCTTCAAGACCATGCTCAAGGGTTACGTAGACACATTAAAGAACTCTCTGCAAAGGAGTATTGGAAGCAGCTTGAAGCCTCTCCTGAGTATGTGATCCTCTTTCTTCCTGCAGAGGCATTTTATAGCGCAGCTCTTGAAACAGACCCAAAATTGATCGAGATAGGGGCTGATAAAAATATCATCATTGCAACGCCAACAACACTCATTGCCATTCTTCGCGCAGTTGCCTTTACTTGGAAACAAGAGAGCTTCTCAGAGAGCGCAAAAGAGATTGCTCATCTAGGACAGGAGCTTTATAACCGCATTGGGACCGTGTGTGAGCATTGGAATAAAGTAGGGAGGAATTTAAACACTTCTGTTGATGCGTATAATCAGAGTGTTTCCTCGATGCAGTCGCGGGTTTTAGTCACAGCCCGGAAGCTCAAAGAAACGGGTGCGATCTCAGCTGAAATCAATGAGCCTGTTTTGATTGAGAAGCTTGCAAAAGTTCAAGAGACGAGTGTATAATGCCCTCCTATGGAAAGAGGTATTTATCTAAAAAAGGGGAAAGAAAGACCCCTTCTTCAAAGACATCATTGGATCTACTCAGGCGCAATTAAAGATATTTCTTCACAGGACGCGGGAGATCTCTTAAATGTCTTTTCATCGAGTGGAAAAAAGCTAGGAATGGCTTTTGTTAATCCAGGGCACTCTATTGCAGCGCATATGATTGCCTTTGGTGAGGAGTCTTTAGAAGATGCCCTTAAACAGCGGCTTAAAACAGCGGCGGATTTAAGACAAAAGTGGTTTGATCCAAAAGTTACAAATGCAGTGCGCCTCATCAATGCAGAGGGAGATGGAATTCCAGGCCTTATCGTTGACTCGTACG
Source organism: uncultured bacterium (assembly GCA_965370365.1). Lineage (GTDB taxonomy): Bacteria > Chlamydiota > Chlamydiia > Chlamydiales > SM23-39 > DAIDHZ01. The sequence continues at coordinate 16,331 of CBDUSP010000029.1, read as the reverse complement.
CAGGGGTGCTTGTCGTTCAGATTTCGCATCCAGGAATCGAAAAAATCAAAGACCTTCTAATCTCTCTACTTATCGAAGAATTTGCTCCGCGGTCTATCGTTGAGAAATCGACCTCTTTTTTACGCAAACAAGGGGGAATGAAAGAAGTTAGATCCCACATTTACGGAGAAGAGGTTCTCGAGACGGAAGTATTAGAAAATGGCCTTCAGTATTCTGTTGATGTAATTGAAGGACAAAAGACCGGTTTTTTCCTCGATCAGCGCGAAATGCGAAAGCTTATCGGAGAGCTCTCTCCAAAGAGCAAAGTGCTTAACTGCTTTGCCTATACGGGGGGCTTTAGCGTGTCGGCGCTCTCTTCTGGCGCATCCCTTGTAGATAGTGTAGAAATAAGCAGCAAGTGTGAAGCGAAAATCACAAAGAATCTCTCCTTAAATAAGCTGCCGGAAGAGAAGCACCGCTTTTTCAATGAGGATGTTTTTGATTTTTTACAGACATGTGACTGGGACTACGATCTTGTCATCTTAGATCCTCCGGCCTTTGTGAAAAAAAGGGAGGATGTTTCAAAAGCATTTCGCGCATACAAGAACATGAATGCAAAAGCGATGAAAGAGATGAAGCCGAACTCACTTCTTTTAACCTGTTCTTGCTCGTATCACATTGAAGAGGCTCTCTTTCAGAACATCTTGTTTCGAGCGGCTTGCGAGGCCAATCGCTCCATTCGGATTTTAAGCCGCCATCGCATGGCCATAGATCATCCCGTTTCCATCTTCCATCCAGAAAGCTCTTACTTAAAGAGTTTTCTTCTTGCAATTGACTGATTGTTAGTTGGTTGTGAAAAGTTCTGGATTTTACTCAATGCATTGAGTAATTTTACTCAGTCTATTGAGTAAAATCTTTTTCCCCTATACCGAACATGATGCTTCGTAGAAAAATTCGATTTTTTGTTATACGTTGAAAAGACAAAAACAGGATGACCCATCATGAGTTACTCAAACATTCAAAAACACCTTGGAAAATCAGCAGAATCTTTGCTAAAGCACAAATGTAAAACGGTAAGCAAAGACAAGCTTCACGTTCCAGGCAATGATTGGGTAGATCGCATTTTTTGTGGCAGCGATCGCAACATTCGAGTGCTTCGAAACTTGCAGGCGCTTTTTGGTGCGGGCCGCCTTGCAAATACGGGCTACCTTTCACTTTTGCCTGTTGATCAAGGAATTGAGCACACAGCCGGCGCTTCTTTTTCTCCAAACCCCGAGTACTTTGATTCTGAAAATATCATCCGCTTGGCAATTGAAGGGGGATGCAATGGCGTTGCAACAACGCTTGGTGTTTTAGGCAGTGTTGCGCGTAAGTATGCCCACAAAATTCCGCTCATTTTAAAGTTCAACCACAACGAACTTCTTTCCTATCCAAACATGTATGATCAGACACTTTTTGCATCTGTTGATCAGGCTTATGAAATGGGATGTGCTGCGGTAGGTGCGACGATCTATTTTGGTTCAGAAGAATCTAGACGGCAGATTATAGAGGTGAGTGAGGCATTTGCTAGAGCTCATGAACTTGGAATGGCCACGATCTTATGGTGTTACTTGAGAAACAGCGCCTTTAAAACAAAAGATGTAGATTACCACACAGCTGCGGACTTGACTGGGCAGGCAAACCATCTTGGCGTTACGATTAAAGCAGACATCATCAAGCAAAAACTTCCGACCTGCAACGGTGGTTTTAAGGCGTTGAAATTCGGGAAAGAGACGGAAGCGATGTATAGCTCGCTTTGCTCGGATCACCCAATTGACTTGGCCCGCTATCAGGTTATCAACAACTACATGGGACGCATGGGGCTTATCAATTCAGGAGGCCCTTCTGGAGAAAATGATCTTTCTGATGCTGTTGCTTCTGCTGTTACCAACAAAAGGGCAGGGGGTATGGGCTTGATTTCAGGGAGAAAAGCATTCCAAAAGCCGATGAAAGAGGGTGTTGAACTCCTTCACGCGATTCAGGATGTTTACCTTTGCAAAGAAGTCGACTTGGCTTAAGAAGCTCATTTGAAAATTTTAACCACAGAGGACACAGAGATCACAGAGAAAACATATTGGGATTTTCTCTGTGATCTCTGTGTCCTCTGTGGTTAATTTTTTTAAATTCCCTTTTAACTAGGCACTAGTTTTCCTTTGTTAAATTGCTTATTCAGCGAGCGGACGGAGAAAAACCAAAAGCAGACGGTGCAGGCAATGATTGGGATAAGGCTATGGGTGATGGATAAGACAGAACCCGTCCCAGCAATCTGGATTAGAACGATCTGAATCCACGAAGCTCCAGACTTCCCTAGACGCGATCCAATCACATCAATTGCCGCTTTTCCTTTGACCTTTGATTCCACATCAAGTGGAATATAGGCCATCTCTTTTGTGGGATCAAAAAATGCGTATTTCATGACCTTGGTCGACACATTTTGAAAGGCCCCAAAAAGAACAATAAACATCAATGGGTTCCCGGTTAGAGGAGCGACCCATTCAGGCTTAAGAAATAGCGTTAGGAAAGTAAGGCTTGTAAGGCCGATGACTATCGGAGGAAGCTGCGCGGAAAAACGCCAGCCTTTAGATCGGATAAACACCCCTCCTAAAAATAGGGTGATGAAAAATGAACAAACCCCGACCCATGAGCTCACACTTGCCATAAATGACTGATAGGCTCCTGTTTCAGGGTGTACAAGCTTTACGTTTGCTTTCCAGGTGAGTTCTGTCATATTCATGGTGAGGCCATAGGAAATAACCATCACAGCAATGAAGCGTAAGTAAGGGGATTTGGCAATGAATTTTAGACTCTCTAGAAGGGAGAGTTTTGTCTTTCCTTCATGCGTATGATCTTTCGTTTCTGGCTTGTAGAGACGCTCATCGCTTTTCAGGATTTTTCGCGTCAGGACAAAGTGAATTGCCATGATCATAGCGCCAAAAAAGAGTATGCAGCAAACAAGACTTTGAAGCCCTAAGTGGAGATGCCCTCCCACGGATTTGCCTACAAAATAGCAGACAAGGGGTCCTGTAAACATCTGGGCTAAATCGCCGCCTGCAATGAACATGCTGTAACATCTTTTTGCCTCACCAAAGTTGCAAATATGATTTACAAAGCCCCAGAAGAGAAGGAAAATGACAATACTTCCCCAGAGCTCTGCAATGACAAAAAAGAGTGAGGGGACCCAGTTCCTATAAACAGCCACCCAGTGAGAGTTTTGGGGCCCGAGCTTTTCAAGAAGGAAATCTGCAGATGCATGCGGGGAGAGAGCCTCCATGTTGGGGTAAAGGACAAATCCATAGAGGGCAATCAAGGCCATAAAGAAGGTGATAACCCCGTAAAAGATGACGGTTCTTCTAAATTTATTTGTAAGTTTAGAATAAAGAAGGGTAGCACCGAGCGCGATGGGTAAAACGATCCACCCTTTAAGAACAGCCGTGGCCTCCACACCCGATCCTTTTGCCGTCACCACAAACCCATCCTTCATCGACGTTAACACCCCGTAGGTGAACGAGATAAAGAATTTCATAAAAAGTAATGGGAGGATTTTCTTGAGTTCGTACGCATGGATGGGCCAGAGGCGCTTGCGCCACCTGACCAGTGGAGAAATCTCTCCAGTGGATGCCATTTAGATTCCCAGGGTTTCCACGGAACGTTATACAGAATAATGGAGATATTTGTCTATTGCTGTTTTCTTATGAGAGCGATCGAATTAATTATGTATCTTAGAGGGGAATCAGGGCTTTCTTTAAAAACATGTCCCAAATGGGAATCACACTTACTACACAAAACTTCATAGCGTTTAAACCCCAAAGACCAATCTTCAAGATAGTAAATGTTTTTTTTGAAAATAGGCTTTGAAAAAAGTGGCCATCCAGCTCCTATGTGAAGCTTGTCGTTAGAGTCAAAGAGGGGGTTTTCACATCCAGCACAAACATAAGTCCCTTTTTGCGAGACATTTACATACTCACCTAAGAAGGCTTTTTCAGTTTCCTTGTTGCGCATAACGCTATAGCGCTCTTTTCCAAGGATTTTGAGCCATGCATCTTCTGTTAACTTAAGTTTTTCGCCATTCCAGGCTGTGCAAAGGAGAAGGGGGAGAAGGATCCTCATCATAAGTTTGTCTATAAATGATGGGACGCGATAAAGTATAGAGCATATGGCAGTCACCGGACAAACACACGTATCAGCAGATAGAGTTTGGCGCTCATGGGAGCAGGCTCATGTTTCAAAAGGAACCAGTGCCTTAGTTTCTGGAGCAACTGGATTTATGCAGACAGCTGGAAAGAAAAAAGTTCCTTACCAGATCAAAGATGTTGTCGCTGGAAGAAGTTTTTCAATTATTTGGAAGGCCCTTTTTATTCGCTTCGTCTTTTCCCATGAAGTCGTCTCGAATCCCTTTGGCTCAGAGATCCGCTATGGCTTTCGCGTCGAAGGCCCATGCAGCTGGATGGTCCGATGGCTTATTGTTCCTAAAGTGAGGGCAAACCTTACTTCCGTTCTTAAGAGCTTCGTCACACAATTAGAAAGAAGCTAGATACGATATGCGGACAACGGGGGAAGCGTAAAGGGAATACCCCGGAAGAAACCCTGCAGTCTTTCCTCCGATCTCTATTTCAAATCCAAGTGCCCGGTTTTTTTGATAACTCCCGATGAAAGATCCCCCACATCCATAGCGCATTGTATGCTGATCATGGAAGGAGTAAAGAGGGTTTTTCTTATTTGCTCGTTCTCTTAGATCAAGGCGACGGAGGGAGAACCTTCCCTCTTGAAGGAGGAGTTTTGGTTGGTTCCAAAAATCAAAGCGCATTCCTAAAGACCACCCCTTTTTTTGAAAAAGCGTTGGCGCAAAAAGTCCACCTCCAAAGGATGTGTTTTTAGCATGGCGCGCCCCTTTTACGTAAAAGTAGATGGGTCGGTTTTTCAAAAGATACTGATCTAAAAAATATTCAGGTCCAAAGGGCGTTAGACCAAGCCTTACACTCGGGATATATCTGATCGGGAGTTTCATTTCTTTTCCAGAGAAGACGTATTTGAACCACGCATATGTGGAGAGATAGGTAAATGGGTCGATGAGGTTGATTAAGCCAAGGGTTTTAAGATGTGAAACGCTTAAACTTCCATCAGAGTAGGTGTGATTCAGCGTTTGGGTATAGGAAGTTAAGTCATTTTCGTTGCTGTTAAGGGAATCATCAGTCCCATAGATATTAAGCGCATATCTGCTCACCAAATAAAGAGCGACTTGTCTTGGGTCAATCCTCTTAAGAGAGAGCCACTTGAAACTCGTTTGAAAGGCCAAAATGCTTTGCGCTTCGATTCCAGCAATTGAAATAGTTGTGAGTTCGGGGAGAAAAATTCTGCTTGGGATAAATGAAAACCGCGTTTCTGCGTTTCCTGAGCCGTAAGGGGGAGGGAAGTCAAATTGATATCCATTAACCGAGATAGCGTTTCGGTTAATATCGCGTATGCGGTAGCCATGTCCAAAAACTTCATGCTGCACGATGCTTGTAAAGAAGTTTAATGGAAAATAGATAAGAGAGAGTTCCACAGCACGCCAGGCTCTTGCGGGTAGGCTCCTTGAAAGATGGGCGCCTGTCTTTTGATCCAAATAAATAGATCCTCTTTCTACAACTCTTGTTCCAAAAAGAAGATCCTCTCCCCCAGCATAGGGAGACATGTTGATATCATAGGATAGCTTATAAACAGCTTCTGCCCCCCAAAAGGGGATCGCGGAAAAGATCAATAGGAAAGTTAAGCGTTTCATAAAGACTATTGATTTTGGGAAAGACTCTTGCTTAAGTCAATTCCTTAAAATAATTTGAAAAAAAGGGATTTTCCGATACTCTCGTTCTCAATATGAGATGTACAGGCTACTGCACGGCGAGCGGATATGATCTTCAGCGCCTTTTTCAGTTCTTACAAGTCACAGGAACATCGACGCTTCTTCGCGATGTAATCCACTCGCAACCCAAAGATAGTAAGGGCACCAAGAGAGATATCTTCTATTTTTCCTACGGCGTTGTGATCTTTTGGGGGTTTTCTCAAGGTGAGGAAAAGGAGCTTTTGGGTTTGCTTAAGAAATTCGAAAAGGAGTCTCTTTCTAAAGATGAGATCGATGAGTTTACGTTTTCTTACGCAAGTAAGATGGAGATCAAAGAAGATGAAATCATTCTTCAGAAGAAAGATCCGATGTTGAAGCTCGCAGTTTCTTATGCAATTGGCCAGTCGGTCAAGCTTACCGTCTTTGAAGAGACTGTGATTAAAACAATCGAGGAAAGTAAGCAGATCCCTAAAGCCCTTGCCCTCAAGGGAAAAATCCCGTTGTCTCGCAAACAGACCTCCAAAAAAATGGGGGAGTTGTTTCTAGAGCGCAACTTTGTGAACCTCCATACAGAGATCTTAGATACTCCAGAGTTTTTCTGGGACCATGCGCAATTAGAGCCCTATTACAGGCGAATTGCTCTTTATCTCGATGTAAGTAAGCGAGTTGAGCTTCTCAACCGAAGATTGAACCTGATGCATGAGCTCTTTGAAATCCTGGGCAATGAGCTCAATCACCAAAAGGCCTCACGCCTTGAGATGACAATTATTATCCTCATTGTCATAGAGGTGGTTATCGCCGTTCTTAGAGATATTCTCCATTTAATATAAATATGTCTGTTTTTGATTTATAAACAATTATATGTTATTAATTATTTATATAAGGAAGGTGTTTATATGAAAGGATTTAATGATTTGTTTTTATGTGAGCTAAAAGAGCTCTATTGTGCTGAGTGTCAGTCGGCTAAGATGATGCCAGAGGTAATTAAATCGGCTCGTTCATCAGAATTGCAAAAAGCGCTAGAGGAGCATTTAGCAGAGACGGAATCGCAAATTAAGCGTTTAGAGCAAGTCTCTACAGAGCTGAAAGAGAGTTTTGGAAAAGGGAAATGTGCACCAATGGAAGGGCTTTGGGATGAGTGGAAGCATATCGTTAAAGAGCACTTTGATGATGAGGTTCAAGATGCCGCAATCATTAGCTTTATCCAAAAGGTTAAGCATTATGAGATTGCATCTTATGGGACGCTTAAAACGTTTGCAGAGCATCTTGAGCTTTCGACGATTAAAGATCTGCTTGATCAGTCGATTAAAGAAGAGGCACTTGCTGATAAAAAGCTAACAGAGCTTGCGATGTGTTCTGATGGAATCAACACAAAAGCCTGCAAAAAACGTTCCGCGTGAGTTGTTGAATGGGGGGGAGGAGAATGTTCCCCCTCTCTTTAAGGAGTATGGTTTATGCCGAAGGGAATCGTTAAGTGGTTCAATCAAGAGAAAGGTTTTGGGTTTATCGCGCCAGATGAAGGGGGGCGGGATGTCTATGTGCAGGAAGCAGATATCGAGACGTCTCCTATTCAGGATGGACAAAGGGTCGAATATGAGGAAGAGCTTGGTCGAAAGGGCCCCGCTGCGACCCATGTTCGAGCGATTTAGCCTTCCTAGTAGATTGATTCCAAAATACCCTTCCTGTCTAGCAGCGTGAAAGCTGTCAAAAATTAAGTCGCGTAAATGGTATAGCATTAGCGCGATACAATACCACTTACGCGACTTAATTTTTGACGCGGTAGACAGGAAGGGTATTTTGGAATCAGTCTACTCGTTGACAGGGTCTTTTGTGAGCACTTTTTCCCCTTCGCTTTTTGCGACGAGGACAGCGCAGCAGGTATCGCTAAATACATTCACTGTTGTTCTGCACATATCAAGGATTCTATCCACAGCAATGAAGAGGCCAATCCCTTCTAGGGGAAGGCCAATTGCTTTGAGAATAATGACAATTGCAACAAGGCTTGCCGATGGAATTCCAGCAACTCCCATCGATGCAACAAGCGTTGTTACGACAAGAACAAACTGTGTTGTAATCGAAAGATTGATTCCATAGGCCTGCGCAACAAACATTGCGGCGACACACTCATAGAGGGCGGATCCTGCCATGTTTAAAGAAGTTCCAAGTGGAATGACCAAGCTACAGATTTTATTGGAGACACCCGCTCTTTTTTCTACACAGTCGATTGTTATCGGAAGCGATGCAGAAGATGAGCTTGTTGAAAAAGCAGTAATCAGGGAAGGACTCATCGCTTTGAAATGGCGTATTGGTTTTACCCTGCCAATTGACTTAAGAAGGAGGGGAAGAGCGATAAACATAAAGGTTGCAAGACCAAGGATTACGGTGAGAAAAAAGAGAGCAACAGAACCAAGTGATTCGATCCCTGTTGTCATAAATACCTTTGCAACAAGGCAAAAAACTCCGTAGGGCAAGAACTTCATGATCAGGTGAGTAAACTTGATCATTGCCTGAAAAAGACCCTGGAAAAATTGTTTCAGAGTCGCTCTGTTTTGTTCATCTACTTTTGAGATGCAATACCCAAAGATCAAGCTAAAGAAGATAAGCCCTAACATATTGCCTTTAGAAAGCGTATCGACAATATTTGATGGGATAATCGAAATTAACGTGTTTACAAAAGAAGCTCCGCCCCCACTGTCTAGCTGTTCCTTGATTTCAGCAATAGAAGATGCGGTACCTGGGGCTGCACTCGGGAAAACATATTTGCCAGGTTCTATGATATTGACAAAGAAAAGGCCAATTAAAATTGCGAGGATGGCTGTTCCAATATAGAAGATAAACATCTTGGTTCCAAGGCGCTTAACCCCTTCTTCTCCTCCGATACGAGAGATTCCCATAATGATCGAAGAGGCAACAAGAGGGACCACAACAAGTGTAAGGGCATTTAGAAAAAGAACCCCTACAGTGTCGACAACAGAGTAAAGAGAGATCCCGAAAATCGTTTGCTTGTCTCCAACAAGACTTCCAAAAGCGATTGCAAGAGCAATCGAGATAAATACTCCCCAGGGGCCCTTATGTTTCTTCTTCATTGTTCCTTAAATGTTGCAAGTTGGAGAGACTGGGTGAATGAATTGATCAGTGTCTCCTTTACTGAAAGAGATTCTATCTATTCATCGAAATCTTGCAAAGTGAATTTATCCCCGACCGAAATCTTATTTTTTTTAAACCACCCCAGAGGCATTTCTAAGGCGTACTGTGAAGAGGTCTTACTCTTATAGAGAGGAAGTGTGGTGGCTCCTTTTTCAGGAGGGTTCATCTCTTCAACTTGTAGAAGTTTCTTTTCAGAGTCAAAAAAACCAATGGAAAGGGGAACTTTTGTATTTTTCATCCAAAAAGAAAGGATTCGAGGCTCTTTATAGATAAAAAGCATGCCGTGGTTTCCAGATAGAGATTCACGATGCATGAGTCCCTTGGCATGCAAGGCGGGGGTATCTGCGATTTCTGCATCCACTTGTATGTTTGAAATGTTTAAAATAACTCCCAAAAAGACTGAAAACATATATCATACTTAGCATGAAACGGTTTTCTCTCCTATTGCTTTTTTCGTGTTCTCTTTTTGCAGACCAAGTCGTCCTTTCTCAACTTGACTCTGGGGTGTCCAATCCTTGGCATACAGGCCCTCTTTTGACCCCTAGTGGTGCTGTTGTTCCAGGCGGACATGCAAATATTGAGCCTTTCATCATAGTAAAAGCAAATACGGGACTCTATGATGCAAGTGGCAATGTCATAAAGACCGATACGTTTTGGCAATATACGCTTTTGCCGGTTATACAAATTGGTCTGAACTCCTGGATGGATATTCAGCTGCTTCCCGCGCTTACGCGTAATTCTTTCAAAGGACAATCGGGCTTAGTTTTTGAGGACCTTCCCGTTGCCTTGGATTTTCGGATTCTTGCTCCTTCTCACATCAATAGTAAGATCCCGTTTGTCCTCTTTTCCGTCTATGAGACGTTCCCAACAGGAAAGTATCGCAATTTAAACCCCAATAGGAGGGGAACAGATATCGGAGGAACAGGCTCTTTTCGAACGGCACCAGCTGTGACCATTCAACAGTTCTTTCACATTCAAGGCCCAAATTTTCTCATTGCTAGGGCCTTTTTTCAATATGAATTCCCAGCTCCAGTCCATGTAAAAGGATTAAGTAGTTTTGGGGGCGGCAGGGGAACAAACGCAAGGGTCTTTCCGGGACAAAATTTTTTAACTACGGTTGGTCTTGAGCTAACACTCACAAAAAGATGGGTCCTTGCCTGCGACTTTACAGGAAGGTGGCGCAAGAAAACGCGCGTTTCAGGAAAGGCTGGAAAAAACGAGGAAGGGGAGGAGGCTCTTTTGGGATTCCCCTTTTCTCGCAGATTCACAATTGCTCCTGCCGTTGAATATAACTTCTCAGAGAATTTGGGGATTATTGGGGGAAGTTGGTTTTCTGTTGCTGGAAGAAATGCAGTCCGTTTCTGGAGTGCGGTTTTTGCTGTAAACTACTATATATAATTGCCCAAGACAGGACTCGAACCTGCACTACCTTACGGTCCCAGAACCTAAATCTGGTGTGTCTACCAATTTCACCACCTGGGCATATATACCCAAATCAATTCAAAACTTGGAATTGATTTGGGTATACGAGAAGTTTAAAGCTTTTATCGGCTTATCTGCAATGTTCTTCTTTCGGCAGCTTTGAGACCGCCTATATCTCAATCAACTCAAAAATCGATTGATATTTATCTTGGAGAGAAATATCTTCCCCCTTCATGTTTTTATAGAGAGGTAATGATGAGAACATTTTTTGTTTTTTGTTTTTTTTCGATATCTGCTGTTGCTAAAGCGATGGTTGTGGTTGGGATTGCAGGGGGTACAGGGTCTGGAAAGACAACGCTTGCAGAGAAACTGCATCAGGAGTTGCCAGGCTCTTTATTGATTAGCCAGGACTCGTATTATAAAGATCTTTCTCATTTGCCATTCGAAGAGAGGAGATGCACGAATTTCGACCATCCTGATTCTATCGAATTCTCCCTCCTCAGAGAACATTTAATGGATTTAAAAAAGGGTCTATCTATTGAGTCCCCGACCTATAGTTTTCACACGTGTACCCGTGAACAAAAAACAGAGCGAATTGACCCCGCGCAAGTAGTTTTGGTGGAGGGGATTCTCCTTTTAACGGTTCCTGAAATAAGAGATCTTTTTGATCTTAAACTCTTTGTCGATACAGACGACGATATTCGGATTCTTCGTCGCATCGAGCGAGATATGAAAGAACGCTCTCTTGATTTCAACAGTACAAAAGAACAATATTTAAAGACTGTAAAACCAATGCATGATGCCTTCGTGAATCCAAGCAAAAAATATGCAGATGTGATTATTCCCGAAGGGGGATACAATCAATGCGCGATTAGCCTTGTTTTAGCGAAGTTGAAAGAGGGTATTTAATCTTTTTCTTTTGGCTCATAGACTGGGTGTGCAGAAAACCCAATTTCTCGAATCCCGAAAATAAGATCCGCAATCGGCTTCCAAGGAGCATTTTGATCGATGTGCAGAAGAACTTCTGTCTTTGATTTATCCTGCAAAAGAGCGCCAATTTGATATTGCCTTGATAGCTCTTCTTGAATCTCTTGGACGCTATCCATGGAGACCTCTTGAAATTCGGTCATCCACTTATAGCCCCCATGATCATTTACAGAGAGATTCACTTGTTGGATTTCTGCGCCTGGTTGGATGTTTGTATCATCAGCACCAGGAGTGAGTTCCGCTAACTTAATCTCTGAGTCATAAAGGGCTTTTCTGGAGATTGCAAGGGTCGCAAACAAAGCGAGCATGAGAAAGAGAAAGTCGATCATTGGAGTTGCGTTAAAGCGGTTTTCAGGCTTTAGCTCTTCGTGGGGAGTCAGATCCATGGCTTACTTAGACTCCGTTTCAATCAGGGAGCTGAGCGAGACAGACTCGTTTTCTAATTGGCTCATTGTTTTGACAAGGCGAAATTTTAAGCTCGTTGAAAAAAGCATCGCTAAAATGGCAACGATAAGACCAAACACTGTGGTTCCAACGGCAATGCCAAGCCCGTCAAAAAGGGTATTGATGCTTTCTACCGATCGGTTCACATCATAAAATGCATAGAACATCCCAATCACTGTTCCCAAAAGCCCGATCATTGGAGCTACGATCGCAATATCATTTAAAAGGGAAAGTCTTTGCCATAGGGGAGTGGAGACTCTTTTCCCTTCCGATTTCATTGAATCAACCATGACCTGCGGGCCAAAGTTTCGGGTTGTTAGACCTACATGAATAAGAGATGCCAAGAGGCCCGAATCACTTTTGCAATAGCTTTCTGCTTGAACGTAATCACGGGAGAGCAAAAGAGTTCTGACTTTGGCAGAAAAAGCCCCGGGGATCATTTCTTTTCCGCGAATTGTCACAAGGCTATAGATCCAAATGGAGAGTGCAGAAATGCTCATTAAAGAAAGAAAGGAGTAGATAAGTGGTGAGGAGAAAAAGATTTTTTTAAAATCAATCAGGTGCATCGTTGCTGCATTCGTAGAGTCTCCAAATGCTTGAGTGAAAACTGCGATGAACAGAACAAAAAATTTCATAAAAAATGACTCCGGTAATCCCTTAGTGTATACCAACTCTTTATCGAATTGTGCAATATCCTTTATAATGTTCCTCTATGAAAAAGACTTCAAGTTTAAGAATTCCCTTTACCTGGGAAGACAGGCGCCCTGTCTTCTTGAATCGCTGTTTGTATATTCCCTCGCATTATGACGATCATGGAAAATGGGTCAAAGTCTCTTTCTTTGAAAATGACCATCCGGTAGTCATTGAATACTGTAGCGGTAATGGCCAGTGGATCCTGAATCGAGCCAAAGAAAATCCCGATATCAATTGGGTTGCTGTCGAGAAAAAATTTGATCGTGCGCGGAAAATTTGGAAGAAAATCCATCAGGAGGAACTCCCGAATCTTTTTGTTGTCTGTGGAGAAGCACTTACTTTTTCTCGTTATTACGTTCCTCCAAAATCTGTTTCGAAGGTTTTTGTGAATTTCCCAGATCCATGGCCCAAGCTCCGCCATGCAAAGCATCGCCTCATTCGCTCGGAGTTTTTACTCGAATTAGAAAAGATCATGACCGATAAGGCAAACGCATTTTTTAATACAGACGATTTTCCTTATGTAAACCGAATGCTGAAAGAAATTGCTCCTTTATCTTCTTGGAAATCATTGCTTCCAGAGCCGCATTTTGCAACCGATTTACCTGATTACGGAAGCTCCTATTTTCATGATCTTTGGAAATCCAAAGGAAGAAAGATCTATTCCCTTCAGTTTGAGGTAGTTTAGGTGATATCGCTTCCTTGCAAGCCATCGAGCGCTTTAGATTGGGAGATCAAAGTTCCAGAAGAGGGCCAAATTCTTTGGCACTTTGATCTTGGTCTTGAAGATCCCTTTTTCCCAATCGATGATGCCATGCATTTTGAGTCTCTTAAAATGGCTTTGCAAAAGTTTACAAAAGAGCTGTGGCCTAACTTCCAAGAGAGAACAAAAGGGGCTGTTTTATATCGAGGATCCGCTGATTTTTCTTCCAGCTTTTCATGGACGGAAAACCAGCTTGAGAATCTAGAGACTTGGAAAAAGGGGAAAGAATCAACGCCTCATTTGCTTCGGCTCTTTACGGCAGATGCATTTGTACACTATTTTCAGATGCTCGTCTTTAGCCTGCCGGACGAGCTCCCGGTATTTCTTTTCCTTGATGCAGCAATCAAGGGCTCTTTGGCAGAAAAGCATCAGCTCCTTTCTCGAGAGAGGTTTGAGCACTTTCAAGTAGCAATCAAAGACCTTCCCTTTACATCCGCGCTTCTTTGGGATGGCTCTAGTGGGATGCGCCCATCTGAAAAGCCCCCTCGAGCGCTTTGCTTTCCTCTTGAGAAGATGTGTTCTTTAGATATTCTTGAAAAATTACAAACGCGGTTGGATAGGATAGAAAAGCCATTCCGAGTGATTTCAGAGGCTTTTTTAAACGAGGACTGGGAAGGTGTTGATGAACTCCACGTTCTTGAAGAGGTGGTCTCAAAGCATGGGCAGCGAAAAGTCAAAGGGTTTGAGGCGACAGGAGGAAAAGTATCGGGGTAGAGGGATTTGAACCCCCGACCTACTGGTCCCAAACCAGTCGCGCTAGCCAAGCTGCGCTATACCCCGTGAAAATTAACGACAAATTTATCTGACCTTCCTTTTTTTTACAAGCGTAAGAACAAACTTGAACAATATTTTGAAAGCCTGAATGATGCAGATAAAGGAGACACTTCAATAACTGCTTTGCCCGGGATTCGGATCAAAAGCGCCGAAAAAGTTAATTTGGAGATCGAAAATTAACTTTTTCGGTGAATTTTGGCCGAAGTACGGGCGAATGAGTTGTTGAAGTGTCTCCTAAAAGAGGATATCAAAATATGTTTACCCAAATGAAAGCAGTCCAAAAACTAAAAGAGCTTAGCTCCTCTCCTGTTGATTTATCAGCTGACGGGGTATTTACTCCAGAGCGTGTTCGTGAGATGAGCCTTTCAGGAGGTGGTTTCCACTTTCTCTTTGGCTCTGAAAGGGTGAACAAAGATGTTCTCGATGCCCTCTATGATTTAGCTGATGAGGCCGATGTAAATAAAAAAATGCAGGCCATGCAAGAGGGGATGGTGATCAATAAGATTGAAGGCGCAGAGAGTGAAAATCGCTCCGTCTTACACACTGCCATGCGCGATCAATTTGAAAATCCTCAAAAAGAGAAAGCCGCAGCTGAGGCATCTGGGAAAGCGAAAAGAGAACTTGAAAAGCTTGAGAAGTTCTTATCGAACATTGAAGGGAAATTTACAGATCTCATTCAAGTTGGAATTGGGGGCTCAGATCTAGGGCCAAGAGCACTTTATATCGCAGCTGAGGCGTTTAAAAAGCCGGGAAGGAATATTCACTTTATCTCAAATGTCGATCCAGACGATGCAAATAGCGTTTTAGAGCAGGTGGATTTGAAAAAAACGCTCGTCGTTGTTGTCTCTAAATCGGGAGGGACGTTAGAGACGCTGACAAACGAGGCGTTTGTCAGAGAAAGGATGGAAAAAGCGGGGTTAACTTCCAAAGACCACTTTGTTACGGTCACAGGAGAGAAAAGCCCAATGGACGATCCATCAAGGTTCCTTGCAAGTTTTTATATCTGGAATTTTGTAGGAGGAAGATATTCTGCAACCTCAATGGTTGGCGCTGTGATGCTTGGGTTTGCTCTTGGATTTGAGGGATTTAAAGAAATCCTAAAAGGGGCTCATGCTATGGATGCGCATGTATTGAAAGCGCCTATAAGAGAAAACTTACCTCTAACCTCCGCTCTTCTTGGGATTTGGAACCGAAATTTTTTACACCTCCCAACCGTTGCAATCATTCCTTACGCTCAAGCGCTTCTTCGTTTCCCTGCACACTTGCAACAGCTTGATATGGAATCAAATGGGAAGAGGATTGATAAGACAGGAACACCGACTGATTTTTCTACAGGACCGGTAATCTGGGGAGAGCCGGGAACAAATGGACAACACTCCTTTTATCAACTAATCCACCAAGGAACAGATCCTGTCCCTCTAGAATTTATCGGATTTAAAAAGAGTCAGCATCCTCAGGATTTAGATATTCAAGGGACAACGTCTCATGAAAAACTCCTTTCTAACCTCTTTGCGCAGTCAATTGCACTTGCATCAGGGGCGAAAAATGCCAACCCAAATAAATTTTTCCCAGGCAACCGCCCAAATCGGATCTTGCTTGCAGATAGGCTAGATCTATATACTCTGGGAGCGCTCCTTGCATTTTATGAACATAAAGTCGCCTACCAAGGGTTTATGTGGAATATCAACTCGTTTGATCAAGAGGGAGTGCAACTTGGAAAGGTTTTGGCAACAAAAGTGCTCTCTCTCTTTGAGAAAAAAGGCGCCCCTTCCTATCCCCTTGGAGAGGCGTACCTTGAATTTTTAAATAAATGAACCTATCCGCAAAAAAGTTTCTGTCGATTTTTGGATTATTTTGGCCGATTTTCAACTTTCTCGAAAAGGGTCATATAAGTTATATTGCCTCTTTCGAGAAAATTAAAAATCGGCTCAAAAGAACCAAAAATCGACTGGAAATTTTTTACGGATAGGTTCATGAGAAGATTTCTTTTCTTTGTTACCTTTTGTGCTTTTGTTTTTGCCGTTCCTTCTTTCTTTAAGCGTTTTAGCTGCGGGTTTAAGCTTGCAAAAATGCATTTAGAAGCGCCTTTTTGCTCAAGATGGGAGGTAACTCCCGATCTTTCAGATGGGGAAATTCATTCAATTCACTCACACACATACACCTCTTAAGATCGCGGTGCTCAGTGCTATGTCTTTGTTAGTAAGGATGATAGATCTGTTATTATGCTCTTACGGTTTGATAGGGCTTGGACACCATAAAGAGTAAAAACCG